>DATFEN010000216.1:0-16975 GCA_035251085.1 Vicinamibacteria bacterium | reverse complement strand
CGGCGAGGCCCGAGAACGTGTCGGCGCGGCCGCCGCGCGACACGCCGAGGCGCGCGATCTCGGCGAGCCCGCGCGTGACGAGGGCCGCGGCGGTGTTGTGTCCCATGCCGAGCCCGTCCACGATGCCCGCGGCGATGGCGATCACGTTCTTCAAGGCGCCGGCCAGCTCGACGCCGACCACGTCGGCGCTCGCGTAGGCGCGGAACGCCGGCGTCGAGACGCTGCGCTGCAGCGCCTCCGCGAAGGCCGCGTCCCGCGAGGCGACCACGACCGCGGTCGGCTGCCCCTGGGCGACCTCGATGGCGAAGGACGGCCCGGAGAGCACGGCGAGCGAGTGTCCCGGCACCTCTTCGCCCGCGACCTCGGTCATGCGCTTCAGCGTGTCGAGCTCGAGGCCCTTGGTCGCGGACACGAGCCCGACACCTGCGGGCAAGCGCGCACGCAGATCCTTGTAGACGCCGCGGCAGAACTCCGACGGGATCACCATGAGAACGAGCTCGGCAGCGCCGACCGCCTCGTCGAGCGCGGTGGTGGGCATCACGGCGGAAGGCACTCGGACGCCCGGCAGGTAGGCGCGGTTCTCGCCGCTCTCGACGATCTGGGCGGCAACGTCGGCGTCCCGCAACCACAGCCGGACGCCGTGGCTGGCGCGCGCGAGGTGGATCGCCAGGGCCGTCCCCCAGGAGCCCCCGCCGATCACGCCGATCCTCACCGCTTGGAGCCCCCAACGCGACTCTCCGTGCCCCGCACGATCCGCTCGAGGTTCGCACGGTGCTTGAAGACGACGAGCGCGCCGATCACGGTGGCGGACCATGCGAGGGCAGGGTGCGCACCGGTGAGGAAAGCGGCGGCGGCCAGCGTCAGCGTCCCCACCACGGAGCCCAGCGAGACATAGCGCGTCGCCAGGGCGGTCAGGACGAAAGCGGAGATGGCCACAGCCGTCGCGAGCGGGGCCAGCGGCAGGAACGCGCCCGCTCCGGTCGCCACTCCCTTGCCGCCGCGGAAGCCGAGCCACACCGGGAACATGTGCCCGAGCACCGCCGCGGCGGCGGCCAGCGGAGGCAGCACGGGCCCGGACGCGAGACGTTGCGCCGCGAGGGCGGCGATCGCGCCCTTCGAGGCATCGAGCGCGAAGGCCAGGATGCCGGCGGCCTTCCCCGCGCTCCGCATCACGTTGGTCGCGCCGACGTTGCCGCTGCCGACCTCGCGTACGTCGGGGACGCCGAAGAACCGCGCGACGAGGAAGCTGAACGGAACCGAGCCGAGCAGATAGGCGAGGGCCAGCACACAGGCCAGGTTCATTGGATCAGCCGCCCAGGGGAAAGGTCGCGAGCGGAGTATAGATCGCCCCGCCGCGGCGCAGCTCGCTCCGATAGAGCACGAGCCGGTCGAGATGCGCCACGCCCATGCCGACGTCGGGCAGCGCCGGCCGCGGCCCGTGCTCGCGCCAGCGTCCCAGCGTCAGGTGCGGCGCGAAGCGGCGCGGCTCGGGCGCGAAGCCGCAACCGACGGACGCCGCCTCGGTGTCGGCCTGCAGCTTCAGGAGCGGCGCGGCGAACTCGAGACCCACCCAGAGCACGCGGGGCGCGCCCCGCTCAGGAAACAGGCCGAAGCCCGTGAGACGCGCATCGGCGGCCGAGCAGGCAAAGGCCGCGGACGCGAGGCGCGGCTTCAGGCACTCGAGCGCGTCCGGGGTCGAGGGCCCCAGGAAGCGCAGGGTGAGGTGGATGGCGTTGGGCCGCACCCACTTCATGCCGGCGAGCTGCGGCTTCAGCACCTCGATCGCGCCTTCCAACCGCTCGCGCGCCGCCTGGTCGAGATCCAGCGCGACGAAGGCGCGGATGCCCACGGGCCCGCGGTCAGCCTTCGAGGCCCAGGAGCCCGCGGCGCAGCATCTCGAGGGCGAGCTGGCTGGCCTGGAAGCGCACGCGCTCACGCTCGCCCGGAAAGAGCGCGCGGCGGATTCTCTCCCCGGCGACACCCGCCAGCGCGACGTAGACGAGGCCCACCGGCTTCTCGGGCGTGCCGCCGTCCGGCCCGGCAATGCCCGTGATGCCGATGCCGATGTCGGCGCCGGCCCTCGATCGCGCGCCCTCCGCCATCGCCCGCGCGACCTCCTCCGACACCGCCCCCCTGGCGGCCAGCAGCGCTTCCGGGACCCCCAGCAGCTCGACCTTCGCGCGGTTGCCGTAGGTGACGTAGGCGCGCTCGAGGAACGCGCTGGCGCCGGGGACCCCGGTCAGGCGCGAGGCCAGGAGGCCGCCGGTGCACGACTCGGCGAGCGCAATGGAGAGCGCTCGATCCCTGAGCAGCGCGGCGACGACCACGGTGAGATCGCGGCCGTCCTCGCTGTAGATACGCGTGGGCAGCGCCTCGCGCATGCGGGCCGCGAGCGCCTCGTTGCGCTCCTCGGCCGCCGCGTGCGACTCCGCCTCGGCCACCAAGTGGAGCTCGACCTGGCCGGGAGCGCCGAGAATCGTCGTCTGCGGGTTCGCGAAGGTCTTGTACACCGGCGCGAGCGCCTGCTCGACGTCGCTCTCCGACATCGAGGCGATCTTCAGGACACGGCGGCGCAGAACGCGCCCGCCCGAGCGCGCACGCAGAAGCGGCATCACCTGCGTCTCGAGCATCGGCTCCATCTCGTTCGGCGGCCCCGGGAGCAGTACCAGCAGGCGGCCATCCTTCTCCAGGTACTGGCCGGGCGCGCTGCCTCTCGCGTTCGACAGGAGCGTGGCGCCCGCGAGCAGGTCGGCCTGCTTCTCGTTGACTGGAGCCATCGGGCGCCCGTAGCGCGCGAAGCGCGCCTTCAGCGCGTCGAGGTAGCCCGCGTCGCGCCTCAAGTCCACGCCGAGCGCGGCGGCGGCCGCCTCGCGCGTGAGGTCGTCCTCGGTCGGGCCCAGGCCGCCGGTCGCGATGACGATCTCGGCTCGCGCGAGTGCGTGGCGAAACGCCAGCGTCAGCGCTTCGAGGTCGTCGGCCACCGTCAGGCGCGCCACGACCGGGATCCCGATCTCGCGCAACCGGCTCGTGATGTAGGCGCCGTTCGTCTCGCTGCGCGGCGGAACGAGCAGCTCGCTGCCGATCGCGATCAGCTCGGCGCGCATCAGAGGCCCGCGTGCCTCGCGGCGACGACCGCCACCTGGAGCGCGACGTTCGCGTACAGCCCTGCGGCGACGTCGTCGGCCATGATCCCGAGGCCGCCAGGGAGCGCCTCCAGATCCCGCGCGGGGTACGGCTTGAGCACATCCATGACACGGAACAGGAAGAAGCCGAGGGTGGCGGTCCATGCCGACATGGGTACGAACAGCAAGGTGACCCACATGCCGAGGATCTCGTCCACTACGACGATGCCCGGATCCTCGATGCCGAGGCTTCGCGCCACGCGGCTCGAAGCCGCGGTGCCGAGCGCGAAGAGCGCCGCGCAAGCTGCGGCCTGCCACGCAAAAGGAAGCGTCCACAGCGGCCAGAACAGCGCGAGCCCCACCAGGGAGCCGGCGGTGCCCGGCGCGAAGGGTGAATAGCCCGAGCCGAGGCCGGTCGCGACCGCGAAGGCCGGCGGGTCGAGCGGATGGCTCGGCATGGGCGGCGATCATAGCGCGGGGGCAGCACGCGGGCGTTGGCTCCGCTGCTCGTGGCTTTACTGCGTGGCTATCGCTGACCGTCTGCGCAGTCGGCCCTCCGGATCCTTCGGCGTCACGCGCATCGTGTCGGAATGGTGCACGAAGACGCGGCCCGGGCCACCCTTCGCCGGCCGGAGGTGCTTGCGGCGCGTGACGTGGACATCGACGCGCGACTCCAGGCGGGCGTCGCTGAAATAGGCCGCGACCTCGGCCGCGTCGCGGAGATCCTCCGCGCCGGCGCGTCCCTCCGGATCGCGCAGGATCACGTGAGCCCCCGGGAAATCGCGCGCGTGCAGCCACACGTCGTTCGGCCGCGCCACACGGAAGGTCAGGTGGTGATTCTGGCGGGCGCTGCGTCCCACCAGGATCGAGAGGCCATGGCCGCTCAAGTAGTGACGCGGCGGTCCGCTCGCGCCGCGGTCCCCGGCCTCTCGGTCCGCGCTCCTCGCTTCGAGGTCGCCGGCATTCTCTGCAACGCTCGCCCGGTGCTGGGCTGCGCGCGCCTCCTCGAGGCCCTTCCGCGTCTCGACCAGCCGCAGCGACACCTGCGCGCGGGCACGGTCGATGCGCCGCGCCCTGGCGAACAGGCGATCGGCGTTGGCGGGAGCGCTCAAGCGAGGGTCCAGCGACACGCGAAGGCTTCCATCCTGGTGGTAGGGATCCCGCACGATGGCCTCGGCGGCGCCGCTTTCGACGGCGTCGGGCGCCGCCAGGATCGCCTCTGCCTGGTGCCGCAGGGCCTCGGACGCCGGCAGTCTGGCCAGGTCCTGAGCGAGGTTCGTCTCGAGACGCTCGAGACGCCGGATCTCGCGCGCGTTCTGATGGACCGTCCGGCGAAGACGGTTGTCGAATCGTTCGCCCCGGCGTCGCGCCACGAGGTAGACGCTCGCGGCCTCCAGCCAGCTCGCGGTGGATAGGACGAAGCCCTCTCCCCCGCGCGCCTCGACGAACCGAACGCGACCCGCCTCGGCGAGGTCGCGATCACGACACTCCTCGAGCGGAGCGGGCAGCGCCAGGAGCGGCGCGTCCGGGGGCGGAGCGTCCGGGGGCGGAGCGTCGGCGAGCGGAGCGAGCAGCGGCCAGGCCGCGGCGCCTTCGCCGATCGTGGCCAGGACCACGTCGTCCACGACCAGGCTCAGCGCAGGCGTGCCCGAGAGCCGAAGGACCAGGAGCGGTCCGCCCAGGTCAAGCACGAGGGCACGGCACCCATGAGGGCGGTCGAGGGATGTGACGCTGCGCCCCGCGACGTGCTTGCGCAGATGCAGCAGCGCCTGGCGGTCGCGGCCTGGAAGCCGTTCGACGTCGCTCTCCTCGATCGCCGCCGAGAGCGCGCGCCCGACGAGGAACATCCCCGCTGCGCGGCGGCTGGCGTCGACCCACAGCCTATGCTGCCGCTGGCCACGCAGCTCGAAGGCGATCGCGTGGGGTGCCGCGTTGCGCGGGCGTTCGAGCGGCCGGCGAAGGAGCAGCGGCCGGAGCTCGCCGACGAGCGCGTCGAGGTTCAGAACCTGACGACGCGGGTTCGCAGCAGACGGTCGTGCAGGGCTCGGCGCGCCGGATCGAAGAAGAGCGGCAGCATGCCCAGGCCGAGGAGGGCACTGCCGAAGGCGCCGAGCGCAGCGCGCAGGAAGGCACGCTGGCAACTCGGCGGCCGACCCGCGCTCTCCACCACGCGCAGCCCGACCAGCATCTTCCCCGGGGTCTGTCCCGTCGTTCCGGTGAACCAGGCCGCGTAGGCGAGGCCCAGGAACGCGAGGAACCCGAACAGCCAGGGCCAGTGCTGCAGCACCGTCGCCAGCTCGGCTTGGGCTGCGCGGCCGGCGAAGTAGATCACGATGGCATCGAGCATGAGGAGCAGCCCCGCATCCACGAGACCGGCCTCGAGGCGATCGCCGAACGCGGCCGGACGCTCGACCGGGCGCAGCGCGGTCGGCGCGACGGGCGGCAGCCACTCATCCTCTGGCTCGTCGTCCTCGTGTGCTCGAGCGCCGTCGACGGGCGAAACCCGGATCGGATCCTCGGGCTCCGGCTCCGGGTGAAGCAGCAGGTCCGGCTCCGATGCGGATTCGCCGCCCAGCTCGATCCTCGGTGCGGCCGGACGCTCGGAGTGTGCTTCGTCCCCCAGCAGCGCCGGCCCGGCGGGCTCGGGCATGGTCATCTCGGAGCGGGCCTCGGGCTCGGGAGGCGCCTCGGGTTCGACGCTCTGCTCACCCTGCGGCACATCGAACAGCGGCAGCTCTTCACTCCCCTGCTCTCGATTCCGCCGGCGTCTCTGGACCCGGTCCCTGACCTCATCCTTCCAAGCCGGCTCCTTGGCCCTGCGCAAACCTGCCACGTCACGTGCGGCAGCCCCCTTCGCTCGCGAAGGGGGCGTCTGGCGCGCCGGGTCGGGGGCCAGCGCGCCGATCACCGCAGGCGCGACCATCGCGCCGCAGGCAGGGCATCGCTCGTGAACCGGGATCACTTCGGCCCGGCAAGCGGGGCACGTCAACGCGCGTCCCCCGCTGCACTCGCCGCGAGCCTTTCCCGTAACTGGCGCGCGTAAGGGTACGCGGCATCGCCGGGCGCGATCCGGTCGAGCGCACCGAGAGCGCTCCTCACGTCGCCTCGTTCCGCGTGCTCGCGCGCCCGAGCCAGGGCGACGTCTCCGACCGAGGGTCGTGGCAAGTGGGTCGCAGGCGGTCCGAAATGGACACTCGGAGCCGGAGCCTCGACGAGACGCCCGACCATCCGCTCCCAACTGAAGGCGACGCTGCCCGCGAGGATCAGCGTCAAGAGGGCCCAGCCGAAGGCGAACGCGCGACGTCCGCGGCGGTTCGTTTCAGGCCCTCGGAGCGCCGGAGGGTGGGGCCGCGCGACGCGCGTTGCCCCGACCGTGACGAGGCCCTGTCTCTCGTCCAGGCGATCGAGGAGCGTCAACACCGCGTCCCGATCCCCCTCACGCTCGAGCAGGCCCTCGAGGATCTCGCGCGCCGTCCCGCGGTCGCCCCGGGCCATCGCTTGGTGAGCCTCACGGATCCGCGCTTCGCGGCGACGCGCCTCCTCAGAGGAGCCGGCACGCGCTCGCGTCACGCCGATGCGCGCGGCACTGCAGTCGGGGTCGTGGAGCAGGACCCGCTCGTAGAGGAGCACGGCCTCCCGCCAACGCTCGCCTTCGAGAAGCGCCTGCCCGTCGGCGAGGAGCGCCTCGATGCGGCTCGCGGAGGGAGGGGCGGGCGCTTCGGACAAGGTATCGCGGCTCGTCCCGATTATCCGGAAAGCCTTGCTCCGATTCAAGAAGAACCGCCGTGGCCGTCTGGCGGCGGCTCAGACGTCATGCGTCGGCCGGCTCCGTGCGGCGTGCGGGGATCAGGCCGTAGCCCTTCATCTTGCGGTACAAGTTCGAGCGCTCGACCTGGAGCGCGTCGGCCGTTCGGCTCATGTTGCCGCCGCACTCCTGGTACTTCCTCCAGATGTAGCGCTTTTCGAAGGCCTCGCGGGCGTCGGCGAGCGATGGGAAGTCGGCGAGGGCCTCGGCTGGCCGCAGAGCGGCCGTCGACGCCGGAGCCAGGCCCAGGAGCGGCGCGGGAACGTGGTGCGCTTCGACGCGGTCGCCGAGCGTCATGATGACGAGCCGCTCGATGATGTTCCGCAGCTCGCGGACGTTGCCAGGCCAGGAGAGCGCGACGAGCTGGTCGAGAGCCTCGGGGGACACCTCCTTCTGGCGGCGTCCGTACTCGGCCGAGAACTCGGCGATGAAGTGTCGCACGAGCTCCGGGATGTCCTCACGTCTCTCGCGGAGGGGCGCCACGTGGAATGGGATCACGTTGAGGCGGAAGAACAGGTCCTCGCGGAAGCGGCCGGCCTTGATCTCCTGCTCCAGGTTCTTGTTGGTCGCGGCGATGACGCGGACGTCCACGCTCACCGACTGTGCTCCGCCCACCGGCTCCACGCGCTGCTCCTGCAGGACGCGAAGCACCTTCGCCTGGGTCTTGAGGCTCATGTCGGCGACCTCGTCGAGGAACAGCGTGCCGCCGTCGGCCAGCTCGAACTTCCCCTTGCGTGCAGCGAGTGCGCCCGTGAAGGCGCCCTTCACGTGGCCGAACAGCTCGCTCTCGATCAGCTCCTCGGGGATGGCCGCGCAGTTCACCTCGACGAAGGGGCCCTGGGCGCGGTGGGACTGGATGTGGATGTTGCGGGCCACCAGCTCCTTGCCGGTGCCGTTCTCGCCGAAGATCAGACAGCGCCCGTTCGAGGGTGCGGCCTGGGCGATCTGAGCGCGCAGCGCTCGCAGAGCCGGGCTCTCCCCCACCATCGTGAAGCGGTGCTCGACCTGCTCTTTGAGGACGCGGTTCTCGTCCTCGAGCCGTCGACGCCGCAGCGTGTTGCGCACGACGAGCAGCGTCTTCTCGAGTGACAGCGGCTTCTCGACGAAGTCCTGGGCGCCGCTGCGCACGGCCTTGACCGCGGTCTCGATCGTGCCGTGCCCCGAGATCACCACCACCGGCACCTCGGGATCGAGGCCGCGGAGCTTCGCCAGCGTCTCGAGGCCGTCCAGCCCCGGCAGCCACACGTCGAGCAGCACGAGGTCGTAGCGCCGTGCTTCGAGGGCGAGCAGTGCCGCCTCGCCGCTCTCGACCGCGTCCGCCGCGTAGCCTTCGTCGCCGAGGATGCCCACCAGGGACTGGCGGACCCCCGCTTCATCGTCCACGACCAGGATCTGCTCTCGCATCAGGTCGACTCCATGCAGCGATCCGCGTTCAGCGGAGCGTTTTCACGCCGGCAGGTCCACGACGAACCGCGCGCCGCGCGGCCTGTTCTCCTCGACGCGGATCGTGCCCTGGTGCTCCTGGACGATGCGGCTCACGATGGCGAGGCCGAGGCCGCTGCCGCGCTTCTTCGTCGAGAAACTTGGCACGAACAGCTTGTCGCGGTCCTCCTGCGGGATGCCCGGCCCGTCGTCGGCGACGCCCAGTCGCACACGGCCGGCGCCGCGGTCGTAGTCCGTCGAGATCGTGACGGTGCCCTGCTTGTCCACGGCCTCGATCGCGTTGTCCACCAGGTTGATGAGGACGCGCTTCATCTGGTCCTGGTCCAGGCGCAGGCTCGGCAGGTCCGCCGCGAAGTGGCGCTCCAGGCGAACGCTGGAGAAGAGCCCGTCGTAGAGCGACAGCGCTTGATCCACGACTTCGTGAAGCGATGCCGGCTGCAGGTTGACCGCTGGGAGCCGCGCGAACTGCGCGAACTCGTCCACCAGGTTCTTGAGCGCGTCGACCTCCTGGACGATGGCGCCCGTGCTCTCGGTCACGATCTTGCCGAGGTCTGGAGCGTCCTTCAGATGCGCCTTGCGGATGCGCTGGGCCGAGAGCTGAATCGGCGTGAGCGGGTTCTTGATCTCGTGGGCCAGCTTGCGAGCCACCTCGCCCCACGCCGCCACCTTCTGCGCGCGCATCAGGGGCGTCAGGTCGTCGAGCACCACGACCCCGCCGGGCGGCGCTCCCGCCGGGCCGGAGAGCGCCACGACGGTCACGGCCAGTTGCCGGTCCCGACCGCGCGCCGGGAACTGCACCTCGCGCTCCTGGCGGGCGATGCGTCCCGAGAGCAGGCGCTCGATCATGGACAGGATCTCGGAGCGGCCGGCGCCCGTCAGGATATCGGCGGCGCGGCGTCCGACGGCGGAGGCGTCTAAGTCGAGCAGCCGGCAGGCTGCAGCGTTCAACGCCGTCGTGGTGCCCTCGGCATCGACGACCATGACCCCGGTGCCGACGGTCTCGAGCACCGTCTCCATCAGGCGCCGACGCTCCTCGAGCTCCTGGTTCTTGCGCGCCAGGCCAGAGCGCGAAAGCTCGACCTCCTCCTCGCTGCGCGCGACGCGCTCCGACATCCGGTTGAAGGACGCCATCAAGGCCGTGAACTCGTCGTTGCCCGCCGAGAACTCCACCTTGACGCCACGCTCGCCGGATGCGATGCGCTCCGCACCTTCGGCCACCAGGCGCAGCGGCGCGGTGATGCGTCGAGCGAGGTACAGCGAGAGCCAGGTCGCGCCGAAGAGGATCAAGAGCGCGGGGAAGAGGTACAGCGACACGTAGACGCCGAGGATGGCCTCGCGCTTCGCCTGGGTCTGGCGAAACTTCAGGTAGCGCTCCTGCACCTCGCGCGCCTCGTTGGCCACGTCTCCCGGCAGGAAGCTCGACACCACGACGACCCCGAGGGCCGCACCCTTCTCGTCGCGCACCGGGACCGCAGCGCGCACCAGCTCCCCTGTCCCCCAGGGCACCGTGACCTCCACCTCGCGTCCCTGGCGGCCACCCTCGGCCAGAGCTTCGCCCGAGGCGCTGTCATAGGGGAACGACGGCAGCCGCGGGTCCATCACCGCCAGGACTTCGCCCTCCGGCGTGAAGACGTTGACCATGTCCATGTGCAGCTCACGGGCCCGAACCTCCACCGTACGGCGCAGCCGCGCTTGTCCCGCTGCGTCGAGGAGGCGGCGCGCCTGCAGCTCGCGCGCGAGCGCACGCGCGTGGACGCGGCTGCGCTCGGCCACGGACTCGCGCAGAGCCGTCCCGAGCGCCTGGGACGAGGACAGGATGCGGTCCACATCCACGTTGAACCAGCGGTCCACGGTCTGCCGGATCAGGTCCGTCCCGACGACGATCAGCAGCACTGCCGGCGCGGTTGCCATGAGCACGAACACGAGGAGCAGGCGCATCCGGAAACGCGCGCCGAGCACACCTCGGCGCCGCTCGAGGATGACCCGCACAAGGTTCCGGCCAAGGACGAAGAGCAGGACGAGCAGCAGTGTGAGGTTCAGGACGGTGAGGCCGTACAGCAGGACAGAGGCGAGGAAATCGGGCGAGAAATCGCGGCTCTTGCGGAGCAGCACCTCGATGATGACCAGCAGGGATCCCACGGCGGCGGTCGTGAGCAGGACGAGGCGCGCGTTGTTGCGGAAGGGTGTGCGGCGCGGCATGGCGCGAAACGAGGCATTGTAGCGTGGCAGCCACATCTGGGTGGAGACAGGTTTGACCGTGCGTAAGGCAGGATGCGACATTAGGTCGTTGGATTTCAACGAGATGCGAGGCTATGGCGACTGCTGAAGTTCAGCGAGACCTACCTGCAGCGCAAGATGGACCGCCGGATGACCGGACGCGCTATTCGCGGGTTTCGAGCAGGCCCTTGAGGGTCGCCATGAACTGGTCGACGTCCTTGAACTCCCGATAGACCGAAGCGAATCGGACGAACGCCACCTTGTCCAGCTCGCGGAGCCGCTCCATCAGGAGCTCGCCGATCTGCTGGCTGGGGACTTCGCGGTCGGGGCTCTCCTGGACCATCTGTTCGACGCGATCCGCGATCATCTCGAGGCTCTTCACCGGGACCGGCCGCTTCTCGCAGGCCTTGAGCAGACCGGCCATCACCTTCTCGCGGTCGAAGCGCTCGCGGCGCCCGTCCTTCTTGACCACGAGGTGAGGGACCTGGTCGATGCGCTCGTACGACGTGAAGCGCTTGCCGCAGGAGAGGCACTCGCGGCGCCTGCGGATGACGTCGCCTTCCTTGCTCTCGCGGGAATCCACGACCTTGTCCTCGAGGTGTGCGCAGAACGGGCACTTCATCTCTGGTCCTCCGCCTTCTCGTCGGTGAGCGCCTGGACCTTGCCGAGTGTGAGGCCCTCGCCGGAAAGCCACAACATGCCGACCAGCAACACTGGGAGGTTGGTGAGGGCGTGGAGCGTGAGACCAGCCGCGGCGGTGGCGTGGCGATCCGCCCCGAAGGCCTCGGTCAGAGCGATCAGATACGCCTCGTGGAAGCCGCCGACCATGCCCGGCGTCGGGATCGAGACCCCCACCGTCAAGAACCCCATGATCAGGAAAGTGGAACGGAACGGTAGCTCGAGGCCGAACGCCAGCCCGGCGCTCCAGATGCCGAGGGCGATCGACAGCCAGAGCAGCAGCGACTGCCCGAGGATCCACGCGAGGTGCGGCAGCGGCGCCTTCAGCACCGCCAGGCCGTCGCTGAATGACTGGGCGATGCGTCCCAGCGGATCGGAAACCCGCGCGGGCAGCCAACCCAGCAGCCGGCGGATGAGCGCCATGGCGCGTTCGGCCTGGAAGTGGAATGCGGCCAGGAGGGCGATGGCCGCGAAGGCGACCGCCGCCGCGCCCAGGCCAGCGGCGCGCAGCAGCGGCAGCGGCTCCGCGCGTTGCGCGGCCGGGAACGGCAGCAAGTAGAGATAGAGAAAGAACAGGCCGAGGACGGTGATCAGGTCCACCACGCGCTCCAGCACCACGGTGGCGAAGCCGGCGGCGATCGACACGCCGTGGCTCCGCCGCACGAGGTACGGTCGCACGAACTCGCTGGCGCGCGGGATGAACAGGCCCGTCATGAAGGCGACGACGGTGACGCGCAGGAGGCGCCCGAGCGGAACCGGAGCGAGAGGCTGAAGGAAGGCACCCCAGCGCCAGGCACGGAGCACGTAGGTAAGCGCCGCGGAAGCCAGTATCCCGGTGAGCCAGCCTCGATGCGCCGATCGCAGCGCCCTCCCGAGCTCCGCCGCATCGACACCCCGGAAGAAGAAGCCCAGGAGCACGACTGCGAGGAACGCACCGGCCAGCAGGCGAACGCCGTGGCCACCCCTCAACGAGCGGCCTCGGCTCCGCGCAAAGCCTTTTGGTTCATAGACTTGTTGACTGGGCGCGACTCTACTACAATGCTGCTTCCAGCGTCAAACAGCCGCCGGCCGGAGAAATTTGAACCCTCCTCGGACGCAGTCCGTTTCTCGGCTCGAGGGGTGGTCTGCCCTCCAGGGTGAGGCGTGACCGAGGGCGACGACGACCTCCTCGACCGATGCCGGCGTGGTGATGAGAAAGCCTGGCGCGAGCTGGTGACGCGCCATTCGAGGAAGGTATTCGGGCTGTGCTACCGCTTCTCCGGGCGTGTGGACGAGGCCGAGGACCTGACGCAGGAGGTGTTCCTGCGCGTGTACCAGGGCCTGGACCGCTACCGGTCGAGCGCGGGCGCCTTCAAGACCTGGCTGATGACCGTCGCGCGCAATCATGCGATCGACCACTACCGGCGGCGGCGCGAGGAACGGCAACGGCATGACGACAGCGTCGAAGGTGAAATGGAGCTGCTGCCGTCGGGCGAGGAGGGGCCGGTGATGGCCCTCGAGCGCCAGGAGCAGGTGCAGCTCGTCCAGCGCGGACTGCGCGCCCTGCCTGAGGACCTGCGCGAGCCGATCATCCTGTGCGACCTGCAAGGACTGGCCTACGACGAGGTCGCGAAGGTCCTGGAGCTGCCGCTCGGCACCGTCAAGAGTCGACTCAACCGCGGGCGCCTCGAGCTGGCGAAGCGCCTGCTCGCGAAGCGCGCGGCGATGACGGGGCGGGCCTGATGGATTGCGCCCGCGCCCGCGAGCTGTTCTCTGACCACCTCGAGGGCAACCTGGATCCCAGCCTCCGGGGCGAGCTCCACGACCACCTGGTCACGTGCCGGTCGTGCGCCGCGCTGCGCGCCGCATTCGGCGAAGTGGTGGATACGCTGCGGACGGCGCCAGAGCTGCCCGTGCCGCTCGGCCTGGTGGACCGAGTCATCGAGGCAACGCGCCGGCTCGCCAAGCCCCGCGCGCGGCTCCGACCGCCCGCGATGCCCCGCTGGATGCAAGCGGCCGCCGCGGTCGTGGCCGTCGCCCTCACCGCTGGCGTGCTGTCCGCGCTGAGCGCCGACACACGCGCGCGCTTCCTAAGAATGAAGCAGAGAACCGAGCGATTCGGAATCTATGTCGTCGAGCGCAAGGATCGCGCCGTCGAGGAGCTGCGGCTGCTGAGGATCCTGGTCGGTACGGCCCTCGAGGGGCGCGTCGACCGCGTGAACGACCAGGTGGAAGACTACCGCCGCCTGCTGGAACGTCGGCGGGCCGCTGAGCCGCAGCCCGGCGAAAGCAAGGACCAGGGCTCGCCCCGAGGCGGAAACTTTCCGAACTTCGAGGCGCCACGCCTCGTTGACGCCGGTGAGCGCGACGAGAGCGCCCGAGCGACCCGAAGGAGCCATACATGAGCAGTTCCGAGACGCCACAGACGACCGTGCCACCCCTCCCCGAGCCGAGTGCAGGAGCGGGCAGCGCCACGCCTGGCCGTCCCTCCCTCATCAAGAACCCGTGGGCCGCCGCGGGCCTTTCGTTCTTCTTCCCCGGACTCGGCCAGGTCTACAACGGCCAGATCCAGAAGGGATTCCTCTTCTTCATCGCGTTCGTGGGCTGCATCTACGGCGTGGTGGAGATCAACCCGCTGCCGTTCGCATTCGGCATTCCGTTCGTCTACCTCTTCAACATCGTCGACGCGTTCCGCAGCGCGTCGCTCCTCGCCGCCCGAGCCGCGGGGCGGGAGGCGGTCGAGGACGTCGTCGCAGAGTCCCCGGCCTGGGGCCTTTGCCTGATCGTGTTGGGTGCCATCCTGCTGCTCCACAATCTCGGCTGGCTGAGCCTCGCGTGGATCGCGCGCTGGTGGCCGCTGGTCCTCATCGTCGCGGGAGCCTGGTTCGTCAAGGATTCGCTGCGCCGGCGCGAGGAGCGCAAGGACGATGGCCCTGCGCTTTAGGCCCGAGGGCATCACGGTGGGCATCGGCCTGGTCGCCCTCGGCGTGCTGACCTCGCTCGCGAACCTCGGGCAGCTCGACCTGCTTCGCGTCGTGCGCCAGAGCTGGCCGCTGCTGCTGATCGTGTGGGGCGTGCTGGAGCTGCTGCTCACCTACTCGTCGCGGAGGACGTCGTGAGGGGATCCCGGATCCTCCTGCTAGCGTCGATCCTGTGCCTGGGCGCTTCCGTCGAGACCGCCTATCGCGTGCGCGAGCAGATCGGCGTCGGGCCGTTCGGCTGGCGTTTGTTCGGCGGCCGGTTCTACGGGCCGTCCTACGACTTCGAGGAGACGGACACGCGCGAGCTGGCTGCCGGCATGCCGGTCGCCATCGAGAACGCGTTCGGCGACGTCGAGGTGACGGCCGGCGGTTCGGACGAGGTCGAGGTCACGCTGCGCAAGCTCGTCTACCTGGGCAGCGAGGAGAAGGCCCGAGCCTTCGCGCAGCGCGTTCGCCTGGAGGCCCAGGTCGTGGAGGGACGGCTCAGGATCGCGACGAACCGCGCCGAGCTGGAGCGGGAGAGCGATGCTTTCGACGTCGGCTTCGAGACGCACCTGAAAGTGCGGGTGCCTCCCGGAGCGGCGGTCGCGGTCAAGGGCTCCCACGGTCGTGCGGACGTCGAGGGTGCCGGAGAGACGCGCATCGAGAACGACTTCGGCGACGTGCGCGTCAGCCGCGTCGCCGAACTCGACATCGACTCCGGGCACGGCACGGTGGAAGTCCTGAATGCAGCGGCCGGCGTGACCGCGAAAGTCCGCTTCGGAGACACGAGCATCCGGGACGCCGCGGGGAGCGTGCGCCTCACCAGCGAGCACGGTGAAGTGAGCGTGGAGCGCACCGGAGCCCTCAGCGTCGAGGCCAAGCACGGCAGCGTCAAGGCCGAGAGCGTGCGTGGCGACCTCGACGTGACGGCCGAGCATTCCGCCGTCACCGCGGGACGGGTCGAAGGCGCGGCGCGCATCGCGACGACTTTCGAGGATGTCAGCCTGGAAGACGTCGGCGGCGACGCCCGCGTGCGCGTGGAGCACGGCCAGGCGAAGTGCCTTCGTATCAAGGGAGCGCTGGTGGCGGAGACCAGCTTCGGCGACGCCGAGCTCGACGACGTCTCCGGGCTCGTGGAGGTCAGCGTTTCCCACGGCGGATTGCGGGGCGCGCGGCTTCGGGGCGGCGTCAAAGCGCGGGCCGAAGGGGACGACGTAGTGCTCGATGGCTTTCGAGGTGACGTCACGGCCGAGGCAGTCCGCGGCAGCGTGAAGCTCGTCCCCGAGGGTGCATTGACCACGAACGTGAAGGCGTCGGCGAGCTTCGGCGGCGTCGACCTCCGCGTTCCCGATGGTAGCCGCTTCGCACTCGTGGCGGGCGTGGATCGCGGCGAGCTGGACGTTGTCGTGCCCGGGCTGCAGCTCACAGAGGCATCCGATGAGCGCGTGAACGGGCGACTCGGCGAAGGCGGTGGCACGGTCGAGCTACAAGCCGATCACGGCTCCATTCGCGTCGGACGCGAGGAGCGCGATCTCGACAAGGACGCTCCGAGCGAGTAGCGGTGACGGGGCGCACCTTCGCGCCCCTTTCGTCTTGCGTCGCGGTTCGCGTTTTCAGTAGACTCGCCGGCCTCCTAACCGAGCCGCCATGACGACGCCTGCCACGAGAGCCGAAGCGGATCCTCTTTTCGAGACGCAGCTCGACGGAGTGCCGCTATGGCGTCGCGGGAAGGTGCGCGACGTCTATGATCTCGGCGAGCAGTTGCTCATCGTCGCGACCGATCGGCTGAGCGCCTTCGACGTGGTGCTGCCGACGCCGATCCCCGACAAGGGCCGGGTGCTGACCCAGCTCTCGCTGTTCTGGTTCAGGCTCCTCGAGGACCTCGTACCGAATCACGTGTTCAGCGCCCGCGTAGACGAGTACCCGACGAAACTGCGCCGCTTCCGCGACCGGCTCGAAGGCCGCTCGATGCTCGTGACGAGGACCGAGCCGCTGCCGGTCGAATGCGTCGTCCGCGGCTACATTACCGGTTCGGGCTGGAAGGACTACCAACGCACAGGCGCCGTGTGCGGCATCGAGCTGCCCAAGGGCCTGCGCGAGTCGGACCGGCTCGACGCGCCGATCTACACGCCGGCGACCAAGGCGCAAGAAGGGCACGACGAGAACATCCCTTTCGAGGAGACGGAACGGCTCCTCGGCCAGGAACGGGCGCGCGCGATTCGCGAGCTGAGCCTTCGCATCTACGCGCGAGCGCGGGCTCACGCCGAGGCGCGCGGCATCCTCCTGGCGGATACCAAGTTCGAGTTCGGCGTCAGGGACCGGACGCTGGTCTGGATCGACGAGGCCCTGACCCCCGACTCCTCACGCTTTTGGCCGAAGGAAGGCTACGCGCCGGGGCGTGGACAGCCGAGTTTCGACAAGCAGTACGTCCGCGACTACCTCGAGACCCAGAGGTGGGACAAGCGGCCACCGGCACCGGCGTTGCCGCCGGAGGTGGTCGCTCACACGCGGGAAAAATATCGCGAAGCCTACGCCCTCCTCACGGGGAGGAAACTCTGACGGGAGCCCACCGTGAAGCAGGAGATGGACAGCCTTATCTCGCAGATGGTCGACAGGGGCATCCTCTTTTCCGAGGCTCGCCGCGAGTTCGAGAAGCGCTTCATCGCCCGGGTCCTCCAGCGGCATAGGGGCAACCTGTCGCGGGCGGCCAAGGACCTGCGGATCCATCGCAACACGCTGGGCAAGAAGATCGTCGAGTACAAGCTCCA
>DATFEN010000204.1:0-9832 GCA_035251085.1 Vicinamibacteria bacterium | reverse complement strand
TCGAGCGAGCGCTGTGCGCGGGGCCGGCGTGGGTGAGACGCGATGAGCGCGCGGCGGGCGTTCATCGCCGTCGTGTTGGCGCTGATCGCGGTGCCGGCCGTGCTGCGGCTCCTCCTCGTCCCCCAGCGCGGCTTCGGTCCCGACGAGCTCGAGCACTCGCACTTCGCATGGCGCCTGCTGCAGGGCCAGCTCCCCTACCGCGACTACTTCGATCACCACACGCCCTTCTTCCATTTCCTGCTGGCCGGGCTGTTCGCGCGCCGCGACGTCACCGCATCGGCCGAGGAGGCGATCGCTGCGCTGTTCGACGCGCGCCGGCTGGCCTGGATCTTCGGCAGCCTGGCTCTCCTCGCGACCGCCCTGCTCGGGCGCGTGGTCCGCGGCCCGCGCGAGGGCCTCCTGGCGGCGCTGTTGCTTGGCAACACGAGCGTCTTCCTGTGGCGCGCCTTCGAGTCGCGCCCCGACGTGCCGGCCATGCTGCTCGTGACGCTGGCGCTGCTGCTCGGCGTGCGCGGCTTTCGCGAGCTCGGCACGGGCCGCGCGCCCATGACGCAACTCCTTGCGAGCGGCCTGGCCCTCGGCAGCGCCGCGATGTTCACCCAGAAGGTGCTGTTCTTCGGGCCGGGCATGGCGCTGTTCTCGCTGCTGCTCCTCTGTGAGCCGCGCCTCGGCGCGCCACGGGCTCGCCGGGTTGAAGCTCTGGCGACCCTCGGCTTCGGATTCTTGGTTCCGATCGTCGCGACCCTCGCGTATTTCGCCGCGCACGGAGCGCTCCGCCCGTTCGTCGAGTGCAATCTCCTGGTCAACACCCGCTGGCCCGGGCTTCCCGCTCGGGACTTCGTGTTCCTGGTCCTCGACGAGGATCCGGTCACCGTGAGCCTGTGCGCGATCGGCGGCGCCATGGGCCTGGCGCGGCCCGATGCGAACGGCCTGCTCCGCGGCGAGCCCTTCCTCGTGCTGGCGTTCCTCTCCGCGGTGCTGGGCCTTCTGGTTCACCCGGCCGTGACGCTCCACTACTTCCTGCTCTTCCTGCCGCTGGCCGCCGTCTACGCGGCCGCCGCTCTCGTCGCGCTGGCGGACGGTTGGACGCGAAGGCGGCCGGCGCTCTCCGCGGACGTCGTGCTCACGGTCTTCGCGCTGGCGATCAGCGTCCTGCCGGCCGTACGCCTGCGCGAGGCCTTCACGCGCGGCAACTGGTCGACGCTCCAGGGGCTACGCTGGGTGATGGCGAACAGCGCTCCCTGGGAGACGACGCTCGACGGCTTCTCGGGCCTCGGCGCTTTCCGGCCCGCGGCCTTCTACCATCCGTTCGTGAACTCCCACACCCGCTACGTGATGGGCGCGGCCGAGGTCGACGCCATGGCCGCTTCGCTCCGATCCGGGCGCGTGCTGCCCCGGATCGCGTTCCTCGACAACGACCTCCGCGAGGGCCTGAACCCCGAGGCACTCGCCTTCGTGGAGAAGCACTACTCCGGCATCCATCAGGAGCCGATCCGGGCGCGCTTGTTCGACGCCGGCCTCGGATTCTGGAGCGATGAAGGGCCGCGGCCGATCGGCTGGGTGCGCGGGGTCGAGCGACGGCCTCACGTGTTCGTGGGCGATGGGTGGCGCGTGCCCATGGAGGAAGACGGCGTGGCCGTGCGCCGCACCAGGACGCGACGCTCCGTGCTGCTCTTTCCGCTGCGGCGGCCCCGGGACGGCTGCCTGGTGCTGCGCGCCCGGGCCGACGCCGAGGCGATGCCGTTCGCGTTCGAGGTCCTTGCCAATGGCCACCAGCTCGGCCGCACCGAGGCGCGAGCGGGCTGGCAGGAGTATCGCGTCGAAGCGCCCGCGGCGGCGCTGCGCATCGGCTTCAACGCGATCGCCCTGCGCTTCGATCCATTGCAGCCGCCCGAGGATCGCAGGACGGAGCTGGCAGTGGAGTGGATCAGCTTCGAAGCTCCGTGAACGGCGACACGTTCTCGTTCGCGTAGCTCACGGCCTTTCCCACGCCGAACAGCGCGAGCCCGAGGCCCACGAGCAGCGCCGCCGCGGCGCGCCGCCGCGCGAGGGCCTCGAGGGCCACCGCCGTCGTCAGCGCCAGCAGCGGCGCCGCGAACTCGATCTCCTTGAGATCGCGGAACAGACCGCCGCCGAAGGCGCGCAACGCGACGAGCAAGGCGAACGCAAGCGCATAACCCGTGAATGCGGCGCTGGTCGCGCGCTCGGCGCGCACTCGGACGAGGGCCAGCCCCGCGAGCGAGAGGAGCGGCCAGGCCCAGCCGTAGAAGAGCGGGATGCGCCAGAGCGCGAGGCCGGGGCCGGCGGCCGACACAGCACCTTCCATCCGCGCCCCGCCCAGCACTGCGGGCAGGATCTCCCCGAAGAACGCGCGCAGGAACGGGTGGTAGAGCCAGAGCACGGTGATCGCGCTCGAGCCCAGTAGCGCGAGCGACAGCCGCCAGGCGTGCCTGCGCTCGACGAGCGCGGTCGCCAGCAGGAAGGCCGAGGCGGTGAACAGGCTCGAGACGTAAAGCAACTGGCTCGCGAGAGCCGAAGCGAAGACGAGGGCGAGGCGTTGTGGCGTGGGACGGGCGAGAAAGGCGAGGGTCGCAGCCACCAGCACGACGTCCGCGAGGTGGCCCCAGAGGGTGATGGTCATGGCGAGCAGTAGCCGGCTTGTCAGAGGCGGCAGGAAGACCGCGAGCAGCGCAGCCGCCGCCGGCACGAGCTCGGAGCGCGGGAACGCGAGGCGTCCGATCAGGAAGATGCCCAGCACCTCGAGGCTCGCGGGCACGAGGCCGGCGATGCGGTAGAGCGACTCGATACGGTCCGGATCGCTTGGCCACAGGCTCGGCAGGAAGAACAGCGGCGAGTAGGGGAACGCGTAGGCCCTGCCCGCCACGATCCGCGGATAGCCGACGTTGGTCCGCTGCTGGGCGACCACGCCCCGCTCCGCCACGTCGCCTTGCGTCTCGGACAGTGCCACGATGAAGCGGCGCGCGTTGGCGAAGTCCGGATAGTAGCTCTTCGGATGGACGAGGACGGCGCCCCGCCCGAGGAAGGCCACGGCGAAGGCGACGAGCGCCCAGCGTCCGCCCGGCTGCCCGCGAAGCAGCAAGGTCGTCGGCGCGAGCAGCGCCAGACACGGCAGCGTCAATTGGAACACCACGTGGGCGAAGGCGAAGGGATCCATGAGTATCCCGGCGGCCGAGGCCAGGGCCGCGGGCAGCGCGAGCAGAATCGCCGTGCGCGGGGCGTGGCCCGCGAACCGGAGTGCGGCGAGCAGGGAGACGAGCAGGAGGGACGCACGGGCGAGCGCTCCGGCTTCGGGCCGAAGCCGACCAGCGGGCTCCGGCGCCACCCGGATCCAGTCACAGCGCAGGCCGCGCGCGCTGTCGTCGTCCGAGACCGTCGTGAAGTGAATCCGCAGCGGGGTGGCCGGGTCAGCGTCGAAGCGCGCAACGCGGGTGAAGAACACGCCACCGCGGGCCTCGAAGCGATCCAGCGCGCGGCCGCCGACGTCGACCGATACCTCCGCCAGGCGCAGGACGCGGGCCGCACGGAACGACACCTCCATCGGTCCCGAGGCCACGACCGGCAGCCGCACGGCGGCGTCCTTCGTTGCCCAGCGCGTCGCGAGGAGGCCCTCGATTTCGTACGTCGGTTGGAAGCCCTCGAGGTACGCGCCTGCATTCGGGCCGAGCTTGAGCTCCACGGATGCGCGGGTCGGCACGAGGGAAGCCGCGAACGGGAGCGCGGCCAGGAGCACGGCCGCGGCCACGTCTCCCGCCTTCATGCCGCGACCATCTTGGGTCCGGAGCCGCCGCCGGGCAAATCCGTCCGGGCCGCGCTACACTTCGGGGTTTCATGCCGACCGCTGCACAGCCGCTACGGGACCGCACCGTGCTCATCACCGGGGGGGCCGGATTCATCGGCTCGTGCCTCGCCCAGGCGGTGATGCGTCGCGGCGCGCGGCGAGTCGTCCTCCTCGATCGGCGCGTGCCGACGAACCCCATGGTTGGCGCCGAGCACGTGCTTTGCGATCTCGGCGGTGAAGCGTCCGTGGCTCGCCGCCTCGAGGGAGTCGACCTCGTCTTCCACCTGGCGGCGGAGAAGCACAGCCAGGAGCATCCAGACCCGGAGCGCATCCTGCGCTCCAACGTGCTCGGCACTCAGGCTCTGTTGGGTGCGGCCGTGGCGGCAGGGGTCAGGAAGGTTGTGTTCACTTCTTCGGTCTACGCCTACGGGCGGACGAGCGCTCCGCCCATGGACGAGGCCGAGGCGCCGCGTCCGACGACCGTCTACGGTGTCTCCAAGCTCACCGGCGAGCACCTGCTCGAACAGGCCCGCATCGCCCACGGCCTCGGCGGCGTGAGCCTGCGCCTCTTCTTCGTCTACGGGCCAGGCCAGGACCAGGGACGCAGCTACCGGACCCTCATCGCTCGGACCTTCGAGCGGCTGCGCCGAGCCGAGTCCGCCACGGTCTACGGCGACGGCCGGCAGGCCCTCGACTACGTGTACGTCGACGACGTCGTCGAGGCGCTGCTCCTCGCCATGGAACGCGACGCTTCGGGGATCATCCTGAACGTGGGCTCTGGCATCGCGACGCCGGTCGAGGGGCTGATCGACGCGATGATCACCACGGCCGGCGGCGCGCCGTCGAAGCAGTACCTGCCCGCCGACGCCACCGCCGGCACGTCGCGCGTCGCGCGCATCGACCGCATCCGGGACGCGCTGGGGTGGATGCCTCGGACGAGCATCGACGAAGGCCTGCGCCGTACCTGGGCCGCGCTCCAGGAGGCCTGCCCGGCGTGAGCAGCCCCGTCCAGCTGAGCGTCGTCGCGCCGTGCTTCAACGAGGCGGGGAATCTCCCGGAGCTGGTGCGTCGGCTGCTGGCGGTCTTCGAGCGGCGCGGGATCTCCGGGGAGATCGTGCTGGTCAACGACGGCAGCCAGGACGCCACCCGCAGCGTCATCGACGCGCTCGCCGCGCAGCACCCCGGGGTGGTCGCCGTCCACCACCCCGCGAACCGGGGCATCGCCGCCGCCTGGGAGTCGGGCCTGGAGCACGCACAGGGCGAGCACGCGTGCTTCATCGACGCCGACCTCCAGTACCTGCCCGAGGACGTGTGGCGGCTGTGGCGCGAGCTGCAGCTCACGAACGCCGACCTGGTCCAGGGCTACCGCAGCTCGATCGGCCGACTGCGCGACTCGCGCTTCCTGCTGTCGAAGGGACTGAACGTCCTCCTGAACGCGCTGTTCGGGATGGCGCTGCGCGACAACAAGTCGGGCTTCGTGCTGGCGCGCCGCGAGACCATGGCCCACGTGCTGCGGCGCCGCTACCGCTACCGCTACTTCCAGACCTTCATCAGCGTCTCGGCCACCGCCAAGGGCTACGCGGTGCGCGAGGTGGAGACGCTCTTCGAGAGCCGGCTGGTCGGGAAATCCTTCATGCCGCGCTTTCCGGTCGGCGTGGTGCTGGGAGCCCTGCTCGATCTCGCCAAGGGCGTCGCGGAGTTCCGGGTGCGCCCACAACGGGAGAGCCCGCTGCACCCGTTCCTCGAGGCCAACCAGCCGGCTCGCGAGGATCACCCCCTGACGGGCTGGCGCGCTGCGCTCCTGAAGCTCTTCTTCGCGAGCATGCCGCTCCACAAGTGGATGATCACGCGGCGCGCCGAGGCCTGCTACCGCGACCTCAAGCGCAGCCAATGGCTCGCGGCAGCGAAGGTCCGCGAGCTCCAGGAGGAGCGTCTCAGACGGCTCGTGGATCACGCCTACCGTCACGTGCCGTTCTATCGCGAGCGCATGGACGCGCGCGGCCTGAAGCCCGGAGACATCCACGGAATCGACGATCTCGCGAAGCTGCCGTTGCTGACAAAGGACGAGGTCCGCGAGAACCTGTTCTTCGACCTGTTCTCCGACAACCACGACTACCGGAAGGTGCAGCGCATCGCGACGAGCGGCTCGACCGGCGAGCCATTCGTCTGCTTCGCGGACCGGCACCAGCTCGAGATGCGCTGGGCGGCCACGCTGCGCAGCATGGAGTGGACCGGCTACCGCTTCGGGGACCGCCAGGCGCGACTGTGGCACCAGACGATCGGCATGAGCTGGAGCCAGATCGTCCGCGAGCGCCTCGACGCGCTGTTCAACCGCCGCATCTTCATCCCGGCCTTCGAGATGTCCGAGGCCGACGTGGGCCGCGCCCTCTCCCGCATCGAGCGGCACCACCCGGTCCTCATCGACGGCTACGCCGAATGCTTCAACTACCTCGCCGGGCATCTGAAGGAGCGCCGGGCCGAGATCCGGCCCAAGGGGTTGATCTCGTCGGCGCAGGTGCTGCCCGACGACAGCCGCGAGGTGATCGAGAGCGCGTTCCACACCCGCGTCTTCGACAAGTACGGCAGCCGCGAGTTCTCGGGCATCGCCTACGAGTGCGAGGCCCATGCCGGACACCACGTCGTGGCGGAGAACTACGTCGTCGAGGTGCTGAAGGACGGCCGGCCCGCCCGGCCCGGTGAGACCGGCGAGGTGGTGATCACCGACCTCAACAACCTCTGCATGCCGTTCCTCCGCTATCGCATCGGAGACCTGGCGGTGGCGATGGATCCATTGGATCCATGCCCCTGCGGGCGCGGCCTGCCCCGCCTCGGCCGGATCGAGGGCCGGATCCAGTCGATGATCGTGGGCGCCGAGGGCCGCGTCGTGCCGGGCTCCCTGTTCCTCCACCTGTTCAAGGACTACGACTGGATCCTGCGTCACTTCCAGGTCGTGCAGGAGCGCCCCGGCGAGGTGCTCCTCAAGGTGGTCAAGGGGCCGCGCTTCGAGGCCGCCGCGTTCGAGGAGCTCCTCCGGGAGCTGCGCCACTTCGTGGGCCGGAGCTGCCGCATCGAGGTGGACTTCGTGGACGCGATCCCGATGGTGCGGACGGGCAAGCGCGCCACGAGCCTCTCTTCCGTGAAGCTCGACTACCAGGAGGTCGGCAGCAGCGTGGTCACGCCGCCCGGCACGTGACGGCCGCGGGCCGCTGCGCGCTCGGGCTGGTTCTGCTCCTCGCCGCGTGCCGCCGCGGCCCCGAGCGCCCGAACCTGCTGCTGGTGACGATCGACACGCTGCGCGCCGATCACTGCTCCGCGTACGGCTACGGGAAGCCCACCACGCCGCGCCTCGAGGCCCTGGCCCGCGACGGCGTCCGCTGCGAGCTGGCCTACGCGCCCATGCCGTCTACGGGCCCCTCGCACGCGACCATGTTCACGGGCCTGCTTCCGCGCCGCCATGGTGTCCGCAAGAACGGCCATGTCCTCGGCGGCCGGCACCGGACGCTGGCCGAGACCCTGGCGCGTGCCGGCTACCGCACGCATGCCATCGTCAGCTCCTTCATCCTAGGCCGGCGCTTCGGACTCGACCAGGGCTTCGCCAGCTACGACGAGTCCTTGAGCGGCAGCGCTGATCCCAAGGAGGCGCTGTTCCAGACCGCCGATCGCGCCCGCCGCAAGGCCGTCGACTGGCTGCGAACGAGCGGCGATCTCGGCAGCACTCGCCCCGCCCAGCCCTTCTTCCTGTGGGTGCACATCTTCGACCCGCACGAGCCCTACGCGCCGCCGTTGGAGCACCGCCGACCCTTCGCGCCGCCCGACGAGAGCGACGCGCTGCGCTCGGCCCTGGCGTCCTACGACGGCGAGGTCCGCTTCGCCGATGCCGAGCTGGGCCTGCTGCTGGATGCGCTCGCCGGCGCCGGCCGCCTCGACGATACGCTGGTCGTGATCACGGCCGACCACGGCGAGGGTCTGATGGCCCACGGGCACATGAGCCATGGGCCCCAGCTCTATGAGGAGGCGGTGCGGGTGCCGCTCGTGTTGCGGTGGCCGCGCGGCCTGCCGAAGGGCACGCTCGTCGAGGACCCTGTACTTCTCGCCGACCTGCAACCGACGCTCCTCACCCTCGCCGGGGTGAGCGGGACGCCGGATGTGGACGGCATCGACCTCGCCGAGCGCCTGCGCGGCCGGCAGCGGGGCGAACCGAATCGCGTTGTCCTCCTCGAGCGCCGACAGTACAAGGAGCGGACCGTGGACGGGGGTCTGCCCGTGCGCGGCACGCTCACCGGCGTGCGGCTCGGCCGTTTCAAGTACCTGGAAGCACCGGCGGAGGGCAGGCGCGAGCTCTACGACCTGCTCGCGGATCCGGGCGAGCGGCATGACCTGAGCGCCGAGCGCCCGCGCGAGGCGGAGAGCATGGCGCGGCTCCTGGCCGCATGGCAAGCCACCTCGGGCGTCCGGCCGGAGCTCGCGGACGAGTCGGCCGAGACCCGCGACGCGCTGCGCGCGCTGGGCTACGTGCAGTAGCGACTTCGGACCACGCTCGACGACGCGGTCGATCTAGCGCTGCAGGGCGTAGGACAGCTTCACGAAGAACTGGCGCCCGGAGCGTTCGAGCGAGTCCTGTTCCGACAGCTCGCGGTCGTCGCCGTAGCCGAGGAACACGACGGTCTGCCAGTTCAGCTTGTAGGCCAGGAGCACCGAGCCGCTGAACGCGGACTCCTTCGCCTCGACCTCCTCGAGGTACAGCGACGGATCGCGCCGGGTTTGAACGTACTGGCCGATCACGCGCGCGAAGGCTCGCGCGGTGAAGTTGTAGGTGGCTCGAAGCCGGTCCACTCGCGCCGTGAACAGGCGCGGGCGCTCCGTCCGGCCCGGCACCTCTACGTCGAGCCAGCGCCGGCCGTTGTTGAGCCGCAGCTCGAGGTGGTCGGTGGGACGCAGCGTCCAGCCCAGGATCACGTTGCCCCCGCTGCCCTTCCGCGCGTTCTCGAAATCGATCTCGCCGCCCAGGAAGCCCTCCAGATTGACCTGCGGCAGAAAGCGCGCTGGGCTTGTGTTGACGACGTAGAGGAGCCTGCCGCGCGGCAGCGTCTGCGTGCCGTCTCCGACGCGAACGTCGTTCCAGGCCCAGCGGATTCGGGCGAACGTGTTGAAGCGCGCGTCGAGGCCGAAGCCGGGCGAGAGCTCGTCGGAGATCAGCTCCCCCTCGCGATCCGTGGTGCGGTCGAGGATGAGGTAGGTGCGAAGTCGCCGCACCGGCCCACCCGCCGGCCGGAAGGTCCAGCCGGTATCCAGGAACATCTCTCGGATCCCGACCTGCGGCACGAAGCCGTTGTCGGCGCGAAAGCCGTCGCCGAAGTCACGATACTCGAGCCACCAGTCGTGTCGAGGCCGTGAATGGTTCCAGTAGGCATTGGCCGCGTGTCCGTCGAGGGAGCGCCCGTCCCATTCCTCCGCGAGCTCGGGCCGGTTCGGCGTGCGGCTGAAGCTCCACAGCAGCTGCCCGGTGACGTTCTCGCCTTCCCTGGGGCGCCACTGGAGGTCCGGGCCGACCACGCGGTTGAAGCCACCGCCCTCGACCTCGCGATCGGAGAGCAGCAGGCTCGCGAAGCTCTTTCCGAAGTCGCGGCGCACCCGTGCCAGCCCCACCCAGGAGCGGAAGTCCTGATCGGCGAAGGTCGATCCGTTGGCCCCGGGAACGATCGCGCTGCCGCCACCTCGGTCCTCCGCGAAGAGCGCCGTGTAGGCCGCGGCGCCCAGCCGGCCCGTGATCCGGCCGCCGTAGCGAGGCGAGGTGATCGTGCGAGTGTAGACCGCCTGAATCGGAGTGGAGAGCAGCTCCACGCCCTCGAGGAAGAAAGGGCGCTTCTCGGGATAGAAGAGCGCGAAGCGCTCGTTGGCGTCGATCTGCGCGACGTCGGACTCGATCTGCGAGAAGTCCGGGTTCAGGGTGGCGTCGACGGCCGCTGCGGCCGAGGGCGTCCATTTGAAGTCGAGCCCGGCCTCTCCGGTCACGGGACCCCGCTCGAGCGGCGT
>DATFEN010000201.1:0-3828 GCA_035251085.1 Vicinamibacteria bacterium | reverse complement strand
AGGGCCGTCCCCTCGGCCACGCGCGCCTCGACGTCGCTTTCGCGGGCACGGGCGCCCGCGAGCGCCCGCTCGCTCACCTCGGCGGCGCGCCGCGCGAGGGCCGTTCTGCGGTAGATCTCGACCACCCGAGCGCGGACCTCGAGGTGTGACTCCCCGGCGAGCGCCTCCGCCGCGCGCCCGAGGGCGCGCTGGCCCTCCGCCTGGTCGCCGACCCGGCCGAACAGGTCGAGGGGCGCCTCGACGGCGAGAGCCGTCGCTAGGTGCGAGAGGGACTCCGGCGCGTTGAGCCGCTCGATGGCGAAGTCCTCTTCGGCGAACTCGCCGGCGTCGAGCTTCTGGGCGAAGACCCAGGACGGTTGATCGGTGCGGGACCAGCCCGACCGGAAGGCGAGCCGCGGCCAGCGCAACCGCTCCGCGCTTTCGCCGCGCAGCGCCTGCGCGGCGGCACGCTCGCGGGCCGCGAGCAGCTCGGGGTTCGCCTGCTCGGCATGCGCGAGGGCTTCCCGAAGGGTCAGCGGAGTTTCGACTCCGGCGGCGAGCAGAAGGCAGAGCAGCGCGCTGCTAACCACGGCGGGCCTTCCGCGACGCGGCGCCCCTCAGGCCGCCGTCCGCCTCGGCTGGATTGGCGAGGCTCTTGCACACCGCGTCGCAGATGCGCCGCAGGTAGGGGTCGGCGATGCTGTATATGACGCGGTGCCCCTCGCGGCGACAAGTCACGAAGCCGGCCCGGGCCAGGCTCGAAAGCTGCTGGGAGACGTTGGGCTGGCTGCGCCGCGTGGCCCGGACCAGCTCGCTGACGCTTCGTTCACCCTCGTGCAGCTCGGCCAGCAGGCACAGCCGTCCCGGATCGCCCAGGGCCTTGAAGCGTGCCGCCACGGCCGGGATCAGCTCGAGCTCGAGCACCGGCGGACTCGCGAATTCATAAATGCAAATATAAGAATAAACGAATTGAATGTCAAGGGTCAGCCACAGCAAGACACCCCCGTCAGTTGGGTCATGGTCCAGGCCCCGAAAATCTCACTTGACAATACTTGTAGGATACAAATATATTGGAGAAGTGGTGGATGGGGACGTCGAGACCGACGCAGCCCGACTGCGGGCAGGAATCCGAGCCCTGGTCCGGCGCTTCGCCGTTTCCGAACGGGCCGACGTAGCGTGCTGCGGGATGACGGTCGCCCAGGCGGCCACCATCGAGACCCTGGCGGCGACGGGGCCCCTGCGCCTCGGCGACCTGGGCCGGCGGCTTGGCATCACGCCCAGCACGCTCACGCGGAATCTGGCGCGCCTGCTCGAGTCCGGCCTCGTGGAACGGGAGACGGATGCCGAGGATGCGCGCGCGTCCCGAGTCGAGCTCACCGACGCGGGCCGGCGCGCCGCGGAGCAGCTGGCGGAGCAGGAGGCGGATTTCGGCCGGGAGATCCTGGAACGGCTGCCGTCCGACCGCCGACAGGCCGTGGTGCTCGCCCTTCAGGATCTGCTGGTTGCGGTACGTGAAGCGACCGAGCGCTGCTGCCCGGGCGCCTTCGACCACTTGATGACGGACTATCCCGAAAGGGGAGAATGCTGCGATGAGCACTGCGAATGAGATCGTGGACGTGGTGCGCGACAAGTACGGCAAGATCGCGCGCGGCGAGCAGTCGGGTTGTTGCGGGCCGACGGGCGTCTGCGGGGGCACGAGCGAGTCGAAGGTCGCGCTCGAGATCGGCTACGGCCAGCGCGACCTCGCCGAGCTGCCCGACGGAACCAATCTCGGCCTGGGCTGCGGCGCGCCGATCGGCTTCCTGGAGCTGAAGCCCGGAGAGCATGTGGTGGACCTGGGATCCGGCGCCGGCATCGATGCCCTCATCGCGGCGAAGCGGGTGGGCGCCAGCGGTCGCGTGGTCGGCGTGGACATGACGCCGGAGATGCTCGGGCGCGCGAGGAGGAACGCTGCGCGGGGCGGTTTCGAGAACGTTGAGTTTCGCGAGGGCCGCCTGGAATCCCTGCCGGTCGAGTCGGGATCGGTCGACGCGATCACCAGCAACTGCGTCATCAACCTCGTGCCGGACAAGGGCCGGGTGTTCCGCGAGGCGGCGCGCGTTCTGAAGCCGGGAGGCCGGATGGTGATCTCCGACATCGTCCTCGACGGACGCCTGCCCGAGGCGATCGAGAAAGACGTCTACGCTTACGTAGGGTGCGTTTCGGGCGCGATGCAGCGCGAGGAATACTTCGGTCTGTTGCGCGACGCGGGCTTCGAGGTCGAAGTGCTGAAGGACGTCGATTACCTGGCCGCGATGGAGGAGGCGGCGCCCGAAGAGGCACGCGCCATCCTCGAGCGCAACGGTGTCTCGCGGGAATCGGTCGTGGGCCGCGTTCGCTCGCTGACCTACCGGGCTCGCAAGCCCGAGGCCTGCTGCACCACCAGCTGCTGCGGCGGCAAGGCATGAAACGCGTGCTGGTGCTCTGCACCGGCAACTCCTGCCGCTCGCAGATCGCGGAGGGCTTCATCAACCAGCTGCTCGCCGGGCGTTGGGAGGCGCGCTCGGCCGGGACGAACCCGGCCGAGCGGGTGCATCCGCTGGCGGTCCGCGTGATGGCCGAGGTCGGAGTGGACATCGGCCACGGCCGGCCGGACCATGTCGAGGCCCACGTCCGCGAGGCCTGGGACCTCGTGGTCACGGTCTGCGACTCGGCCCGCGAGACCTGCCCGTGGTTTCCAAGGCCTGTCGAACGCCTGCACGTCTCCTTCGACGACCCCGCCGGCGCGACGGGAAGCGAGGAGGAGCTCCAGGTGTTCCGGCGGGTGCGCGACGAGATCCGGAGCCGACTCTTGCCCGCTCTTGAAGCGCGCGGGTAGGCCGCCTCAGGCGTAGCGGCCTTCGATGTACTCCGCGGTCTTCGCCTGCGTCGGGGTCAGGAACAGCGCCTCGGTGCGCGCGCGTTCCACCACTTCGCCCAACAGCATGAACACGCACTCGTCGCTGGCCCGGCGCGCCTGGGCCATATTGTGGGTGACGATGACGATGGTGTAGCGCCCGCGCAGCTCGAACATCAGCTCCTCGATCGCCCGCGTGCCGTCGACGTCGAGGGCCGAGCACGGCTCGTCCATCAGGATGACATCGGGCTTGAGCGGCAGCAGCCGCGCGATGCACAGCTTCTGCTGCTGCTCGAGCAGCAGCGACGTGGCCTGCGCCCCGAGCCGGTCCCGGAGGTCTTTGAACAGGCCGACCTCGGTGAGCGCCTTCTCGACGGCGTCGTCGAGCTGAGACTTTCGCAGCCCGCTCCGAGGACTGTGAATGCGCAACCCGAAGACCACGTTCTCGTAGACGGAGATCGGAAGCGGGTTCGGGCGCTGGAAGACCATGCCGACGGCCTTGCGCAGCTCGACCAGCGACACGTCGGGCTCGTAGACGTTTCTCCCGAGGACGCGAATCTCGCCCGTCGTGGTGACGTTGCCGTAGCGCTCGTTGACGCGGTTGAAGCAGCGCAGCAGCGTGGTCTTGCCGCAGCCCGAGGGGCCGATCAACGAGGTGATGATGCCGTGGCGGATGTCCAGGCTGACGTCCTTGAGGGCCTGGAAGCTCCCGTACCAGAGGCTCAAGCCGCGCGTCCGTATGGCGGCGGGCGGTTCGCTCATCCGAAGATCCCGCTGACGTACTCGAGCGTCTTGCGGTTCCGGGGCTGCCCCGAGAAGATCACCTCGGTCGAGTCGAGCTCGACGATCTCGCCGTCCCACAGGAACATCGTGCGGTCGGCGAGCCGACGCGCCTGCTGCGTCAGGTTCGTGACCAGAACGATCGTGATCTCGCGGCGCAGCTCCTTGAGCACGTCCTCGATGCGCATGGTGGT
>DATFEN010000155.1:0-9089 GCA_035251085.1 Vicinamibacteria bacterium | reverse complement strand
TCGAGGGTCGGGATTTCGCCCTCGCGGCACAGCGCCGCGGCGTCCGCAACACCGAGCACACCGAGCGTGACGAGGGCGCGCTTCTCGTGGAGCGAGAAACCCGCCTCGTCGAGGAGGGCCACATCCTGCCAACGCACGATTATTTTCTACTCCAAAAAGTAGATGAAAGCATCCATTGGCATCCTTAAATTGCTGCTGTGGAGGGGATGGCGATGAGCGACGCATGGGAACAAGCGGCGGTGGTCCCGAACTTCTGGCTGGAGGCGGTGGAGCCGCTCCGGGACTTCTACATGGAGCAGCTGGGCTTCAAGCACATGATGGGCATCGTCGGGAAGGACGGGAAGCTGGACTTCGCGATCGTCACCCTCGACAAGGCGCTGCTCATGATGGGACGGCCCCAGGGCGCGGCCGAGGGAGCCAAGGTCGCGGACGCATCGCGCCCGCTCGAGCTCTACGTGTACGTCAAGGACGTGGACACCTATCACGCCCAGGTGCGGGACAAGGTTCGCATCGACTCTCCGCTCCAGACGCAGTGGTGGGGAGACCGCAACTTCTCCGTCAAGGACCCGTGCGGCTACACGCTGTGGTTCGGCCAGACGGTGGGTGAATTGCAGCCCCCGCCGGGCGTGAAGATGATCTGATCCCCGACAACTCATGTACTCTTGACAAATAATACTGTCGGCCGTAGATTGCCGGCAGGATGACGATCCGAGCCAGCGAGGCGTTGCCCCTCGAGGTCGTCAGGAACGATCGCGCAGCGCGGGCGCTGCTCGACCCGCTGCGGCGCGAGCTGCTCGAGGGGCTCAAGGAGCCGGGCTCGGCCGCGATCCTGGCCCGGCGGTTGGGAGTTCCCCGCCAGCGCCTCAACTACCACCTGCGCGAGCTGGAGAAGGCGGGGCTCGTGTCCCTCGTCGAGGAGCGCAAGCGGGGCAACTGCACCGAGCGCCTCGTCCGCGCGACGGCCACGAGCTACTTGATCAGCCCCGAGGCCCTGGGCGCGCTCGGCGCCACGCCTGAGGAGCGGCGCGATCGCGCCAGCGCGTCTTACCTGATGGCGGCCGCCGGCCGCGCGATCCGCAGCGTCGGCGGCCTCGAGAAGCGCGCGCGCGCGGAACAGAAGCGGCTGGCCACGCTCACGCTCGAGGTGGACGTGTGCTTCGAGAACGCGGCAGCGCGCGCCGCTTTCGCCGAAGGGCTGGCGAATGCGGTGGCCCGCCTCGTCTCCCGGCACCAGCATTCGGGACCGGGGCGGACCTTCCGCTTCCTGATCGCCGGATACCCGGCCGCGCCCGCCGCGGAATCGGAGAAGCCATGAGCGACGAGACCAAGACCCGCAGTGTCCAAGCCGAGGTGGAGATCGCCGCGCCGGTGGAGGCGGTCTGGCGGGCGCTCAGCGAGGCGGAGGAGCTGACGCGCTGGTTTCCGCCGGAGGCCCGAGTGGTCCCGGGCGAGGGCGGCTCGATCCGGATCGCCTGGGACGGGAACTGGGCGACCCAGAGTCGGATCGAGATCTGGGATCCGCCCCGCCGGCTGCGCACGGTCACCGACCAGGCGCCCTTCGACGCGAGCGGTCAGGCGATCCAGGGCGCAGCGCCGCTGCCCGTTGCGATCGACTACCAGATCGAGGCGCGCGCCGGCGGCGCCCGGCTGCGCCTCGTCCATTCCGGCTTCGGCAGCGGCGCCGACTGGGACGGCGAGATCGAGGGCGTGCGGCGCGGCTGGGGCTTCGAGCTGCCGTGTCTGCGCCATTACCTGGAGCGCCACCGCGGGCGCGACCGGCGCGCGATCTGGATCCAGCTGACGACGGCGTTGCCGGAGGGCGAGGCTTGGGGCCTCGTGACGCGGGCCTATCTGGGCGGCTTCTCCGGCGAGGCAAAGCGCGAGGGCGAGCCGTACAGCCTCCGCCTCTCCACGGGCGACGCGCTCTCGGGGCGCACCCTGGTCGGCGCCCGGTGGGGATTCTCGGGCACGGTCGCCGGCCTCGACGACGGCATCTTCCGCGTCTCCGTGGATGCCCTCGGCGGCCGCACTCTCGTCCACGCCGGCCTCGAGACCTGGGGGATCGATGCCGGCCGCGTCGCGGAGTTCAAGGCGCGCAGCGAGACGGCTCTGCGATCGCTGTTCCCGGACGCCTGACGGTCAGGCTCGCGCGCGGCCCAGGGGATGCAGGTGATCGACCGGCCCATGTCCCCGGCCGACGGAGTACGAACGCCGGATCGCCTCGGTCAGGTAGGCCTTCGCACCGCGCACGGCCTCGATGAGCGGCGCGCCGAGCGCGAGCCGCGCGGCGATCGCCGCTGAGTAGGTGCAGCCCGTGCCGTGTGTGTTCGGCGTCGCGATGCGGCGGTCCGGCAACTCGACCGCGACCGCGCCGTCGAAGAGCACGTCGACCGGGTCGCCCTCGAGGTGCCCGCCCTTGACGAGGACGGCCCGAGAGCCCTTCGCCTGAAGCTCGCGTGCCGCGAGGCGCATCGCCTCGAGGCTGCGGACCGGGCGTCCAAGCAGCGCCTCCGCCTCCGCGAGGTTCGGGGTGACGAGTTCGGCGAGAGGGAGGAGGTGGCGCACGTACGCCTGCTCCGCATCGCGGTCCAGCAGGCGGTCGCCGCTCTTCGCGACCATGACCGGATCGACCACGAGATGTAGAAGGCGGAGGCGTTCCACGGCCTCGGCGACGGCCTCGACGATCGCGGCATTCCCCAGCATTCCGGTCTTGACCGCGGCCACGGGCATGTCGGTCGCCACGGCCTCGATCTGCGCCACCACCATGCGCGGCTCGAGCGCAACCCAGTCCGTCACGGCGATCGAGTTCTGTGCGGTGACCGCCGTGATCGCGCTCGTGCCGTGCACGCCGTGGGCCGCGAACGTCTTCAGGTCGGCCTGGATCCCGGCGCCGCCTCCGGAGTCGGAACCCGCGATGGTGAGCGCGACGCGCGGCGCGCTCACGCCCCGCCGGCGCTGTCCGCCGCTGCCGCTTCGCCCGCCAGCACCTCCTGCAGCGCCGCGAACATCCGGTAGGTGAGGCCCCAGATCACGAGGCCCTCGTAGAGGATGCACGGGGACTGCAGGCGCGCGCCGCCGTGGTCGTGCTCGTGGAGCGAACGAAAGCGCGCGGAGAACAGCTCCTCGAGGGGGAGCCAGTGCGCGCTCGTCACCTCGTCCGAGAGGCGCAGCGGCGCGTCCTGTCGCAGCCGGAACACGAACGGCGCGATGGCGAGGTTCATCGGTTGCATGCGCGCCATCGCCCGCAGCTCGTCGAGGGCGCCGAGGCAGTCGCCGACGGCGGCGAGGTCCAGCCCGATCTCCTCGTGCGTCTCGCGCACCGCCGTGGCGACGAGGTCCGCGTCGCCGGGCTCGAAGCGACCCCCGGGAAAGGCCATCTGCCCGGACCACGGGTCGTGGGGATGCTCCGCGCGGCGGATGAAGAGGATCTCGAGGCCGGTCGCGCCCTCGCGCAGGACGACAGCGACCGCGGCGCGCTTCAGGGAGACACCGGACACGCGCGCCGAGACGCGCGCCCGGAACGCGGCCGCGACCCGTTCCCACTCGAGCTCCACCCTACGATTCTATCGCCGCAGGAGCGCCTGGGCCTGCGTCAGCCACAGGAACGCCATGTTGGGAGCGAGGCGGCCCCTCAGCAGCATCGCGTCCACCTCGTCGACGGGGACGTAGCGCAGTTCGTCGATCTCGCTCGGCTGGGCCCGGAAGCCGGCGAGTGGCAGCTCGGTGCGCCCGCCGTAGATCACGAGGTGATAGAGGACGCGTCGCATGCCGCCCCCGGGAGCGTGGCGGACGTCGCGCAGGTTCAGGCGCCGGTCGAGGGGATGGAGCAGGACACCACGGGCCAGGTCGAAGTCTGGCTTGGCGCCAGATGCGTCGTCCGCGAGCAGCCGCACCTGACGCGAGTGCGGATCGTCGAAGAGCTCCTCCCCGGTTTCGCGCAGGAGCGTGGCATCGAAGTCCTCGCCAGCGCTCACATGACCGCCGACAGACTTGTCCCAGAGGCCGCCATTCTCCTTGTCGGCCGGGCGGCGCTGCATCAGGAGCTCGCCGCGTCCGTTGAGGATGAGGGCGTTGACGGCACCCACCGCGAGGCCCGAGCGTTTGGCCTCCTGCCGCGGAAGCGCGCCGGTGACGTGTCCTTGCGCGTCGTAGACGTTCAGCAGCTCCTCTTCGGGCGCGCCACTCATGTGTCACCATTCTAGTGAGTGTCCCGGCCCGAGCGCGCCTTCCTTCTCGTCCTGCTCCTCGGCGCGGCGCCTCCCGCCTCCTCGGCGTCGTTCCCCCCCGAGCTCCAGTTCCGCAGCCTCGAGACGCCCGAGGCGATCGTGCACTACCACGTTGGGCTCGAGGCCACGGCCCGCGTGGCCGCCGCCATAGCGACCGAGGTGATGCACGCTCACGAGACGCGATACGGGGTGAAAGTGCGCCCGGTCCACGTGGTGATCGCCGACACCACGGACGACCCGAACGGCTTCGCCACGCCGCTGCCGTATCCGCTCGTCCACATCCGAGCCGTCGGGCCCGACGGCTCGGACGAGTTCGGCAACCACGACGGCTGGCTGCGGCTCGTCCTCACCCACGAGCTCGCCCACATCGTGCACCTCGAGCAGGCGCGGGGGGTGCTCGGCTTCGGCCGCAAGCTGCTCGGGCGAGCTCCCTACCTCTTCCCCAACGGCTTCACGCCTCCCTGGCTCCTGGAAGGCCTCGCGACCTACGAGGAGACCCAGGGCACCGCCTTCGGCCGCGGACGCAACCCCGACGTGCACATGGTCCGGAGGGTCGCCGCACTGGCCGGTGCCTTCCCGAAGGAGGACCAGGCCACGACCGGGCTCGACGCCTGGCCCGGCGGGATCGCGGCCTACTTCTACGGCGAAGGCTTCCTGCGCAGCCTGGAGGAGGGCATGGGCGAGGGCACGCTGCCGGCGCTCGCCCGCGTGCATTCGGGCCGCATCATCCCCTACACCGACGAATGGACGGCGCAGACCGTAACCGGCGCGAGCTTCCATGCGCGCTTCGAGGAGTGGCGCGTCGCGGAGGCGCGCCGCGCGGTCGCACAGGCGGCGGGGATCTGGAGCCGGGGCGTGACCCCTTCCCGGCCGCTCACCACGAGCGGCATCCGGCAGGTGTTGCCGCGCTTCAGCCCCGACGGCAGCTGGGTCGCGTACACGAGCGGCAGCCTGGACCGCTTTCGCGCGATCCGCGTCATGCTCCGGGACGGCTCCGCGGATCACGAGGTCGCCCGCCGCAACGGCGGGAGCGGTCTGGCCTGGACGCCTGACGGCCGCTCCCTGGTCTTCGACGAGACCGAGGTCTTCCGGCTGTTCTCGAGCTTCTCCGACCTGCGCATCGCCGACGTCGCGAGCGGCGAGGTGCGCCGCCTGACCCGCGGCCTGCGCGCCCGGGACCCGGATGTCGCCGCTGCCGGCCGCACGATCGTCTTCGTCCGCGAGTTCGGCGGATACGCAGAGCTGGCCACGATCGAGCTCGACGGCAGCGGCCTGCGCGTCGTGACGGCGTCGGAGCCGGGTACAGAATGGAGCGGCCCGCGCTTCGCCCCCGACGGCGCGGCGATCGTCGCCTCGCGCCTCGCGCCGGGCGGCCGGCTCGACATCGTGCTGGTGGATCCCACGACCGGAGCAGTCACGCCGCTCACCGCCGACCGGGCCCGGGACGTCGAGCCGGCGTTCACGCCCGACGGGCGCTTCGTGGTGTTCCGCTCCGACCGCGACGGCGTCTCCAACCTGTACGCGATCCGCCTCGCGGACCGCGCGCTGTTTCGCGTCACGAACGTCGTGGGCGGCGCCTTCACGCCCGACGTCTCCGCGGACGGCCGCAGCCTCGTCTTCGCGGACTACTGGGCTCGCGGCTATGACGTTCACGTCACGGACGTCGACTGGGACGGTCTGTCTCCAGCGCCCGCCTTCGACGACCGCCTGCCGCCCTCGCGGCAGGATCCCGAGCCCTGGGCCGGCCCGGAACGCGCCTATCGACCGCTGCCGACGATGCTGCCGCGCTTCTGGAGCCCATATGCCAGCTTCGGCGACGAGACCCGCGTCGGCGCAGTCACCGCGGGCGTCGACCCGTTGTTCCGGCACGCGTTCGGCCTGGACGTGTCCCGCGGGCTGGAAACGGATCGATTCGGGTTTCGCGGGCTCTATCAGTACGACCGTCTCCGACCGACGCTGCTCGGCACCTGGGAGGACACGACCGACCCGGTGGCTGACGGCGGGCGCTTCAGGACCCAGGAGCTCACCTTGCGGGCGACGCTTCCCGTCCTGCGCCGCGTGCGCCAATCCCAGAGCCTGTCGCTCACCTACCGGCGTCGCACCGAGCGGATCAGCGGTCGGGGGGATCCGGAGCGCCTCGATTTCGGTGCGATCGAGGCGGCCTGGTCGCTCTCGACGGCGCGCAGCTTTCCGTTCTCGATCTCGCCCGTCGAGGGTGTGAGGGCGGGGGTGGCGTATGTGCGCGAGGCCGAGGCGCTGGGCAGCGACGTTTCGCTCGGCAAGCTCGTCGCCGATCTGCGCGCCTACTCGCGCGTGTTCGCTGCCACCGATGCGCTGGCCGTTCGTGTCGGCGGCGGCACGACCTTCGGCGAGCCGGACTTCCAGCGCTCGTACGCGGTCGGCGGCTTTCCCGACGCGGGGCTCCTCGACGTGGCCTTCACGAACGAGACGGTGCTGCGCGGCTATCCCAGCAACGCGTTTCGCGGGCGCAGCTTCGTCCACGCCAACGCCGAATACCGCTTCCCCCTCGGCCACCCGCAACGAGGCTTCTGGTCCTTCCCGGTGTTCTTGCGGCACCTGCACGCCGCGGTCTTCGCGGACGCGGCGAGCGCATGGAGCGGGAGCTTCCGGATCGACGGGGTCAAGCCGAGCGCCGGAGCCGCGCTCGGTGCCGACCTGATCCTCGGCCACGGGCTCTCGGTCACGACCACGGCCGGCGTCGCGTACGGCTTCGCATCCGGAGGCGACACGCGCTTCTACTTCCGCACGGGACTGGCCTTCTAGCGCTTCACCAGCCGGATCGCGCCGTTCACGGTCTCGAGCTCGAGGGTCCGGCCGCCCGCGCCCAGGGTTCCGCGCGCCTGTTTCGGTCCCCAGCGGCCCTTGATGGTCAGCGGGAAATCGGAGTCGATGCCGCCATTCACCGTCGAGGCCCGAACCTCCGCGCTCGTTTCGGCGGGGAGCTCGATCGTGATCGAGCCGTTGACAGTGGTGTAGCTCAGGCTGCCAGGCCAGTCTGCGCGGCCCAGCCTGGCGAAGACCGAGCCGTTCACGGTCTCGCCGCGCACCACGCCGCGGCCCGTGGCGCGCACGCCGCCGTTCACGGTCGTCGCCTCGACGTTCCCGCCCAGCTCCTCGGCCTCGATCGCGCCGTTGACCGTGCGGCCGGCGAAGTGCACTCCCTGTGGCACCCGCACCAGGAAGTCGACGTCGACGTCGTTGTTGTCGGCGCCCAGGTGCCCGCCTTCGCCCGGCTCGCAGCTGTTCTTCCGTCCCCAGCGGGAGGATGGGTAGACGACGCACAGGGTTACGCCGTCCTTGTGCTCGACGACCTTGATCTCGACCTCCTCCGGATCGTCCCGGCGGCCGCGCTTGTCGGCCGTTACCTCGACCTCGCCCGTCGACGCCGGCACCGCCGTGATCGTGCCGTTGATGCCCTTCACTTCAACGGTCTGGCCCGCGACGAGGTGGCCGGACCAGCGAAACTCCCGACTCTCGGCGTGGAGGGAAGGGGTGAGAAGCACGGTGGCCGTGAACGCGATGAGACCGGCGGTGGATTTCATCTCTTAGGCCCCCCTCCCTATCCCGCCCCCCGGGGGGCGGGAAGTGGTCGTGCACGATGCTGCGTGCTTCGCCTCCGCTCGGAGCGGAGTCGAAGCGCGCGGGCTCTCTCGGTTCGGCGTCCCGGAGCTGATTGGATCGCTCATGCCGCGGGCCCTCCGTGTCCCTGTGCCGCTGTGGGTCGTCCGTTCCATCTGTTCCATCGGCTCGTCCTAGGGTCGCTTGCGCAGCTTGATCGTGCCGGACAGCGTCTCGATCGTGACCGTGGCGCCGCCCTTGCCAGCCGTGAAGTCGAGCTCCTTCTGGCTGGTCCACTTGCTCTTTCGCTCGGCCTGAGGCCCCAGCTCGTTCGTGATCTCGCCGCTGAACGTGCTGACGCTGAAGTCCGCCGAGATGCCCGCAGGGAACAGCAGCTCTGCGGCCCCGCTCACCGTGGTGGCGTCCAGGCTGGCGGTCGCATGCAGGTCCCCCTCGAAGCGTAGGTTGCCCGACACGGTCTCGAGCGACGCGCGGTCGAACGCGGAACCCGCCACTGCCAGCGTGCCATTCACCGTGGACGCCTGGATCTCCCCGCTGGCGCCCTTGACCGTCACAGCGCCGTTCACCGACTCGACCTGGAGCCGCTTGGTGTTCCCCGAGACGTCGACGCTGCCGTTGACGCTCGAGGCCGTGGCGTCCTGGAAGCCGCCCGCGAGCCGAATGGAGCCGTTCACGGTTTCGGCCGTGACCTGGCCGTTCACGCCTTCGACGTTGATCTCCGCGGCGAAGGAATCGATCTCGACGACGCTGCCGGCCGGCAGGTGGATCTCGAGGTCCGACTTGATGCCGTGGGGATTCATCGAATCGACGCTGATCTCGGCCCGGCGTCCCCGGACGCTCAGGTTCACGCCGTCGGCGCCATGTCCCAGGTTGCCGATCACCTGGATCTCGTTCTTGGCCCAGCCGATCACGCGGATGATGCCGGCCTGGTTGTCGATCTGGACGATGCCGTCGGGGGCCGCCGACTGCCGTTGCTCGACGCGGCCCTCCGCCGAAGCGAGGGCGGGGAACAGCAGGAGCAGGGAAGCCAGTGTCGTTCTACGCATGATTGAGAGCCTCATGTTTCAGATCTGGGCCGAGAGCCGGATCAGCTTCAGCAGCAGGTCGATCTTCTTCTGGTGCGTCGAAGCGAGCATCTTGTTCAGCTTGGTGTTCTGCGGGTCCTTCTCGAGGGCGTCCTTCACCTGGCGCAACGCGGTGTCGATGGCGGCCACGTTGGCCTCCAGGTCCGCCATCTGCTTCTGAGCCTCGGGCGGCATGGAG
>DATFEN010000148.1:0-15112 GCA_035251085.1 Vicinamibacteria bacterium | reverse complement strand
GGTCGCGCTTGCTTGTCTCGCGGCCATCGGCGGCGCCGGCTTTCGCGCCCACGATCGGCAGACCGCCAAAGACCGCTACCGCATCGTGAACCCGCCGCTGCCCCCGCTCTCGATGGACGGGGAGGGCGCAGGGCCGGAGAGCCCGTTCTTTCCGTCCTCGGCCGAGACGAACGTGGGCGGCACGATCCCCGCCAACTTCTTCCTGACCAGCCAGACCTGCGCGCGCTGCCACAAGGACATCTACGACCAGTGGAACGCCTCGGCCCATCACTTCTCCTCCTTCAACAACCAGTGGTACCGGAAGTCCGTCGAGTACATGCAGGACGTCGTGGGAACGAAGCCCTCGAAGTGGTGCGCGGGCTGCCACGACCACGCGGTCTTCTTCAACGGGCGCTTCGACCGGCCGATCAAGGAGCAGATCGACACGCCCGAGGCCCAGGCCGGGCTGTCCTGCACGTCGTGCCACTCGATCGTCCACGTGAAGAGCACCATGGGCCAGGGCGACTTCACGATCGAGTACCCGCCGCTCCACGACCTGGCGGTGAGCGACAACCCGTTCCTGAGCGCCACCCACGACTATCTCCTGAAGCTGGACCCGGAGCCGCACCGCAAGACGTTCCTGAAGAGCTTCCATCGCGAGCAGACCCCAGAGTTCTGCTCGTCCTGCCACAAGGTGCACCTCGACGTGCCGGTGAACGCCTACCGCTGGTTCCGCGGCTTCAACGAGTACGACAACTGGCAGGCCTCCGGCGTGTCGGGCGAGGGCGCGCGGTCCTTCTACTACCCGAAGGCGGCACAGAAGTGCGCCGACTGCCACATGCCCCGCGTCCCGGCGAACGACCCGACGGCGAAGGACGGGACGGTGCGCTCGCATCGCTTCCCGGGCGCGAACACCGCGCTTCCGTTCGTGAACCAGGACCACGAGCAGCTCCGCGTCACGCAGGAGTTCCTGCGCGACGGTCAGATCTCGGTGGACGTCTTCGGCCTGGTGCGGGGCGAGGGACCGGCGCTCTCCGCCGGACGCGCGCCCGCGGGCTCAGAGCCGCGCCTGGCGAGCACGTTCGCCCAAGGCGAGGAGTCCGCGAGCTTCGGCGCCGCCCAGGCGTTCCTCTCGGCCCCCGCCGAGGTCGTCGCCCCCATCGACAGGGTCGCGCCGACGGTGCGGCGCGGCGACACCGTGCGCATCGACGTCGTGGTGCGCACCCGCAAGGTCGGCCACTTCTTCCCGGGCGGCACGGTCGACGCGTTCGACGTCTGGGTCGAGCTGGAGGCCGTGGACGAGCGCGGACGCACGATCCTCCACAGCGGTTCCGTGGCCGACGAAGGCAGGGGGCCCGTGGAGCCCGGCGCGCACTTCTACAGGAGCCTGATGCTCGACGCCCACGGCAACCCGATCAACAAGCGCAACGCCTGGATGACCCGTTCGGTGGCCTACGTCCGCCTGATTCCACCGGGCGCCGCGGACACCGTGCGCTACCGGCTGCGGATCCCCGAGGACTGCGGGAGCACGATCACGCTGAAGGCGAAGGTGAACTACCGGAAGTTCGCGTGGTGGAACACGCAGTGGGCCTTCGCCGGCATCCGCGACCCCGGGGACGAGTCGCCCTCGGTGGCATCCGACCACGACGACGGGCGCTGGATCTTCGCGGGCGACACCTCGCGCGTCTCGGGCAAGGTGAAGGCGATCCCCGACATCCCGATCACGGTGATGGCGGAGGCCTCGGCCGCGCTGAAGGTGGCCGGACGCGGCGTCGCTCTGCCCGAAGAGAAGCCGTTACTCGACAAGTCGGTGCGCGAGCGCTGGAACGACTACGGCATCGGGCTCCTGTTGCAGGGCGACATCAAGGCCGCCGAGGCCGCGTTCCTGAAGGTGACCGAGATGGATCCCGAGTACGCGGACGGCTGGGTGAACGTGGCCAGAGCGCGCATCACCGAAGGCAACCTGGCCGGCGCGGAGGAGATGCTCCAGAAGGCCCTGGCCCGCGACCCGAACCTCGCGAAGACGCACTTCTTCCTCGGCACCGTGAAGAAGGGGCTGGGACGCTACGACGAGGCCCTGAACCATCTCCAGAGGGCCAGCGCCCTGTATCCGCGCGACCGGGTGGTCCTCAACCAGATCGGTAGAACGCTGTTCCTGAAGCGGCGGTACGAGGAGGCGATCGGCACGTTCCAGCGCGTGCTCGACGTGGACCCCGAAGACCTTCAGGCGCACTACAACCTCATGCTCTGCTGGCAGGGCATGGGCGACGGCGAGAGGGCGCACAAGGAGCAGGCGCTCTACGAGCGCTTCAAGGCGGACGAAGCAGCCCAGTTCATCACCGGGCCCTACCGGCAGCTCCACCCCCACGACAACAACGAGCGCCAGGCCATCCACGAGCACGGTCCGGCGGCCGCGCCCACGTCCTATCCCCGCGTGGCAAGCCGCGATGCGGCGGGCGGCGCCGGAGGCGGCGCACCTTGAGTTGCGGCCTGCGCCGCTCCGCTCCACTCCTCGTCTCCCTCGCGGCCCTCGGCGCTGCACTCGCCGCAGCCCCGCCCGCGGGCATCGTGTTCATCGACGCGACGCAGCAGAGCGGCATCCGCTTCAAGCACACGAACGGGGCGTTCGGGAAGAAGTACCTGCCCGAGACCATGGGCTCGGGCGGAGCCTTCCTCGACTTCGACGGCGACGGCCGGCAGGACGTCCTGCTCGTGAACTCGAAGAACTGGCCGGGCCGCCCCGGGCCCCGCGCCACGCCGGCCCTGTATCGAAACTCGGGCAACGGGACCTTCGCCGACGTGACGAAGACGGCCGGCCTGGACGTCGAGATGTACGGGATGGGCGTCGCCGCGGCGGACTACGACAACGATGGCCGCATCGACATCTACCTGACCGCGCTCGGCGGGAACCGTCTGTTCCGCAACCTCGGCGGCGGCCGCTTCGCCGACGTCACGGCGAAGGCCGGCGTCGGTGGCGGGGGATTCTCCACGAGCGCCGCGTTCTTCGACTACGACAAGGACGGAAGCCTCGACCTGTTCGTCGCCAACTATGTCGAGTGGTCCATCGAGAAGGACCTGTACTGCACCCTCGACGGGAAGACGAAGAGCTACTGCACCCCGGAGTCCTACAAGGGGCAGAGCCAGACGCTCTACCGGAACCGGGGTGACGGCGGCTTCGAAGACGTGACCGAGAAGGCCGGCCTCAGGAACCCCGCCTCCAAGGCGCTGGGCGTGTCACTCCTCGACTTCGACGGCGATTCCTGGCTCGACCTGTTCGTCGCCAACGACACGCAGCCCAACAAGCTCTATCGGAACGACGGCAAGGGCCGTTTCACGGACGTGGGGATGGCGGCGGGAGTGGCTTTCAGCGAGGCGGGCGTGGCTCGGGCGGGGATGGGCGTCGACGCGGCGGACTACGACGGCAGCGGACGCCCCAGCCTGGTCATCGGCAACTTCTCCAACGAGATGATGGCCCTCTACCACAACGAGGGCAGCGGCCTGTTCATCGACGAGGCGCCGACCTCCACCCTGGGACAAGCGACGCTGCTGTCGCTGACCTTCGGCTGCTTCTTCTTCGACTACGATCTCGACGGCCGCCCGGACATCTTCGGCGTCAACGGACACGTGGCGGACGACATCGAGGCCGTGCAGCCGAAGGTGAAGTACGCGCAGCCGCCGCACCTCTTCCGCAACCTGGGCGGCAAGCGCTTCGAGGCCGTGACCGCCGCTTCGGGCGAGGCGCTCACTCGACCCATGGTCGGCCGCGGCGCCGCCTACGGTGACTACGACGGCGACGGCGACCTCGACCTCCTGGTCACGGCCAACGGCGGCCCAGCGCGCCTGCTGCGCAACGACGGCGGCAACCGCAGCCGTTACCTGCGCGTGCGCACGGTCGGCGTGCGCTCGAACCGGGACGGCATCGGCGCCCGCATCACCGTGACGGCAGCAGGCGGCGCCAAGAGCTGGGCGCTCGTCAAGACCGGCTCCAGCTATTGCTCGCAGAGCGAGCTGCCCTTGACGTTCGGCCTGGGCGCTGCGACGCGGGCGGCCCGAGTCGAGGTCGCCTGGCCGAGCGGCCAGCTCGACGTGCTCACGGACGTGGCGGCGGACCGCGCCATCACCGTGGAGGAAGGCAAGGGCCTGGCCGTCGCCGCGGGAGCGCGGTGAGGTCCCCGGCCGCGCTCCTCGCGGTCGCTCTCGCGGTCACCGCAGCGCCGGTGTCCCGGGACGTGCGCGAGCGGGCCTACCGCGCCAACAACCGCGGCGTCGCGCTGCTCGAGCAGTTCAGCGCGCAGGAAGCTGCCGTGGCGTTTCGGGAGGCGCTCGCGCACGATCCCAGCCTCGGCCTCGCCCGCGTCAACCTGGCGATCGCGCTCCTGAACGTGCCCGACGCCGAGGGCGCGCTGCGCGAGGCGCGGACAGCCCTCGAGGCGAATCTCGACACCGCGCAGGTGCATTTCGTCCTCGGCCTCGCGCTGCGGACGCTGGCGCGTGGGGAGGAGGCGAAGGCGGAGTTCCGCAAGGTCATCAGCGCCGATCCGACGGACGTGGCCGCCCACGTGAACCTGGGCCAGCTCCTGCTCCAGGAGAAGGGCTATGCCGAGGCGATCGCCTCGTTCCGGGCCGCGCTCGAGAGCGAGCCGTGGAGCGCGACCGCCGAGTACAACCTGGGCCTGGCGCTGACGAGGGCCGGCCAGGCCGACGACGGGGCACGACACCTGGAGCGCTTCCGAGCTCTCAAGGACAGCGGCGGCACGCTGATCGGCCAGACCTATCCCGACCAAGGGAGGCTTGCGGAAGCGCGCGCCTCGACGGGGGCGGAAGCCGACCTCGTCGATGCGAAGACGCCGGCCGTGCGTTTCCTGGATGCGACGGCGCAGCTCGGAGCCGCCGGATCCGATCCCGGCGCGGGTCGTCCCCTGCTCTTCGATCTCGACGGCGACGGGGACCTGGACCTGTTCGATGTCGGACCTGCGGGCCAGCGGCTCTACCGGAACGACGACGGACGCTTCGTGGACGCAACCGTAGCCCTCGGCCTCGACCCGGCGCGCGGCGGCGTCGGCGCGGTCGCGGGCGACCTGGACCAGGACACGCGGCCGGATCTCCTGATCCTGCGCGCGGACGCTGTCACGCTGCTGCGAAACGACGCGAAGGGTCTGGTGGAGTCGACCGCTGCCTCGGCCCTCGCGGGCACGGGACGCGCGGCGGCGCTCGCGGACTTCGACCACGACGGCGACCTCGACGTGCTGCTGGGCGGGTGGGGGGAGCCGGACCGGCTGTTCCAGAACACGGGCGCCGCGACGTTCAAGGACGTGGCTGGCCCGGCTGGGTTGAGCGCGCCCGGGCGCATTGCCGCCGTCATCCCCACCGATTTCGACAACGGCCGCGACATGGACCTCTTCGAGGTCGTCGAAGCCGCTCCGCCGCGGCTCTTCCGCAACCGTCGCGACGGCACGTTCCGCGACGTGGCGGCGGAAGTCGGGCTCGGTGCGGACACGGTGCTGTGCGCCGCGCCCGGGGACGTCAACAAGGACGGCTTCACCGACTTCTTCCTGGGCTCCGAGAGCGGCGATCTGCTCGCCCTGAGCGACGGCCGCGGTCGCTTCGGCGTCGCCCGGGCGCCCTGGGGATCCTCGGGGAGCTCCGCGGCTCAGTTCCTGGACTACGACGGCGACGGGCTGCTGGACATCCTGGCAGCTTCGACGATCGGATTGAAGCTCGTGCGCAACCTCGGCAGCCGCTGGTCGGACGTGACGGCTGCGGCCTTGGGCGAGTCTCGGCTGACCGCGGCAGCCCTCGCCTCCGGCGATCTGGACGGCGACGGCGACACGGACCTCGTCGTCCGGACGGCGGCGGGCCTGCGCCTGCTGCGCAACGAAGGGGGCAGCCGGAACGGCGCGGTGCGCGTTCGCCTGGCGGGGCTCGTGAGCAATCGAAGCGGCGTCGGTTCGAAGGTGGAGATGCGGGCCGGCGGCCTGAGCCAGAAGCTCGAGAGCTACGCCGCGACGCCCGCCCCCGCGCCGGCCGACCTGAACTTCGGCCTCGGCGGACGGACCGCCGCTGACGCGGTCCGGGTGATCTGGCCGGCCGGCATCCTCCAGACCGAGCTCGGGCCCGCGCCAGCGGCCGGCGCGAACGTCGCGCTCCTCGCGGTCTCCGAGCTGAACCGCAAGCCGTCCTCCTGCCCCTACCTGTACGCCTGGAACGGCCGCGAGTTCGCGTTCGTCACCGACTTCATGGGCGGCGGCGAGATGGGCTACTACGTCGCGCCGGGCGTCTACAACGTGCCCGACCCGCTCGAGTACGTGCGGATCACCGACGCCCAGCTCCAGCCGCGGGCCGGGCGCTACGAGCTGCGCGTCACGAACGAGCTCGAAGAGGCGCTCTTCGTCGATCAGCTCGCCCTCGTCGCCATCGACCATGCGGCCGACGTGGAGGTCCATCCTTTCGAGGGCATGACGTCGCCGCCGAAGCCGGCCCGCCTGTTCGCCGTGAGCGGAGCGCGTCCGCCGGTGCGCGCGGTCGACGAGCACGGCCACGACGTGCTGGCCCGTATCGCCCGCGCCGATCGCACGTATCCGGACGACTTCGGCCTCATGCGCGTCCGCGGCTACGCCGAGGATCACGCGCTGGTCCTCGACCTCGGGGCCGACGAGGAGCCAGGCGTGCTGCTGCTCACCGGCTGGACCGACTACGCCTTCTCGAGCGACAACGTGGCCGCGCACCAGGCCGGCCTCGCCATGCGTCCACCCTCCCTCGAGGTCCAGGACGCCGGCGGTGCCTGGCACGTGGCCGTGCCCCAGGTCGGCATCCCGGTCGGCCGGCCGCAGACGGTCGTGGTCGACCTCTCGGGGATCTGGCGCGGTCCCAGCCGGCGCGTTCGAATCTCGACGAACATGCGGATCTACTGGGATCAGGCCCGCGTCGCGCAGCTCGTCGACGCTCCGCTGCGCGAGACGCGGCTGGACGCGACCCGAGCCGAGCTGCGGGAGCGCGGCTTCTCGGCCGAGCTCTCGCCCGACGGGCGCGAGCCCTTCGGCTACGACTACACCCGCGTGGCACGCGTGTCGCCGTGGAAGGCGTTCCCGGGGCGGTACACGCGCACGGGCGACGTGCGCGAGCTGCTCGCGGCTGCCGACGATGCCTTCGTTACGTCCCGCCCCGGCGACGAGCTGGCGATCGCCTTCGACGCCCTTCCCGCTCCGACCCGAGGCTCGCGCCGGACGTTCCTGCTCCTCTCCGACGGCTTCAGCAAGGAGATGGACATCAACTCGGCCACCCCCGACGCCCTCGGCCCGCGTCCGTTCCACGCCATGAGCCGCTATCCGTATGGCGCGCCCGAGGCGTTCCCGATGACCGACGAGCGGCGCCGCCTGATCGAGACGTACGAGACACGGATCGTGCGCGGCCCAGTCGTCGGGCTCGATACGGCCGTGGCCGAAGCGGGACACTGAGCCATTCGACGGCTGCTAGACTGGGCGTCATGCACGCGACGAGCCTTTCGTCGTTCATGGCCCTCGCCTTCGCTGCGCTCACTGTCACCTCCACGGCGCAGGAGCACGAGCACCCCGCCCCTTCCGCCGAACAGCTCGGGACGGTGACATTCGAGACGTCCTGCAACGCGGAGTTCCAGGCGCCTTTCAACCGTGCCGTGGCCCTGCTCCACTCGTTCTCGTTCGGTCCGGCCATCGAAGCCTTCGAGGCGGTCGGCCGGACGGATCCCTCGTGCGGCATGGCCTTCTGGGGTATCGCGCTCGCTGCATGGGGCAATCCGTTCGAGGTGGGCAAGAAAGCGGACGCTCGGATCCACCGGGGACGGGAAGCGATCGAACACGCAAGAGCAGCCGGGACCAGGACCGCCCGCGAGCGAGCCTACATCGAGGCTGTCGCCGAGCTATCTCGCGACGTCGAGCAGCGGGATCAGCGCACGCGTGTGCTCGCCTACCGCGACGCGATGGCGTCAATCACCTCGAGCCATCCCGATGACATGGAAGCCTCGATCTTCTACGCCCTCGCCCTCGCTCAATCGGCGCCGCCGACCGACAAGAGCTACGCCGACCTGCTGAAGGCAGGCGCGATCCTCGAGCCTCTTTTCGCCGCACACCCGGACCACCCGGGGCTCGCGCACTACATCATCCACAGCTACGACGTGCCGTCCCTGGCGGCCCGCGCTCTCGACGCCGCCCGCCGCTACGCGCGGATCGCGCCCTCGGCGCCCCATGCCCTCCACATGCCTTCGCACACGTTCACGCGCCTCGGTCACTGGCAGGAGTCGATCGACACGAACATCGCGTCGGCTCTTGCTGCCAAGCGCGAGGGCGCCGGCGCTGAGGAGCTACACGCCACCGACTACCAGGTTTATGCATATCTGCAAAGCGGACAGGACGCTGCGGCCAAACAGTTGCTCGATTCGCTGCCGGAGAAGGCTTCGCGCTTCGATCCGGACGCAATCGTGGCGGCGGCTCCGGGCGTCGCGGGAGTGTTCGCGCTGGCCGCCATCCCTGCGCGCTGGGCGCTGGAGCGCGGCGCCTGGACCGAGGCAGCGAAGCTGGAGCCGCACCCCAGCCGATTCCCCCACACCGACGCGATGACCCACTTCGCCCGCGCGCTCGGCGCCACCCGGGTCGGGGACAGCGCCACAGCGCGGGCGGCCATCGAGGCCCTGAATGCGAATCGCTCGCGGCTCGAGGCCGCCGGCGAGAGCTACTGGGCGGGTCAGGTCGAGATCCAAGCGCGTAGCGCGACGGCGTGGTTGGCGCTGACCGAGGGCCGCACGGCGGAGGCCCTGGCCACGATGCGCGAGGCAGCCGACCAAGAGGACGGATCAGAGAAGAGCGCCATCACGCCCGGGCCGCTGGCCCCGGCCCGCGAGCTGCTGGGCGAGATGCTGCTGCAGCTACACGAACCCGCGGCGGCCCTCCGCGAGTTTGCCGCGACGCTAGAGAAGGAGCCCGGCCGTTTTCGTGCGCTCGCGGGTGCGGCGCGCGCCGCGGCGGAGTCCGGAGATCGCACTGCCGCGACTCGGTACTACGAACGCCTCCTTGAGAACTGCGAGCACGCCGACCAACCAGGCCGACCCGAGCTTGTCGAGGCGCGGCGCCTGGCCAGGGCGGCAGCGCTATTCCTGCCGCCTCGCTGAGCTAGCCGCCAACCAGCTCGAAGAGGGCCTTCTCCGCCTGGTCCGGATGGAAGCCGAACGGTCCCATCTCGCCCTTGTAGGCGATCCGGCCGCCGGGTGCGATCACGTATATGCGCTCAGGCCACGCGGCGAAGGCCTTGTCGGCGCGATTGTCGATCGCGTCGATGGCGACGGGCATGCGGTATTTCAGGCGCTCGACCAGGATCTTCGCCAGGTCCTGGCGCTCGTCGAAGGTCCTCGGCTGGTTGAAGACGAGCTTCTCCTCGCGGTTCGACTCCATCTGCCACTCGTCCTCGGGATGGGCCTCCGAGATATAGACGGTGAGGAAGCTGGCCTTGTCCTTGTTCGCGTCGTAGATGCGATGAAGATCGCCGATCTTCTTGCGGAACGGCGGTCAGGTGCAGCTTCCGAAGACCAGGAAGACCGGCTTCGCACTCCAAAGCTCCGAGAGCCTCACCGTCGAGCCGTCATACATGGCGAGGGCCAGGTCGGGCGCCGGCCCTCCGACTTTCAGGGTGCCGCGCTCGCGCCGGTCGAACTCGTTGTAGCGGAGCACGCCGGCCTTGACGAGCTGATACCACGTGAACCCGCCGACACCGGCGACGCCGAGAGCGGCGACGACCCCGATGAGCACCTTCCTCTTCATGGCAGCGGACAGTTTACACTCTGCCTCTCGAGGAGCGAGCGTTCATGAATCCGATCCGCTACGCCGCCGCCGCCTGCCAGACGGACCTTTCGAACCCGGTCGAACGGCGCCAGATGAGCGCCAACACCGAGCGCATGCTGTGGATGATCGACCAGGCGCTCGCAGGAGCGGCCCCGTTCCTGCCTGTCCGGCTCGTCGTCTTTCCGGAATTCGCGCACGCGGCGCCTGTGTTCGTGACGGCGGCGGAGCTGCTCGAGAAGCTCGCGGTCGAGATCCCGAACGAGCACACGGACCGCATCGCTGCCAAGGCTCGCGAGCACGGCCTCTTCGTGCAGACCGGCTCCATGCTCGAGCGCGACCCGCGCTGGCCGGGGCATGTCTTCAACACAACATGCCTGATCGGTCCCAAGGGCGTCCTCTACAAGTACCGCAAGGTCAACACTTGGCTGCCCTACGAGGTCCATACGAGCCCGCACGACCTGCGCGGCTACGACGCGACGCTGTTCCCCGTCGCCGACACCGAGATCGGCCGGCTGGGCTGCGCGATCTGCTACGACTGGCTGTTCCCCGAGGCCATGCGCCAGCTCGCCGCGAGCGGCGCCGAGGTGCTGATCCGGGTCTCGGCATACATGGATCCCTGGGGCGCCACGGAGCCGATGGACTGGTGGACGCTGGTGAACCGCTGCCGCGCCCTCGAGAACATGGCCTTCGTCGTCGCGTCGAACCAGGGCGCGAGCCTCCGCCACTATCCTCCATACTCCTGGCCGGGCGGGAGCATGGTCGTGGATTTCGATGGCCGCGTCCTCGCGCAGGCTTCGCCCGGGCCTGGCGAGCGCATCGTCGTCGCGCCGATCGACATCACGGCGCTGCGCCACGAACGCTCGGTGCGCACAGGCCATCAGATGCTGGCGCACCTGCGCACCGAGGCGTATCCGGTGTACTCCACGCATCGCTACCCGCCGCGTTCGAGGGCGGGAGCACCCTCCTACGAAGAGAACCTGCAGCTCATCGAGGAGTCCAAGCGGAGCCTCGCGAGCGAGGCTCAGGCCGAAGGCGCGCTCGAGAGCGGATAGGGCCGCGGCTCGGTCAGCGCCCGGAGCGGCAGCGGACGGCCGGCGTCCCAGAACTGCCGAAGCTGACGGATCGCCTCGCCGGTGTTGGCCGGCGTGGTCACGCTGGCCGCCAGCTTGCCTGCGTCGACCAGCTTCGCTCCGTAACCGGGACACGCGTCGACGCCCAGGAAGCGGGCGCGCGTGAGCATCTCTCGATGCGCGGTGTTCGCGATGCGCTCGCAGGCGGCGCGGGCGCCGATCGCGAGCTCGTCGCTCTGGGCGGCGACAACGTCCACCCTGAAGCTCCGGGAGCGATACAGGCCGTACCAGGAGTCGAATGCCGCCCCGCCTGCCACCTCGGTCCAGTGGCCCGCCTCGGTCGTGTAGATCGTGATGCCGTTGCCGAGGCTCGCGCGCAGGCCGGCGAGCCGCTCGACTGCCGCGGAGGACTTCTCGGGCCCGGTCACGCACAGGACCTCGCCGCCGCGCGGCAGGAGCCCGCGCACCTGCCGACCCTGGATCTCGCCGATGCGGCGGTGGTGGGTGCTGACGGTGCCGAACGGGTGGAGCGTGCCCCAGGCCCGGGCGTGGCTCTCGAGGCCCGGCGGCTCGATGTTCAGCAGCACCAGGCCGACGCTGCCGGCGAGCTCCTTGAGGATCAGCTGCGTCGACGCGATGCTCGCCGCCTCGACCACGACGGCGTCGACGTGCTTCCCCGACCCGCGTACGCGTCCGCGGATCACGCGCAGGTGGTCGAAGCCGGGGGCGAGCACGATCTCCGCGTCCAAGCCGGCGCGCGCCGCCTCGGCCCGCGCGTCCTGCTCCTGGAGGAGCTGATAGTGGTCGGTCTCTGCTTCGCCCGCGGCGCCGACCAGGACGATCAGGATGCTGCGTGCCATGGAGGCGCTAGTCTAGCCTGCATCGGGCGTCACGGCGTCGGCTCGCCGGATGCGATCTGCCCGACGAAAGCCACCGGCTCACGCTCGCTGACGGGAGGGGTCGCCACCACGTACAGCACCTCGCCAGCGAAGGGCGCGCGGATCTCGGCCAGCTGCTGGCCGAACGGATCGAGCAGCCGGCCCAGCAGCGTCCCCGCGGCGACCGACTGGGTCTTCTCCACCGCGGGCCGCCACACCCCGGTCGCCGGCGCCAGCAGCACTTCGCTGCGGTCGATCCAGACCGGCTGCGCGACCCGCGCGGACGGCCCCGCCATGATCCCGAGGTGGGCGACGAGGCTGAGCGCGCCGATCTCCTGCGCCGCGACCGAGGCTTCGTCGGTCTGCCCGAGGCCGCCGGACTCCGTCGTGATCGCCGGCTTGCCGCGGAGGATCGCCGTGTTCGACGTGTACATGCTGCGGGCCGGATCCTTCGGCCGGTCGCGGTCCACGACGATGTACCCGAGGCCGAAGGCCAGCGCCATCTCCTTCGAGGCCGCGTCGATCTCGCGGTTGCCGGAGACCTGCCAATAGCTGTACGGACGCAGCGACTCGTTGCCGTCGCCGCAGTGCAGGTCCGCGACGTGGGTCGCCTTCTCGATCACCTGGGTGGTGATCGCGTGGGCGATCCGCTCGCTGTTGGAGCCGTCGAGACGCCCGGGATAGACGCGGTTGAGGTTCTTGCCGTCGGGGCCGTAGTAGATGCGCCGGCCATAGAAGCCGGGTGGATTCGCCATGTGGACCAGGATCACCGATCCCGACATGCGCGCCGGGTCGAGGCGCGCGAGCACCCTCGGCAGCGCGACCACGGACGTGTACTCGTAGCCGTGGGTGCCCGCGACGAGCGCCAGCACCGGCCCCGGCTTCGCGCCGTGCACGACGCTCACGGGAATGCGCGCGCCGTCGTCCAGGCCTTCCGCGACCTCGAGCCATCCGGAGACCTTCTCTCCAGGAGCGGCGGCCACCGAGCCGACCGCGAGCGGCGCCGCGGCTGCGCCCGAAGCGCTCACCTGCTGCGCCGAGTACGCCATGCCGTCGGGCTCCTTGCCTGCGCGCAGCGAGCCGACCACCTCCCAGCGCTCGAGGTCGAGGATCGAGATCTCGTCGGCGTTGGCATGGGCGACGTAGGCGCGCCGCCCGTCCGGCTCGACCACGATGCCGATCGGGACGGAGCTCTGTCCGAAGTCCAGCAGCCGTCCCCCTCCCGGAGCGGGCTTCGCCTTCATCTCGACCCGCCGCGCTTCCCGGAGCGAGTCGGCTGCGAACACCGTGACGTCGCCGGAGCGAGCGTTCGAAACCAGGACGTGCCGGCCGTCGGGCGTGACGCGGGCCCGGATCGGAAACGACGCCGACCTCAGGCTCGCGATCACCTTCAGGCTCTGCGCGTCGACGACGCTCACCGTGTCGGCTTCGCGGTTGGTGACCCACACGCGCCGCCCGTCGGGGGTGACGTCGATGCCTTCGGCTCCCGCCCCAGTCGGCACCTGCGCCAGTACCTTACGGGCGGCCAGGTCCACGACCGTGACGCTGCCCGAGCCGATGTTGGACACGAATGCGCGGGCGCCTCCGGGCGCGAGCGCCACCATGTGCGAGACGTTCTGCTCCGTCGGGATGGCCGCCTCGACCTCGCCCTTCTCGGCGTCCACGACGAGCAGGGCGCGGCTGTCCTCGGCCGTGACGAGCGCGCGACGAGCATCCAGCCAGCGCACGCCGTGGGGCCGGCGGTGCGAACCGAGGCCGATCGTCCGCACCACTCTGGCCCCTGGGACGTCGATCAGCGTCAGGGACGAGCCCGGCTCTTCGCCGGTGCCGTAGTTCGTGGCCAGGGCCAGGCGGCCGTCGGCGCTGGCGGCCACCTCGTGGGGACCCTTCCCCGTCGGAAGCGTCGCGACCACGTTCCCCGATGCCAGGTCGACGAGCGAGGCCGTCGCCTCCGCCTTGTTGAGCACCACGAGCGTGCCGGCGAGCGCCAGCGCAGAGACAGTCCCCATGTCCGTCCTCCTAGAGACCGAAGGCTTCCCGCAGGCCCAGCGTGACCCGCCCGAGGTCGTCCGCTTGCAACGTGCCGAGCACGCGCTTGATGAGCTTCTTCTCGACCGCGAGGATGTTCGAGATGCGCACCGTGCTCGGGTGACGCAAGCCCAAGCTCCTCCAGTTCTTGAGCGGTTGATCGCCGCTGCCAGGCTTCCTGTAATAACGCGGCTGACTGCTGATGGGACAAACGATCACGTCGAGAAGCTTCTGGTTGAAGGACTCGACGCTCACGACCAGGGCTGGACGCGGCTTGGATCCCGTCTGGCCAGTGAAGGGGACGTTCACAACGACGACTTCGCCATTCCTATAGGTAGTCGTAGAGGGCATCCTCTTCGCCTTCCCAGGCTCGGGCCAGCCTCTTCTTCGCAAACTGCTTCCAAGCCAGCTCCTCGAGGTCGCCTTCCTCGAGCGGCTGGATGAGCGCATAAGGTTTGCCGTGATGGGTGACGACGATGGGCTCCTTCCTCTTCCTGGCGCGGGCCAGATATGCGGACAGCCCGTCTTTCATCTCGGCGACGCTCGCAAAGCGCATGGGCCCTGGCTCCCCTCTTATAGCCAGAATTATAGCTAGAGTCCCATAACCTGCCCAGGAAGGTCCTTCACGCGCGGCCCGTCGCGAGAATCGCTCGCGCTCGGCATCGGCACCCTCCCGAGTTGCGGATGATAAACTGCCTCACGCCTTCGCACCTGCCCATGAAAGAGCTCGTCCTCAAGCGCATCGCACCCCTGTCGAAGAAGGACCGCGTCGTCACGGCGATCCGGGAAGCGATCGTCTCGGGGCGCATGAAGCCCGGTGATCCCCTCATCGAGACCCGCGTGGCGCGACAGCTCGAAGTGGGTCAGCCGCTCATCCGCGAGGCGCTCCTCGAGCTCGAGCACCAGGGCTTCGTCCAGCGCGTTCCCTACCGAGGCACCTCGGTCACGCGGCTCGGGCCGGAGGAGATCGAGCAGATCCAGAGCCTCCGCATCGAGCTGGAGAGCCTGGCCGTGGAATGGGCGCGAACCCGGGCCAACGCGAAGGAAGTTGCCGAGCTTCGACGGATCGTGGAGGGCATGAGGCGGGCGGCCGAGGGCGCCGACCTCTCCAGGTTCAACGACTACGACCTGGCGCTCCATCGCAGGATCTGGGAGCTCGCGGGGAACAAGTACCTCTACGACGCGCTCGAGCGAACGGTGGTTCCGCTCCTGACCTCTTTCTATCTTCGGAGCGGCGGGGTGGGCGCGCTGCACATCGACAGCGTCCGGCATCATGCCACCCTTGTGGATCTGGTGGCTTCGTGCGAGGCGGCGGGCGCTCGAACTCGCGAGGTCCTCACCGACCTGAAAA
>DATFEN010000138.1:0-7556 GCA_035251085.1 Vicinamibacteria bacterium | reverse complement strand
GTCGGCCTCGTGAGCGGCGCCGTGGTCCTGCTGCTGCTGATCTCCTGCGCGAACGTCGCGAACCTCCTCCTCGTCCGCGCCGAGGGCCGCCAGCGCGAGCTCGCCGTGCGTCTCGCCATCGGCGCGCCGCGACGTCGAGTGGCGCGACAGCTCCTCACCGAGGGGCTGCTCCTCGCGACGATCTCCGCGGCGCTCGGGGCGCTGCTGGCCCACGTCGCGTTGCGCGCGCTCCTCGGCACCATCCACATCCCGCGCGTCGCCGCCGCAGCCATCGACACGCGCGCGCTCGGCTTTGCGGCCGCGCTGTCCGTGGCGACCACGCTGATCTTCGCGCTCGCGCCGGCACTCCACGCGCTGCGGCCGCAGCTCTCCGAATCACTGAAGGAAGGCGGCACCCGGGCCATCGGGAGTGCGAGCAGCCGCCGCTGGCGCGACGTGCTGGTGGTGTCCGAGACGGCGTTCGCGGTGGTGCTGGCCGTGGGTGCGGGGCTGATGGTACGCACGCTCGCGAACCTGGGCAGCATCGACCTCGGCCTCGAGCCCAAGGGCGTCTTCACCGCGCGCGTGTCGCTGCCGGCGACCAGCTACGAGAAGCCCGAGAGCGTGGCGGCCTTCTACGATGGGCTGCTCCGCGAGGTCCGGGCCCTCCCTGGGGTGAGCCATGCCGGGCTCCTGCGCTCGCTGCCCCTCGGCCAGACGATCGGAGATTGGGGCCTCGCGATCGAGGGCCAGGAGGCCACGGGGCACGGGCCTGCGGGCGATTGGCAGGTCGCCACGGGCGGAGCCGCCGAAGCGCTCGGGGAGCGCCTGCTTGCGGGCCGCCTGTTGAGCGACGCCGACGTCGCCGAAGCCCCGCTGGTGGCCGTGATCAACTCCGCGATGGCCCGGCGCTTCTGGCCCGAACTCGAACCGATCGGCCGGCGTTTCCGCCAGGGATCGCCCGAGCGTCCGTGGATCACCGTGGTGGGCGTCGTCGGCGACGTCAGGCACAACGGCCTCACCGGCGTCGTGAAGCCCAAGTTCTACAGGCCCGCGGCGCAGTTCCACCTGTCCTCGGGCAACCCGACCCGCAACATGAACCTGGTCGCGAAGACGACGGCCGCCGATCCGCTGACGCTCGCCGCGCCCGTGCGCGGCATCCTGACGCGCCTGGATCCCGGCGTGCCCCTGGCGAATCCACGGACGATGACGGACGTGGTGGCAGCGTCGAAGTCCACGCCGCGCTTTGCCGGCCACCTGCTGGGTCTGTTCGCCACGCTGGCGCTGGCGCTGGCCGCGGTGGGCGTGTACGGAGTGCTGTCGTACGCCGTGAGCGAGCGGACGCCCGAGATCGGCGTGCGCATGGCTCTTGGCGCGCGGCCCGGCGTCGTCCAGCGGCTGGTGGTGGCCGAGGGCGCGGCACGCGTGGGCGCCGGGGTCGCGATCGGTGGGCTCCTGGCCTTTGGGCTCGCGCGGCTGATGGCGAGCCTGCTCTACGGCGTGCCCGCGCGCGACCCTGGGACGTTCGCCATGGTCGCGACGCTGCTGGCCATGGTGGGCCTGCTCGCGACGTGGCTGCCCGCGCGGCGCGCCGCACGCGTCGACCCTATGGCCGCCTTGCGGCACGAGTAGCGCCTTCGATCGAGTCGGTTCCGCAGCGCCGCTCTGCTAGACTGGCGCCCACCGCGACATGACCGGCGCCGCTCGCACTCTGGCAGAGGACGTCGGGACGTGAGGCTGCGCACCAAGACGCTCCTCGTCGTCGGCGCAACCCTCCTCGGCCTGATCCTGATCCTGGAGCTCGCCGCCGGCACGCTGGTCATGGGCGGCTTCGATGCCATCGAGGCCGACACGGTCCGCGAGAACCTCGAGCGCGCACGGCGAGCCGTCGCCGACGAGGCCGAGAGCCTCGCGACGACGACGCGAGATTATGCGGCCTGGGACGAGACCTATGAGTTCATGCGGGATCGCAACCCGGCATATACCGCTCGCCAGCTGCCGACCGAGCGCCAGTCCGAACTGCGCGTCCGTGTGGTCGCGGTGCTCGACCTGAACGGAGTTCCCGTTCACGAGCGCCTTCTCGACTTCGAGGCCCGGCAGCAGCTCCCGCTGCCAACGGAGCTGGCCCGCCATTTCGAGGACCCGCGGCTGGTGTTCCGCGATCCCGGCACGCGGCACGGCCGCTCGGGCGTCCTCGCGTTGCCGGGGGGTGCGTGGATCGTCGCGGCCTGGCCCATCCTGGACAACAGCCAGACGGCGCCGGCGCGCGGCACCCTCGTCATGGCGCGCCCCCTGGACTCGGGAGTCGTTCGCGCCCTCGCCGAGCGCACCCGCCTCGACCTGGAGATCGGTCCACTCGCCGTCACGGCCTCGGAGCCCACGGTCGTGCGAGCTGTCTCCGAGGACCTCGTCGTCGGCCAGGCCCTGCTCGAGGACATCCATGGTCAGCCGGCGTTCTCGCTCGAGATCCGGATGCCGCGCCCGATCCATCGGCGCGCGCGGACGACCATGACGTACTTCACCCTCTCGCTGCTGATCGTCGGCTTGATCTTCGGCGGCGCGATCCTCCGCGTCATCGAGACCCTGGTCCTCTCGCGCCTGAAGCGCTTGGCTTCCGGCCTGCAAGCGATGCGCGAGCGACAGGACCTCGGCGCGCGCATCGACGTCGCGGGCCGCGACGAGCTCGCGGATCTCGCCCTGTCATTCAACCAGCTCCTGGAAGCGGTCGAGCGCTCGCAGAATGAGCTGAGCGCAGGCCGCGAGCGCTATGCGCTCGCGGCGAGCGCGGCCAACGACGGGCTCTGGGACTGGGACGTGGCGAGCGGCGAGGTCTACTACTCTCCGCGCTTCAAGTCGATGTTGGGCTTTGCGGAAGAGGAGGTCGAGCCCAGGCCCGACGCGTGGCTCTCGGGAGTCCACCCCGAGGATCGCGACGCGCTCCAGGCCAAGCTCGACGCCGCCGCCTCGGAGACCCACGCCGAGCACGAGCACCGCATGCTCCACAAGGACGGCGCCTACCGCCACGTGCTCAGCCGCTGGGTGACGCTTCGCTCGAAGGATGGCGCGGTCCTGCGCCGCGTCGGCTCGATGAGCGACGTGACGGCGCGCAAGGAAGCAGAGGGGCGCCTCCGACGCGAGGCCCTCTACGACGCGCTGACCGGGTTGCCGAACCGCACGCTGCTCATCGACCGCTTGCGCCAGGCGCTAGCCCGGGCCAGGCGCCATTCGGAGCAGATGTGCGGCCTGCTGTTTCTGGACGTGGACCGCTTCAAGGTCGTGAACGACAGCCTCGGGCACGCGGTGGGCGACGAGCTTCTGTGCGAGGTGGCCCGGCGCATCGAGCGCAGCGTCCGGCCCGAGGACACGGTGGCGCGTTTGGGCGGCGACGAGTTCACGGTCCTGCTCGAGGGCGTGCGTGGACCGAAGGACGCTACCCACGCCGCCGAGCGCATCCAGAACGGGATCTCGCGGGCCTTCCGCCTCGCCGACACCGAGATCTTCGCCACGGTCAGCATCGGAATCGCGATCAGCTCGGGTGACCACCAGCTGCCCGAGGACCTGATCCGAGACGCGGATACCGCCATGTACCGGGCCAAGGCCGCCGGCAAGGCGCGCCACCAGCTCTTCGACAGCCGGATGCACGCCCAGGCCATGACGATGCTGAAGCTGGAGAACGACCTGCGGCGCGCCCTGGAGCGCTCCGAGTTCGAGATGCACTACCAGCCGATCGTGGAGATCGAGCGTCCCCACATCGTGGGCTTCGAGGCCCTGGTGCGTTGGCGCCACCCGGCGCGCGGCCTCGTGCTCCCCGGCGAGTTCATCCCGATCGCGGAGGAGACGGGCCTGATCGTTCCGCTCGGCCGCTGGGTGCTCGAGCGCGCCTGCGCCGACGCCCGCGCCTGGCAGCTCGAGTTCCCCCGCGATCCGCCCCTGACCCTGAGCGTCAACCTCTCCGCCCGCCAGCTGGTCGAGGTCGACCTGCTGGACGCGATCGAGACGGTCCTGAAGCGCAGCGGATTCGACGCGCACAGCCTGCACCTGGAGATCACCGAGAGCGTGATCATGCAGCGGCCCGACCTCGTCACCGTCGTGCTCGGCCGCTTGAAGGACCTCGGCATCCGCGTGAGCATCGATGATTTCGGAACGGGATACTCGTCGCTCAGCTACCTGCACCTGTTCCCCGTCGACTGCCTGAAGATCGATCGTTCCTTCGTGAGCTCGATGCAGGCCCTCGGCAAGCAGCGGCGCATCGTCGAGACGATCCTGATGCTGGCCAAGAACCTGGGCATCGACGTGATCGCCGAGGGCGTGGAGGGCGAGGAGCAGCGCCAGACTCTGCGGGGCCTCGGCTGCGGCCTCGCCCAGGGATACCTGTTCTCGAGGCCCGTCGACGAGCAGGGGGCGCGCCAGCTGCTGACGGTAGGAGCCGACACGATACCCGAGGCGTAGATGCCGCTCTCGCTCGGCAAACAACTCCTCCTCGCGCTGGTGCTGATCCTCGCCACGGGCGCGGGCATCCACAACATCGCGGAGGCGCGCAACGAAGCCGCCGTCGGGGGCGGCGCCATCCGGTTGGAGGCCTCGCGCCTGAACGAGATGACGGACTTCGGAAGGATCCTCGGAGTCACCGAGAGGCTCGGCCGCGGTGAGCTCGCAGAGCGGCTCCGAGAGGTACAGCGGAAAGGCGGCCTGTGGGCGGCGCCGCATCTCGGCGCGGACCACTGGGCGCTCTACGTCGATACGTTTGGCGTGGTGCGCCGAATCTACGTGCGCGAGAGCGCGCTACACTCGCCCGAGAGCCAGCTCTTCCCGCGCGGCGATGCCTCGATCCCGCCGGAGAAACGCCGCGCCTTCGCCAACGTCAGCCTCGTCGGCGCGCTCTTTCACGAGTTGCAGCACTGGGAGGGGGTCGAGGACGAAGCCCTGGCCTATGAACGGGAGATCGCCTGGCTGGAAGCGCTCCAGCACTCGCTCCCTCGCCAGGTGGGCGAGGGAGAGCGCGATGCGATCGCGTGGGGCGTCGAATCGGCCCTGCTCAGCGCCCGGAAGGCGCGGGCGCTGGCGGCTGGCCAGCCTTAGAGCGAGCTGAGTGCGGCCCTCACGGAGTCGACGAGGGCATACGGACCCTGCAGCGTGACGAGGCCCGCCGCGCCCGCCACCAGCGCGAGTACGGCGAGGACGAAGCCGAGGGCGGAGAGGCGCTCGCGGAAGCGATGAACGGCCGCGCCGTAGCGCTCCGTATAGAGGAAGGTCGTGCTCATGACAAGGGTGTTTACGCTTGCGGCAGGTCAGGAGTTCCCTCGTTTCATGGGGGGCCTGACGCGTCCAAGTCCTTGATTGGCAGGGGCTAAGCGAGGAGCAGAAGCTCGCGCTGGATGTCGCCCGTGACCTCGGCGCGGCCCTCGGCGACGAACATGTCGATCTCGCTGCGAACGCCGAACTCGGGCAGATAGACCCCCGGCTCGATGGAGAAACAGACACCGGGGATGATCTTCCGCTGGTCCCGCGTCTCGAGGTTGTCGATGTTGACGCCGTTGCCGTGGACCTCGTAACCGATCGAATGGCCCGTGCGGTGCAAGAAGTACGGGCCGTAGCCGCGCGCCTCGATGTGCCCGCGCGATACGTCGTCCACCTCGTAGCCGTGAAGGGTCCGGCCCGCCGCCACGGCGGAGACGACGAACTCCACCGCGGCGTCGCGAGCACCCTTCACCGTCTCCCAGACCTCCCGCATCTTCGCCGGCACGTCCTGGCCGCAGTAGCCCATCCACGTGGCGTCGTAGTAGACCGCGCGCGGATCGTTCGCGACCTTGGCCCAGAAATCGATCAGCACCAGGTCCCCCTTCCTGATCTCTCTGTCGTTCGGGCCCGCCGCAGTCTCGAAGTGCGGATCCGAGGCGTGCTCGTTCACCGCCACGATACAGGGGTGGTGGGTGAAGAGGCCCTGCTCCTCGAAGCTGCGCTGGATCAGGGCCTGGACCTCGCTCTCCCTGACGCTCTCGCCTGCCGCGAGTCGCTCGCGGATCAGGCCGAAGCCCTGGTCCTTGGCCTTGTGGCACCCGATGGCGGCGCGGTCGTGCAACTCCTTCTGCTCCGACGTCCAGCGGGCCTCGAAGATCTGCACGAGGTCCGCCGACGAGACGACCTCGGGACCCGCTGCCCGAACCATCTCGATCGTGCCGGCATCGACGCGCGCGACGTACGGGATCGCCGCGCCCGGGCTGTACTCCATCGCGACGCGCTTCATCCCCGCGAGGTGCTCGCGCAGGAAGCCCTCGAGATCGCGCCACGAGCGGTACAGCACCGTGCGCCCGGGCGCGCCCTTGGTCGCGTGCGGCTCGATCACGTGGAGGATCGCGACCGGCTCGCCCTGACGCGGGATGAGATAGAACCAGCGGCGCGTGCCGATCTGGCTGGGATCGAAGCCGATCACCGCGCGGGCGATCGGGTTGGATCCGCGGAAGTCGTAGAGCAGCCAGCCGTCGAGATCGTGCTCCTGGAGTGCCTTCTGGATCGCGTCCACGCGCATAGACCAGAGAGAATAACCCGGTTACCCTCGACATCCGCATGAGCCTCGTTCCCTGCCCGGTCTGCTTCCTCGAGGTGCCCGCGGAGGAGCTGATCGCCGCGCGTCGCGTGGAGCGCGAGACGCTGCGTCTCGTCGCCGGCAACGCCCCGGGCTGGCGCGCCCACCTCGGGCTGTGCAACGCGTGCCTCGCGCGCTTCCAGAACGCTCGGGAGACGCTGCGCAGGGAGCGCCACCAAATGGTGCCGGGAGCGCTGCCCATCCTGCCGACCGCGCTGCGCCTCGGCGCACCCGCCGACCTCCACGGGCGCGGCGTCACGATCGCCTTCCTGGACGCCGGATTTCACGCCCATCCGGACCTCGTCGGCCGAGGCGATCGCATCCTGCGCTACCTGGACGTCAACAACGCGCGGGCGCGGAGGAGCGACCTCGAGCGCGCCGACGAGTCGAGCTGGCACGGCATGATGACGTCGGTGGTCGCCTGTGGCGACGGCGCGCTGTCGGCCGGCTTCTACCGCGGCCTCGCCTCGGAGGCGCGCCTCGTCCTGGTCAAGGTGGGCCATGCGCGCCGCATCGTCCACGACGACATCAGACGCGGGCTCGACTGGGTGATTCGGCACCGCCGGCAGTACGCGATCCGCATCGTGAACGTGAGCTGCGGCGGCGACTACGAGGCGAGCTACTTGAGCGACCGGCTCTCGCAGTCTGTCGAGCGCGCCACCAAGGAGGGGCTCGTCGTCTGCTGTGCGGTCGGGAACATGGGCCACATGCCCGGCCATCCGGTGCTGCCACCCGGCTCGGCGCCCTCGGCTCTGACCGTGGGCGGGCTCGACGACCAGAACCGTCTCGCGTTTGCCGGCTTCCGCATGTACCACTCGAGCTACGGCCCCACCCTCGACGGCCTGCAGAAGCCCGAGGTGATCGCGCCGGGAATCTTCATCGCGGCGCCGGTGCTGCCCGGCACGGCGATCGCCGAGCGCGTGGCGCTGCTCGCGCGCCTGGCCCAGGCGCCGGACCGCGAGCTCCAGGCGCGGATCGACGAGAGCCCCGGCGT
>DATFEN010000134.1:0-3712 GCA_035251085.1 Vicinamibacteria bacterium | reverse complement strand
AGGCGCAGCACGGCGCCGAGGGTGCGCAAAGCGGCGGCCAGCGTGACGCGATCCCCGAGCTGGCCGGCGACGGCGAAGTGCTCGGCGGTCACCGCATACACGCTCTCGCCGCGCCGGCCCGCGGCGCGTCGGCCCGTGACGCGCACCAGGCGCGCCGTCGCGAGCAGCTTCATGTGGTAGTGCAGCAGGGTCGGAGAGCGCCCCATGAGGCGTGCCAGCTCGGCCACCGAGGCCGTCCCGGCGTGCTGGAGGTGCTCGAGCATCTCGACCCGCAGCGGCGAAGCCACCGCTTCGCGCTCGCGGGCGGAGCGCAGTGGACGGGTCCCCGCGGGAAGCTGCATGCAACGAAGCCTACGCGCTATAATTCAGTTGTCAACTGTAGTTTGAATCAAAAATAGCTCATAAACTAAACAAAGGGCTCGGAGAGGGGCATCGGATCTCTGTGAGGCGTCCGCTGCCAAGGAGTGCCGTATACTGGAGTTCGGGACGCTTTTCGGACGCTCGAGCAGCAGCAGCTCGAGGTGTCGCGCGTCGGGCCTCACGGGGTGAGCGCTCCAGGGCACTTTCCGGTGTCCCGGCCGCGAGGAGGATCGATGCCTGGTGAGACAGGGAGGCGATTCCCACGCCGGCTCGTGCCCGCCGTTCTGGCGGGAGGCCTGTCGCTGGCGGCATGTCCTTCGCAGCCGCCGGTCGATCCCGAGGCGGCGCGCATCGCCAGAGGCAGACAGATTTTCTTCAACGAGACCTTCAGCGGCAACGGCCGGACCTGCGGAACCTGCCATCGGGAGGAGAGGAACTTCGCCATCGACGCGGCGTTCATCGCCACCCTGCCAAAGAACGACCCGCTGTTCGTCGCGGAGTTCAACCCCGACCTCAAGGAGAACTTCGAGAACCCTCGCCTGATGCGCGAGTTCGGCCTGATCCTCGAGAACCTGGACGGCTTCGACGATCTCGCGCGGCGCTTCACCCAGCGCGGCGTCCCCCATGTGCTTGCGCTGCGCACCTCGATCGACAGCCCCCAGGGACCCCGCACCGGCTGGTCCGGCGATGGCGCGCCGGCGGACGGCTCGCTGCGGTCGTTCGCGGTGGGCGCCGTGATCCAGCACTTCACCAAGAGGCTCGACCGTGTGCCAGATGTCGACTTTCGGCTTCCCACTGATGAGGAGCTCGACGCCCTCGAGGCGTTCCAGCGCTCGCTGGGGCGGGAGCGCGACCTCGAGCTGCCGTTGCCCCTGAAGGGGACGGTGGCCTCCCGCGGCCAGGCGATCTTCCTCGACGACCGGCTGGGCAAGTGCAATATCTGCCACCGCAACGCCGGCGCCAACGCCACGCTCGGAGGCCAGGACGCCGGCAACGCGAACTTCGACACGGGCGTCGAGAACCTGCCCGATCAGCCGGCTCGTCTCACCGCCGAGCTCGTCCCGACGGACGACGGACTCGGCACGCCGGGGAACGGCACCTTCAACACCCCGCCACTCGTCGAGGCGGCCGACACGGGCCCCTTCTTCCACAACAACGCGATCGAGACGATCGAGGGCGCCGTGGCGTTCTACAACGGCCAGGCGTTCAACAACTCGCCCTCGGGCCGCTTCCTGGCGAGCAGCGACCCGAACGGCGTCGGCATCCGGCTGGATGCGACGCAGGTGGTTGCGGTCGCCGCCTTCCTGCGCGTGATCAACACCCTCGAGAACATCCGCGCAAGCATGCAGCTGCTCGCACACGCCGAGGCGTTTGGCTTCTTCCAGCGCGAGAACGCCCAGCCGCTGCTCCGGCGTGCGGCGAAGGAGGCCGGAGATGGAGTCGCGGTGCTCCGGGGTGGCGGCCTGCACCCGGATGCGGTCAGGCATCTCGAGGAGTCGGTGAAGCTGATCCAGCGCGCTGAGCGCAGCTGGTTCGGCCGGCGCGGCCTGATCCGCCAGGCGATCCAGGCCGAGGAGAGCGCACGCACCCGGCTGATCGGAGAGAGAAAATGAAGAACGGAAGAGGGCCTCGCATGCGCAGGCTGCTGATCGGGATCGGAGGGGCGGCGACTCTGCTCGGCGCCGTCCTCCCCCTCCACGGGCAGAAGGCGACCGAGCGCTTCATCCCGCTGGGTCGATCACCGGGCCTGTCGCAACAAGCCACGACGATCGGAGAGGTCGCGGAGGTCGACCCGCACGCGCAGACGCTGACGGTCGTCGACCAAAGCCGGCGGCTCACGGTGAAGATCACGGCGCAGACCCAGATCTGGCTCGACCGCAGCAAGCTCAAGCAGACGACCCTGACCGGAAGCTTCTCCGACCTGAAGAACGGCCGGCGGGTCGAGGTCAAGTACCTCGATCCGGAAACCCGGCAGACGGCCGAGTGGGTCAAGGTGGAGGTCGCACAGTAGCTCCTCGCGAGAGCGGATGCGCTCGCCGCATTACAATGCGTGCCCCATGGTCGAGGAGCTGGTGCCGCGCCGGCGCGCCATGCTCACGGTGCTGGTGCTGCTCGGGTTCGCCTTCACCGATCTGGTCACGATCGTGGTTCCGGCTGCCGGCCAGCAGGCTGCCGCGCCCCAAGCCCGCGAGGACATCCTCGGGACGGGCAAGAAGCTGTACTCCCAGCACGACGAGGAGCTGGTCATCAGGGACTTCTTCCAGGATCGCAGGCAGGGGACGTTCCTCGACGTGGGCTGCGCCTGGCCGATCAAGGCCAGCAACACCTTCTATCTGGAGCAGCGGCTGGGCTGGAGGGGCATCGCGGTCGACGCCCTCCCCGATTACGAGCAGGCCTGGAGGAAGCGCCGCCGCCGGAGTCGATTCTTCAACTACCTCGTCACCGATCACGCCGGCACCTTCGAGTCCTTCTTCCGTTCGGAGCTCCTCGGCGTCTCGACCATCAAGCCGCCGGAGGAGTTCGAGGGCCGAAAGCTCAAGTACGACGAGATCCGCGTTCCGACGATCACGCTGAACCAGCTCCTCGACGAGAACGAAATGAAGAAGGTCGACTTCGTGTCGATGGACATCGAGGGCGCCGAGCTGCTGGCGCTCGCGGGCTTCGACATCGAGCGCTTCACGCCGGAGCTCCTGTGCATCGAGGCCAAGCCGCAGAACCGGGCGGCCCTCATGCAGTACTTCGCGACCCACGGCTACGAGCCCATCGAGCGCTACTTCCAGCGCGACCCGGTCAACTACTACTTCGCGCCGAAGCTCGGGGAGAGGTCGCTGGGGCTACAATAGCCGCCCCGTGACGAGCGAGACCCCGGCAAGGGCGAGCCGGTGGTCTTCCTCGAAGTCACTGCAGGGCGACGCGTCCGAGTTCAGCGACGATCTCGACGTGCGCATCGGTCGCCACCGCATCCTGCGCTGCCAGAGCCCCGCGACCCGATCAGCCTGGACGCCACGACACCCTCCGAAACAGCGTGCGCCAGCCCGAGCAGGCCCGTGATCGCGCCATCGAGGTCGGTCAGGTTGCGGAACGTCCGGCGGTCGGTGACGAGCACGTCCGCAGTCAGGGCGACGCGCAACGTAGCGTCCAGTTCGGCCGTGGGCCATCACCTAATACGGTGACTCGCCGCCCGGCGGATTGTGAGATCCGCGGACAACCTGCCTGAACGCCGCCGCGAAATCCAAGACGCGTCTTGCCGACGTATTTCGAGCCGGACCGAGAAGACCCGGCCCAGCCGTTCGCAATGTCGCGGACGCGCTCTCCCAGAAACTGGAGACCAAGCATGCGTCGTTTCCGAAGT
>DATFEN010000130.1:0-15437 GCA_035251085.1 Vicinamibacteria bacterium | reverse complement strand
CGACACGGCGCTCGCTCCCGGGACGCTGCGCCTGGAGGTCAGCGAGAACGCCGCGATGGACCGGAATGCCGAGACCGCGGCGGCCCTGGCCCACCTGAAGCACCTCGGCGTTCGCATCGACATCGACGACTTCGGCACCGGGTATTGCTCCCTCGAACGGTTGCACCGCCTCCCCGTCGACGCCCTCAAGGTGGATCGCTCCTTCGTGGCCCCGCTCGACCACGCGCGTCCGAACAGCTCGGCCTTGGTCCGCAGCATCGTGACCCTGGCGCACACCCTCGGGCTCCAGGCCGTCGCGGAGGGCGTCGAGACGCCGCTGCAGGAGCGCACGCTGAAGGCCCTCCATTGCGAGCGCGCGCAGGGCCGGCGCTTCTCCGAGCCGGTCGACGACGCAGGCGTGCTTCGACTGCTCGCCCTGGCGGACGCTCAGAGGCGGCCCCACCGCCGGACGGGCCGGGTCGGCGCCATGCCCCGCTGAACATGCCGCTCGCGAATCAGGGATTTCCCGAGCTCGTTTTCGGCGTCCCACCGCTTGCGCCGCGCCTCCGACGGGCCGACATTTGGAGTGTGCCCAAGGTCCACGACAAGGAGCGGACGGCCCCGGTCCGGGTCCTGATCGCGGACGACGACGAGACGTTCCGCGCTCTCGTCAGGAATTTGCTGGGAAGCGCCGTGGAGGTCGTGGGCGAGGCCGCGGATGCCGAGACCGCAGTGCGGATCGCGCGCGAGCTCGCACCCGACGTGGTGCTCCTGGACATCGAGATCCCCACGGAGGGCGGGATCGTAGCGACGCGCCTGATCAAGGCCTCGAACCCCGAGACGCGGGTGCTGATCGTCACAGCCCACGAGGAGGAGGCGTACCTCGACTCCACGGGCAAGACGGGCGCCGATGCGCTCCTGCCCAAGCGGCTCATCCGCGAGGAGCTGCTGTCCGCGATCAAGGGCCTCGGGGAACCGTTCGTCGTGCGCGCCGGAATCGGGCGGCAGGGGTGACGCAGACGAGAGTGCGTCCAGAACGCCGGTGAAGCGTTTCTCCCTCCCCACGCTGCTCCTGGCGCTGCTGCCGACCGCAACGTTGCGAGCCGGGGAGGGGCTGGTCATCCGGCACGAGGCGGTGGAGTGCGTCGTCACTGGACGCCACCCGTACCTCAGGGCGTGCATCGAGCCGCTGACGGGAGTGGTGCAGGCCCGACTCTACTTCCGAAATCCCGGCGTCGGGGCCTGGCGCTACCTGCCGATGCAGCGGGACGGGAGCTGCTTCTCTGCGCTGCTGCCGAAGCCGCAGCCGGAGGGGATCGAGTACTCGATCGCCGCGCTCGACCGCGCCCAGGTGTCGTGGCGGTCGCCGCTCCAGCGGGCGCAGGTCCGGGATGACGGCGACTGCTCGACGCCGTTCGTCACTCACGCGGAGGTAACGAGCGTCGCGACCGAGTCCGTCGACGGGCAGCCTCCCGCCTTCTCGAGGGAGGAGCTGCCAGGTCGGAACCGCGTCAAGCCCGTGGTGGCGCTCCTGGGGGCGGGGGCCGCGATGGCGGGCGCCGCGACCTTGCTCAGCGGTTCGGCCGACTCTGGCGCGGTGACGTCGAGCACGATACCGCCCTTGCCCTCGCCGAGTCCCTCGCTGAACACGACACTTCCCGGCACCACGACCACGAGCACCACGGCGCCGCCAGCGCCCCCCATCACGACGATCCCTCCGGCGCCCACGACGACGCTTCCGTCGCCCCCTACGACATCGAACCCGCCCTCGACGACCATTCCACCTTCCTCGACCACCACCACGACCACGACCGTCCCGCCTTCGACGACGCTTCCACCCTCGTCGACCACCACAACAACGAGCACGACGAGCACCACCAGCACAACGAGCGCGACGACGACGTCAGCAACGCTTCCAACGACGGCGGCGTCGACGACGCTACTGTCGTCGCGAGCCGTCGTGGAGCGGGTACGCCGTGGCGCGGACGTCGACGGCGGCGCGCGACTCGTGTCGTGGATCAGCCGACTCGCGGCGCCGCGGGCCTCAAGGACAGATCGTGCTGAACGGCCAGCGCGGCTGGTACACGGCGGCGCAGGAGCTCACGCTGTCGGGCGAGGCGACGGTCGGCCTGAACCGGATCGAAGCCTGGCTCGTGGACGGTCGCGGGGCTGGTCTGTGGCGCTTCTCGCCAGGGCCGCAGGTCGCTCCGGAAAGCGTTCAGGTGATCGCGGGACGCGAGCGAGCCGTCGAGCGCGGCGCGGTCGATTTCGACTTCGAGGGACGCGCTGGCGAACGCATGGTCCTGACCTTCGTCCTCAAAGAGCAAGGCGCGATGGAGTCGCGACCCTGAAGCCGGCGCCTCCGAAGGGTCTCAGTTCCGGCGGGCGGCCGCGTGCAGCCGGGCGTTCCTGAAGGCCACGATCAGGAACTCCGCCAGCACCTCGGCCGACACCACGCTGTCGAGATCGAAGGCAGCGGGCTCGTCGCTCTGGAAGTCGAGCGCGCCCACGGTTTCGCCGGACTCGATCAGCGGCACCACCATCTCCGAGCGCGTGCCGGGCACGTCCCGGTGATAGTCCGGGTCACGATCCACGTCCGGCACGACCTGCGGCGCCTTCTTGCGGATGGACCGGCCGATGATCCCGGCCGGCGGCCCCTGCGTCCTCCCCGCGCTGCGCCGCGCCAGGCCCTCGCGGCCCGCCCAGCGTCCGACGAGGATCCCCTCGTCGTCGAGAACGACCACGGCGACGTAGGTGTGCCCCATCCGCGTCTGGACCATCCGGGCGGTCTCCTCCATGAGCCGTTCGGGCTCCAGGATCGAGGCGATGCGGTGGGCCACCGAGGCCAGGAGCGCGATCTGCTCCGCGCGGTGCTGGCTGCGCGCCTCGGTGCGTCGCAGGCTGTCGTTGGCGCGCTGCAGCTCGTGGGCGCGCTCCGCCGCCCGCGCCACCTCGTCTTCGACCTCTCCGACGCGCTTCGCCCCCTCGCTCTCGTGGGCCTTCAGCAGCGCGTCGAGGCGGCGGTCCCCCAACTCGTGGAGCGCGAGCAGGGATTCGGCCAGCGCCTCCTTGGAGGACGCAGACTCGACGAGGAACGGCACGCACGCGCGTGTCACCGCTCGGATGGCGAGGCCGGGCAGGCGAACGCCGTGACCGTCGCGGGCGGCCGCGGCGGCGGCCTCCGCCTCCTCGCGCAGGAGGGCCTCGGTCTCGCCGCGGGGGATGCGCTCGAAGAGTCTCTCGACGTCGTCCCGCACGCGGCGGCGCGCCTCCGCGTCCGTATCCGCAGTCGAGCTCAACTCCCGCTCGCAGGCCGCCAGGAGCGCCCCTCGATGCGCCTCGAGAACGGAAAAGGCACGACGGAGCGCTTCGCTCACGGTCTCTCCCCCCGGTGCAGCCAGGCGATTCCCAGGCTCAGCCGCCGCGCCTCGATGGCCTGGAAGCCCGCCCGGGCCAGACGCTCACCCAGCGCTGCCGGCGTGTCGAAGCGTCGCACGGAGGCCGGCAGGTAACGGTACGCCCTTGAGTCGCCGCTCAGCAACCCGCCCACCATCGGAAGCAGGCGGTCGAAGTAGAGGCGGTAGAGCTGGCCGGCCATGCCGCCCGGCATCGCGAACTCGAGGATCACGATGCGCCCGCGCGGGCGCAGCACTCGGAACGCCTCGCGGAGCGCCGCGTCCACGTCGCCGACGTTGCGGATGCCGAAGGCGACCATCGCGGCGTCGAAGCGGGAGTCCGCGAACGGCAGGCGCTCCGCGTCGCCGGCCAGCAGGCCGGCGCGCGGCGCATGGCCCCGCGCCGCCAGCTTCCACGTACCGCGGCTCAACATCTCGGTCGAGAGATCGATCCCCGCGCCGCTGCAGCCCGGTCCCCTCCCCAGCCACTCGATCAGCAGGTCGGCCGTGCCCGTGCAGAGGTCGAGGACGCAGCCCTGGCTCCCGAGGCCGAGGAAATCCACGGCGCGGCGCCGCCAGCGCGCGTCGGTCCCCGCCGAGAGCAGGCGGTTCAGGAGGTCGTAACGCGGAGCGATCCGGTCGAACATCGAGCGGACCGCCTTCTTTTCGGGTGCTCCGGGCGTGGGTGTGGCGAGCGGCGCGACCATCGCGGCTTCGCTCAAGCGCGCTTCACCGAACGGATTATAGCGTCAGCCAGCGGGCCGCCGCCGTCGCGGCCAGGTAGCCGAGGCTGACCCAGCCGTTCACGGCGAAGAAGGCCGCATCCACGCGCGAGAGGTCGTCCGCGCGCACCAGCGAGTGCTCGTAGGCGAGCAGCGCGGCGACCCCGCACAAGCCCAGCAGGTAGACGGGGTGAAGCGGCGCCAGGACATAGACCGCTCCGAGCAGCAGCACGCAAGCCACGTGCAGCGCCCTCGCGATGCGAAGCGCCGCGGCCACGCCCAGCCGCGCCGGCAACGAGCGCAGGCCCTCGCGCCGGTCGAAATCCACGTCCTGGCACGCGTAGATCGTGTCGAAGCCGGCGACCCACGCGATCACGGCGAGCGCGAGAACGAGCGGCACGACGTCGAGACGGCCGCGGATGGCGAGCCACGCACCGATGGGCGCGATGCCGAGAGCTAGCCCCAGCACGACGTGCGAGAAGGCCGTGAAGCGCTTGGTGTAGGAGTAGCCCAGGATGATCGCGAGGGCCACGGGGCTCAGGGCCAGGCACAGCGGGTTGAGCATGGCCGTGGCGAAGACGAAGACGGCCGAGGACAGGATCACGAACGCCCACACCTCGCTGCGTCCCAGCACGCCCCGCGGGAGCTCGCGGGCCGCCGTGCGCGGGTTGCGGGCGTCGATCGCCTGGTCCGCGAGCCGGTTGAAGCCCATCGCCGCGCTGCGGGCGCCGACCATGGCGACGACGATCCAGAGGATCTGGGCCGCGCGCGCACCTTCCGCGGCGGCGAGAACGGCCGCCGCCAGCGCAAAGGGCAGCGCGAAGACCGAGTGCGACAGCTTGATCATGCGGGCGTACAGGACGGCACGTCGTAGCAAGCTCACACCACCCTCCGCAGGCGCGCCTCGCCGGAGAGCAGGAACCGATAAGGGTCGTCGATGCGGCTGGAGGCGGGCGCGAATGCCAGCGCCGCTCGCCGCCCGAGGCCGATCGCGCCGAGATCGCCGCGGCCCAGCGCCCGCGCTCCGCCCAGCGTCATCGACGCGACGATGGCCTCCGGGGCGAGAACGGGGAACTCCCGAGCCAGGGCCACCGCATCGTCGAGGACGTCCAGGCTCGGAGCCGAGGCGAGGCTGTCGGTGCCGAGTGCGACGTTCACGCCCGCGGCGAGCAGCTCTGGAACGGGTGGCACCCCCAGGCCGAGCGCCCGGTTGCTGCGGGGGCAGGCCACGACGCTCACCCGCGCCGACGCCAGCCGGCCGATGTCGGCGGAGTCGAGCTGCACGCAGTGCGCGGCGACGAGCTGCGGGCCGAGCGCGCCCAGCCGTTCCGCGTACGCGACCGGGCTCACCTGGGGCGGTGTGAACGGGATCTCGCCCACGCGCTGCCGCAGGAACTCCCGCCACGGGCCGTCGCCGTCGAGAAGGAAGCGCGACTCGTCGGGCGACTCGGCGAGGTGCAGCGCGAACGGGCCGCCGCGCGCGACGAGGCCTCGCATCAAGGGCGCGGAGACGGAGTGGGGCGCGTGCGCTGCGAGGCGAACCTGGGCGCGTGCGCCCTCGGCCTTGCCCAGGCCCTCATCTGCTCGAAGCAGAATCTCCTCGGCCCGGGCCGGGTCCCAACCGATCTGCTCGAAGAACACCACAGACTCGAAGCGGGCCCCCTCGAGCAGATCGATGTGAGCGAGGGCGTTCGACACGTCCCCGATCGCAACCGTGCCCGATGCCTCGACGGACCTCACGGCCGCGGCCGTGGCGGCCCGAGCCTCCTCCGCCGACAGGGCTGCGCGGGCCTCGACGAGCGCCTCCACCCAGCGCGTGAAGCCCCCTGCGGCCGGCAGCCGGCCAGCCAGCGCCGACAGCTCGAGGTGAGTGTGGGCGTTCACCGGCCCGGGGATCAGCACGCCTGGTCCCAGGTCGCGCTCCTGCCCGGCGGGACCTTGCCGCGAAGCTGCGCCGCCGACCCACGTGATGCGGCCGCCGGACACCGCGACGGCCCCGTCGCGGATCGGCGCGCTCGCGACGGGCAGCACCCAGCCGGCTCGCAGAAACAGGACTTCGTTCATTCACTACAGACGCCTGTGCGCTGCGGCCCGATTATAGCGACCGGCAGGAGGACGATTGGCGGCGCGAGCGCTAGGAAGGGAGGGCGGTCGGCGAACGCTTGCGCGACAGCGCGATGTCCGGCGACAGGAACGTCTCGACCATGCTCACGAGCTTCGTTCCCAGCGTCGACTTCACGATGTAGAGATCGCTGCCAGCCGTCTTCCCCTCCATCAGGTCGCGGATTCCCTGACGGGCCGTCAGGAAGATCACCGGCGTGTGGCGCGTCTCGTCCCTCTCCCGCAGCCTCCGGCACACGTCGAAGCCCGAGAGTCCGGGCATGACCACGTCGAGGATGATGAGGTCCGCATGTCCGCGCTCGAGCCAGGCCAGCGCCTCGGCACCGCCCGGCTGCTCGACGACTTCGTAGCCCTTCCACTCGAGGCAGTGGCGCACGGCCCGTGAGGCCGCCGGATCGTCGTCGACGACCAGGATCCGCTTCTTGGGCGCGTCGTCCATGTGTCGCAGTCCTCCGCAGGCTCATCGATGCACGTGTGGTGCCAGCCATCGCCGCGCCTCGGCCAAACTGAGCCCTTGCCGCTGGTACGCGGATCCCGGATCGATGCTCGCGGCGGTCGTCACAGATGGTAGGCCGGTTCCACTTCAGCGGCGACGACTCCAACTCGGCGCTCGCCGACGGGCTGCGAGCCACCGCCTGCTAAGATCCCCGCGTGCGCCACGCCGCTGCGCTCGTCATCGTCTGGGCGGCGCTTCTTGCCTCGATGCTCGCGTTCCTCGGCGTCGCGTTCGCGCTGCGTCCGCGCTTGGAACAGGCCCAGGGCCTCGGCGTCCTCACCTGGATGGCGATCGCCTGGTGCGTCCTGTCGACGGTCACGGCAGTGCTGCTTCGCTCGATCGCCGGGGAGGCCGGCGCAGAAGGTGTAATGTCGCGCAATCTGCGGATCGTCGCGTTCGGACTGCTGGAGTCCGGAGCGGTGTTCGCAGCCGTCTCCCACCTCGTATCGCCGCTCGACTACGGGATCTACGGCGCCTTCGTCCCCCTGGCTGCGATGCTGGCCTTCTTCCCCGGGACCGAGGGGCGCGCTCGCTAACCGGCCAGCGAAGTGGCCTCTGCGGGTCGTGCGGGAAGACCCGGGACGGGGTGCGTCCAGCAGAAGGGGTCGCCGACGATCTCGTAGTGCATCGTGCGGCGCTTCGGGACGAAGCCGGCGCCCTGGATGTTCCGCGCGATCTCGGCCTCGGTCAACCTGAAATGCGCGCCCGCCGCGGACACGACGTTCTCCTCGATCATCAGGCTGCCGAAATCGTTCGCGCCGAAGCGCAGCGACACCTGTCCGATCTTCCCACCCTGAGTCACCCACGAGGCCTGCACGTTCGGGAAGTTGTCGAGCATCACCCGCGCCGCCGCCAGCGTCCGCAGGTATTGGAACGACGTCAGCTCGTCGCCGGCCATGGCGGTGTTCGCGGGCTGGAACGTCCAGGCGATGAAGGCCGTGAAGCCGCCGGTGCGGTCCTGCAGCTCCCGAAGGTGAACGAGGTGGTCGATGCGCTCCTCGAGGGTCTCCACGTGGCCGAACATCATGGTCGCGGTGGTTCGCATGCCGAGGCGATGCGCCGCCTCCATGACGTCGAGCCAGTCCTGCGTCGTGCCCTTCGCGATGCCGATGATCTGCCGCACGCGGTCGGAGAGGATCTCTGCCCCGCCGCCCGGTATCGAGTCGAGGCCAGCCGCCATCAAGCGGCGGAGCGTGGTCTCGAGGCCGAGCGCGGAGATGCGCCGGATGTGGTGCACTTCGGCCGGCGATAGCCCGTGGATCCAGATCTCCGGGTACGTGGCCTTGATCCAGCGGAACAGCTCCTCGTAGAACTCGATGCCGAGATCGGGGTGGAGTCCGCCCTGCAAGAGGAGCTGTCGACCCCCGAGGGCCATCGTCTCTTCGATCTTCTGCGACAGCTCCGCTTTCGAGAGCAGGTAGCCCTCGCGCGAGGGCAGGTCGCGGTAGAACGCGCAGAAGGCGCACTGGGCGGTGCACACGTTCGTGTAGTTGATGTTGCGGTCGATGATGTAGGTGACGACCCCCTCGGGGTGCAGGCGCTCGCGCACGGCGTCGGCCAGCTGGCCCAGCTCGAGCAACTCCGCGCCGCGCAGCAGGGCGTAGCCCTCCTCTCGCGAGACGCGCTCGCCGCGCCGGACCTTGCGCTCGACCGAATCAGGAATCGCCATGGAATCGCAGCTCCGGGCGGCGCGGGATCAAGCCGAGGGCGTGGGCCCTCCTGTAGAACTCCTGGAGGCCGGCCTGTTCCGCGGCGCCGAAGTCGAACACGATCGATTGGCGCAGGTACGCCTCGTTCTCCGCGGCGCGGCCCGCTCCGTGGCCATTATAGGACGCCGCGATCTCCCCGAGACGCTCGCGGCCCGCCCGGAGCGACGCCTGCAGGCGTCGAAGCCCCTCGGGACCGACGCAGGCGGGGCGTCCGGCCCAGAAGGCGAACACGAATGGCAAGCCTGTCAGAGCGCTCCAAGCCTCACCGAGGTCGAGCCGCTCGGCGGCGCCGTCATAGTAGAGCGCGTTGTCGCCGATCACGAGTGCGGCGTCGGCCGCCCTCAGCATGGCCGCGGGGTCCGGCGGCATGTCCACGTACTCCGGGTCGCGTCCGATGCGCTCGCGCAGCAGGATGCGGAGCAGCGTGATGCTGGTCCGGCTCGAGGTGTCGAGGGCCACGCGCCGTAGCTCGCCGAGGGGTCGCTCGTGCAGGAGCTCGACCGACCTGACCGCTCCCCGCGAGCCGATCGCGATGCCGGGCACGATCGCGTATTCACAGTCGCCCCGTGCGTACTCCACGGACGGGATCATCCCGAGGTCGATGTCGCCGGCGTGAAGGCGCTCTGCGACGCGCGAGGGCACGTCGCGCACCACCTCGAAGAGCGGGTCCTCATTCAGCCCGTGGACGATGGGCTCGACGTTGAGGTAGGGAACGACCCCGAGCCGGATGCGCTTCACGCTACTCTGGCCAGGACGACCACTGAGGACACAGAGTTAGACGGAGAGGGCACGGAGATCGATCGGGGAGGCAACGTCCTCCGATGCCCTACCATTCCTTCACCACGTTGAATACGGTGTCACGCTCGACGGGGCGGCGCCCGGCTTCGCGGATCAGGCGCACGAGGTCGTGGACCGTGAGGACTTGCGGAGTCTTGGCCCCCGCGTCGTGGGCGATCTTCTCCTCGGTCACGGTGCCGTCGATGTCGTCCGCTCCGAAGGAGAGGCCCACCTGCGCGAGGCGCGGTCCGATCATGATCCAGTACGACTTGATGTGGGCGAAGTTGTCGAGCATCAGCCGGCCCACCGCGATGGCCTTGAGGTCCTCGAAGCCGGTGGTCTCGGGCAGGCCCATCATCGGCGCCTCCCACGGCTGGAACGCGAGCGGGATGTACGTCACGAAGCCGCCGGTCTCGTCCTGCAGCTCGCGCAAGCGCACCAGATGGTCGACGCGGTCCTCCACGCTCTCGATGTGTCCGTAGAGCATCGTGGCGTTGGTGGGAATGCCCAGGCGGTGCGCTTCGCGCATCACCCCGAGCCATTCGTCCGCGTCGGCCTTGCCCTTGATGAGCTTGTCGCGGGTCTCCTTCGCGAAGATCTCCGCTCCCCCGCCCGGCATCGAGTCGAGTCCGGCCTCCTTCAGCTCCGCCAGCACGTCGGCCACTGTCTTGCGGTACAGGCGATGGAAGAAGTAGACCTCGACGGCGGTGAAGGCCTTGATGTGGATGTCGGGGCGGGCGGCCTTGATGCCCTTCATCATGTCGGTGAAATACGACCACGGCAGGTCCGGGTGCAGGCCCCCGACGATGTGCACCTCGCGCACGGGCCTGGGGAGCGCCCCCACGGCCTCGAAGATCTCGTCGAGGCGCATCGTGTAGGCGCGCGGCTCCCCTTTCTTCGTCGCGAAGGCGCAGAAGTCGCAGGTCGCGACGCACACGTTCGTATGGTTGATGTGCGTGTTCCACACGAAGTAGGCCGCGTCGCCGAAGCGCGCCTCACGCACGTAGTTCGCAAGCTGGCCGAGCGCGAGCAGGTCGTGCGTGCGGTACAAGGCGAGCCCGTCCTCGAACGACAACCTGTTGCCGCTCAGGACCTTCTCGCGCACGTCCTCCAGGGCGCGGTCGCGCATGCGCGTATCGACGAGGGCCGTGGCCATGCCGGTCGGCTAGGTTAGCACGGGCGATGACCCCGAATCACGGCGATCGAGGGTCTGTTGCCGACAACTCTCCATCCGCCGCACAATCGTCGCGCTCGATGGCTTCCGGCTTTCTCGACCTGCGTTCCTTCATCGACGTCCTGCGCCGCGAAGGCGATCTCGCCGTGGTCTCGGAGCCCGTCGACAAGCACCTGGAGGTGGCCGAGATCCATCGCCGCGTGATCGCCGCCGGCGGTCCGGCGCTGCTCTTCTCGAACGTTCGCGACTCCGACCTGCCCCTCGTCACCAACCTCTTCGGCACGCGTCGGCGCGCGGAGATGGCGTTCGGACGCAGGCCCATGGAGCTCGTCAAGCGAGCCGTCGCGCTCGCCCAGGACCTTCCTCCGACGCTCGGCAAGCTCTGGGCCGCGCGCGATCTGCTCGGCAGCGCGCTGCGGCTCGGCGTGCGCCGTCGAGGCTCCGGGCCGATTACCGAGATCCTGACGCGCGACGTCCGCCTCGACAGACTGCCCGTCATCACCTGCTGGCCCGAGGACGGCGGGCCGTTCGTGACGCTGCCGCTCGTCTACACCGAGCACCCCGAGCGACCGGGCTCGTCCAACCTGGGGATCTACCGCCTCCACGTGCACGACGCGCGGACGACGGGGATGCACTGGCAGATCGGCAAGGGAGGCGGCTTCCACCATGCGGCCGCGGAAGCGCGCGGCGAGGCGCTGCCGGCCACGGTGTTCCTCGGCGGTCCGCCCGCCCTGATCCTCGCGGCGATCGCGCCGCTTCCCGAGAACGTCCCCGAGCTGCTGCTCGCCTCGCTCCTCGCCGGTAGCAAGCTGCCGATCTGCGATGGGCCAGGCCCCCACCCGCTCGTGGCCACAGCTGAGATCGCGCTCGTGGGGCGCGTCCCGCCTCGGCTCAGACGCCCCGAGGGCCCCTTCGGAGATCACTACGGCTACTACTCCCTCGCACACGACTACCCAGTGTTCGAGATCGAGTGGATGGCGCGGCGCCGGGATGCGCTCTACCCGGCGACGGTCGTGGGCAAGCCGCGCCAGGAGGATTTCTTCGTGGGCGACCTGCTCCAGGAGCTCCTCGCGCCGCTTTTCCCGCTCGTCATGCCGGGCGTGCGTGAGCTGTGGTCGTACGGCGAGACCGGCTACCACTCGCTCGCGGCCGCCATCGTGCACGAGCGCTACCGGCGCGAGGCGATGGCGAGCGCGTTCCGCATCCTCGGCGAGGGCCAGCTGTCGCTGACGAAGTTCTTGCTCGTGACCGACCGGGCCGTCGACCTGCACGACTTCCGCGCCACCCTCGAGCACATCCTCGCTCGGACGCGCAGCGAGACCGACCTGTTCGTCGTCTCGAACACCTCGATGGACACGCTGGACTACACCGGCCCGGCGATCAACGAGGGCTCGAAGGGCATCTGGCTGGGACTGGGTGAGCCCGTCCGCGAGCTGCCGCGTGAGTTGGCCCATCCAAGGCAACTGCCCGCCGGCATCACCGACGCGCGCGTGTTCTGCGCGGGCTGCCTGGTGATCGGCGGGCCGCGCTACGACGTCGAGCCGTCCGCCGCGGCGCGCTTCGCCGGTGACCCGGCCTTCGCGCCGTGGCCGCTCCTCGTGCTCACCGACGAGCCGCTCCGCGCCGCTGCCAGCCCCTTGAACTTCCTGTGGACGACGTTCACCCGCTTCGAGCCGGCCGCGGACATCCATGCCGCCGGCAAGACGATCGTCCGCAACCACGTCTCGTTTCGACCGCCGGTCATCATCGATGCCCGGCGCAAGCCGGGTTTCCCAGAAGAGCTTCATGCCGACTCCAACACCGCCCGGACGGTCACGGAGCGGTGGAACGGCTACTTCCCTGGCCGCGACGTGGAGATGGGCGACTCCGAGGCCGCCTCTCTCGATAAGCCGTAGAAAACGCTTGATGTCCGAGCGCGGAGACCCTAGACTCCGTCGATCCAAGTGAGGGCTAGATTCGTCATCCCTGTGGGGGTGTTCGCGCTCCTTCTGCTGCCCACGCATCTGCCGCCTTCGATGGAGGCCCCGGCACGGATCGTCAGGGAGCGCGCGCCCGTGCGCTTCTTGAAGGGCAGGATCGGCCGCAACCAGACGCTGGCCTACCTGCTCCAGGGAACCGTCTCTGCCGCGACCGTCCACGAGCTCGTCGAGGCGGCTCGTCCCGCCTACGATCTGGCGCGCCTGTCCGTCGGCCACCCGTTCGCCCTGGCAGTGACCTCGGACGGACTGTTGCGGGCCTTCAGCTACGGCATCGACGAGCTGCGCACGCTGCGGGTGCGGCGACGGGCCCACGTCCTCGAGGCCGAGGTGCTCACGCGCAGCTACGAGAACCGTGTCGAGGGCGCCGCCGGGACGATCACCTCGAGCCTCTTCGAGTCCATCGAGGACGCCGGAGAGCAGGATCAGCTCGCCCTCGACCTCGCCGACATCTTCGCGTGGGACGTCGACTTCAACACGGAGATCCGGCGCGGCGACGCCTTCCGCGTAGCCGTGGAGAAGCAGTACCTGGACGGGCGCTTCGTTCGCTACGGGCGCATCCTCGCGGCCGAGTTCGTCCGCGGCGAGCGCGTGCTGCGAGCGCTGCGCTTCGACGCCGCGCGCGGAGCGGGTTACTACGCTCCCGACGGAACGCCGCTGCGCAAGGCATTCCTGCGCTCGCCGCTCCGCTTCACGCGCATCAGCTCGGGCTTCTCGCATGCGCGCCTGCACCCGATCCTCAACGTGGTCCGACCCCACTTCGGTATCGACTTCGCGGCGCCATTGGGCACGCCAGTGGCCGCCTCGGCGGACGGCGTCGTGAGCGAGGCCGGCTGGTCAGGGGGCTACGGCAAGATGGTGCGGCTCCGGCACGCGAACGGGTTCCAGACGCTCTACGGGCACCTGTCGCGCGTCGAGGTGCGCGTCGGCCAGCGCGTGGCGCAGGGCGAGCGCATCGGGAGCGTGGGCGCCACCGGTCTCGCAACCGCGCCTCACCTCGACTATCGCATGCTGCGCGACAGCAGCTTCGTGAATCCGCTGCGCATCCAGACGCCGCCGGCCGAGCCGGTCTCCGCGGAGGAGGCTCCCGCCTTCGCGGACGCGCGGACACGGGCCCTCGCGCTCCTCGCGGCGGTTCCCGTTCCGCCCGCGGGGCGGCTCGCGTCGGCGCCGCCCCGGTTCGCCGAGGCGCCGCAGCGGAACTAGAGAGGACCGGCATGATCACGGGAAAGAACCTGCTCCGCGCGCTGCTCGTCTTCGTTCCCGTGAGCGCGTATCTCGGCCTCACCCACGCCTCCGCGACCTGGGTGTTCCTCGCCGCTTGCCTCGCGATCCTGCCCTTGGCCGGCTTGATGGGCGAGGCCACCGAGCACCTGACCCACCACACGGGGCCCGGCATCGGGGGCCTGCTCAATGCCAGCTTCGGCAACGCCGCCGAGCTGATCATCGCCTTCATGGCGCTACGCGCAGGCGAGACCGAGATCGTGAAGGCCTCGCTCACCGGGTCGATCATCGGCAACATCCTGATGGTGCTGGGCCTGGCGATGCTGCTCGGCGGCTGGAAGCATCAGGAGCTGGCCTTCAACAAGCTCGCCGCCGAGAGCGGCAGCAGCATGATGGTGCTGGCCGTGGTCTCCCTGGTCATCCCATCCATCTATGCCCTGGTCACGCGTCACCAGCGCCCGGACCACATCGAGTCGCTGAGCGTGGACATCTCATGGGTGCTGCTCTTCACCTACGCGGCCAGCCTGCTCTTCTCCCTGAAGAGTCACAAGCACCTCTTTGCGCCTCCGGAGGGCGAGCACGACGTGGCGCAGGAGCTTGGCCACGGCCCGGTGTGGAGCGTGAAGAAGAGCATGGTCGTCCTGGTCGTGGCGGCCGGCCTCATCGGCTGGGTGAGCGAGTTCCTGGTCCATGCGGTGGGCGAGGCCGGTGAGGCCCTGGGCCTGGGCAAGGTGTTCATGGGCGTCGTCGTCGTCGCGGTCGTCGGCAACGCTGCCGAGCACTCGACTGCAGTGGTCGTGGCCATCAAGGGCAAGATGGACCTGGCGCTGGGCATCGCCATGGGCTCGTCGATGCAGATTGCGCTGTTCGTCGCGCCGCTGCTCGTCATCGCGGGCCACTGGATGGGCGTGCCGCTCGGCCTCGAGTTCACGGTCCTCGAGGTCGTGGCCGTGATGCTCTCGGTCGCGGCGGTAGCGCTGCTCATCCACGACGGCCGCACAAACTGGTTCGAGGGCCTCCAACTGCTGGCGATCTACACGATCCTGGCGATGGCGTTCTATTTCGTGTAGATTGCCGGTATGAGGGTTCCGGCTCTGGCTCTCGCCTTCCCTGCGCTCGCGTTCCTGCCGTGCGCCTCGTCCGCCGAGGTGGAGATCCGCGTCGCGAACGATGGACGCGTCAGCGTGCGCGCCGACGCTCCGGCCTCCGAGGTGCTCGACCGGCTCGCGAGCCGCACCGGGATGAAAGTGGTCTACGAAGGCCCCGCCCCCCGCGGGCGCGTCATGGTCTCCTTCGAGGGACGCACTCCAGCGGAGGCCGTCCTGATGGTCCTCGAGGGCTTGGGCGTCGACCACCTGATGCGGCTCGACGCGACTGGCACGCGTCCCGAGATGCTGATGCTCTCCGCGTCGAGTTCGTCGAGCTCTGCGTCGAGCTCCGCGACGCGGCCCCTTCCTGCGTCGGGGCACGCAGGCCCCGCCGTCCGGCCCGCTCCAGCGGACGAGCCCGTGGAGGAGGAAGAGGAGCCCGCCGCGGCCGACGAGCAGCCGCTCGACGAGACCCAACCCGGAGCGCCCCGAAGGCCCGCGGTGCCGGGTCAGCCTCCTGCGAACGCGGTCCCGGGACAACAGCCGGCACCGCAGGTCCCAGCGAGCCGGCCGGCGTTCCAGCCTCCCAACTATCCGGTGTCGCCGTTCGCGCCCGCGGCGCCCGCGCCTCCGACGATCGTCGCGCCGCCCACGCCCACTCCCGCCCCCAATCCCGATGAGACCGACCAGTAGGGCCGGGCCGCGCCGCCTCTTCAGGGGGCTCTAGGCGCAGTTGCCGGCGGGGGTGACGGGCTCGGCGCTCGCCTGCCGGCCGC
>DATFEN010000110.1:0-6577 GCA_035251085.1 Vicinamibacteria bacterium | reverse complement strand
TCCGACAACGACGTATTTGCGTTCGCCCGCGTTCCGTCCGGGCGACCCTGGAGGCCTTCGATGACGACCCACGCGCAGGAGATCGACCGCTATCGCAAGCAGACGACGAAGAGCCACGCCATGTACGAGCAGGCCGACAAGGTCCTGCCGCTCGGCGTGTCGAGCAACTTCCGCACCTTCGAGCCGTATCCCATCTACATCGCCCGCGCCGAGGGCTCGAAGATGTGGGACGTCGACGGCCGTGAGTACACCGACTTCTCGATGTGCTTCGGCGCGCTGATGGTCGGCCATGCGAACCCGGTCATGGTGAAGGCGGTCGCGAAAGCCGCCGCCGAGGGCACGCTCTACGGCATGCCCCACGACCGGGAGCTCAAGGCGGCCGAGCTGATCTGCGAGCGCTTCGGCCTGGGCCAGATGCGCTTCACGAACTCGGGCTCCGAGTCCACCATGCACTGCCTGCGCCTGGCTCGCGTCTACACAGGCCGGGACAAGGTGCTGAAGTTCGAGGGCGCATACCACGGCGGCCACGACACGGCCCTCGTCTCAGTGAAGCCGCCCAAGGCCAAGCTCGGCAGCGCGCGGCATCCGAAGCCGCTCCCGGTCGGCCACGGCATCCCGGACGGCACGGTGAAGAACACCGTGGTGGCGCAGTGGAACGACATCCAGAGCGTCCGCGACGTGTTGCAGAGGAACGACAACGAGGTTGCGGCCGTCATCCTCGAGCCGATCATGATGAACGTCGGCGTGATCGGCCCGCGCGACGGCTTCCTCGAGGAGCTTCGCGAGATCTGCGACGAGTTCGGCTGCCTCCTCATCTTCGACGAGGTGAAGACCGGCGCGAAGCTGGCCTGGGGAGGCGCCCAGGAGTACTACGACGTCAAGGCCGACATGGTGTGCCTCGCGAAGGCCATCGGCGGCGGCCTGCCGCTCGGCGCCTTCGGAGCGAGCCGCGAGGTCATGAACGAGATCGCGGCGTTCCGCTCCTTCCACGCGGGGACGTACGCGTCGAACCCGCTCGCGACCTCCGCCTGCATCACGGCCCTCGACAAGGTGCTCACGAAGGACGTGTTCAAGCGGGTCACCCGCCTCGGCGACATGCTGGCGGCCGGCCACAACCGCATCATCAAGAAGCACGGGCTCGCCGCCTGCTCGGTGAACATCGGCGCGAACGGCACGGTGTTCTGGCGCCGCAAGCCGCCGACGAACTACCGCGAGTGGCTGGACCAGGACTTCGACGCGTTCTGGCGGTACTGGCACATGAACCTGAACCGCGGCGTCATACCCCAGGCGCAGTGCTACGACGAGCAGTGGACGGTCAGCGCCGTCCACACCGAGAAGGACGTGGACCACATGCTCGAGGTGTTCGACGAGGTCGCTCGCGCGATGAAGTAGGCTCGGCGGGCACCGCCGCCGCCTTGACGAATCCGCTCGACCTCAGGCCGTGCGCGTTGTCGCCCCTGGGGTGACGAGGGCGACGGATACTCCGGAAGGCTTTCGAACGATGGAGATCGTGGGCGTGGTCGGCGACGTGAAGCACGCCAGCCTCGAGGCGGATGCCCTGCCGCATCTCTACGTGCCCTACCATCAGACCCACCGCGAGCTGCTCGTCTGGCTCACCCTCAACCAGTTCCTGGTCGTGCGGACGGAAGCTCCGGCCCTCCTGTTCGCCGATGCCATCCGCCGAGAGCTGCAGGCGGTGGATCCGAACGTGGCCGCGGCCGATGTGCGCACGAGCGGCTACTACGTGGACGCCGCCGCGACGTCGCGCCGCTTCAGCCTGCTGCTGCTCGGGCTTTTCGCGGGAGTCGCGCTCCTGATGGCCGCGGTGGGGATCTACGGCGTCGTCTCCTACTCGGTGGCGCAGCGCACGCGCGAGACCGGCATGCGCATGGCCCTCGGCGCCAGCGCGGGAGACATCCTGACGCTCGTGCTCGGGGAAGGAGTGAAACGCACTGCCCTGGGCATCGCCGCCGGCCTGCTCGGGGCGATCGGAGCGAGTCGAGCGTTGCGAGGCCTTCTCTATGGCGTGCGCGCGACGGACCCCTTCACCTACGGAGCCGTGATCGTCGTCCTGATCGCGGTCGCCCTCGCAGCGAGCTTCCTGCCTGCCTGGCGCGCCGCACGGCTGGACCCTCTCGTCGCCCTGCGCCGGGAGTGAACGTGGGCGTGCGCCGCACGAGCGGTGCTCTTCAAGCCGGGCCTCCGCGGTCTGCGAGGACGGCCCTGTCGGTCGTGCCGTACCCGGCGGCGATCCTCCTGAGCGTGTCGGAAGCGTGGCCGCGGAACGCCCGGTCCTCGGCCTTCATCGCTTCGATCAAGGCCGGAACCGCCGCGACCCCGATCTGGACGAGCGCCTCCGCCGCCTGAACGTGAATGCCCAGCGCGGACTCCTTGAGCGCGTGGATCAGCGCCGGCACGGCGCCTTTCGCGTTCCTGCCGATCCGCCCGAGGGCCGTGACGGCGTGCTGCCGGACGAGCGCGTCGCTCGGGTCGTTGACGAGCGCCGCGAGCGCCGGCACCGCCGCGCCGGCAGCCGGGCCGATCCTGCCGAGCGTCTTGGCGGCGTCCCAGCGGACCGGGGCGTCGGCGTCCTCGAGGGCCTCGATCAGATGCGGCACGGCCGCGTGCGCCTCGGGCCCCATCTCGCCGAGAGCGACGATCGCCATCCAGCGCGAGGCCGGGTCGCTCATCTTGTCGATCAGGTTCTTCAGCGAGGGCGCCACGGGGAGGGCCTCGCGCGGTCCACGATTGCGCCGCTCCCGGGGGGCCTCCGTCGCGCCGGTGATCTTGCGCAGCGCGACTGCGGCTGCTTCGCCGACCCAGAAGTCGGGATCGTCGAGCGCCGCGATCAGCGCCGGGCTGGCCTCGCGAGCAACCGGTCCGGACTCGCCCAGCGCCTGCGCGGCTCTCCAGCGAGTGGCCGCTTCGTAGCTTTCGAGAGCCTTGACGAGCGCCTCGACGCGAGCCTTGACCGCCGCTCCGCCGTCGGAGTCGGAAACCGGCGCTTCGATGGGGGCGAAGATCCCGGTGTCGGCAGCCGCGGCGGTCATCGCGATCGAGCTCAGCGAGGCGGCGGACTCGGGCGCGATCGAGGCCACGAGCGAGGTCAACACGCTGTCGCCAGGGTCGGAAGTTGGCATTCCGAAGCGGGCCTGGCGCAGCGCCGAGGCCATCCCCTGTGCCGTCGCATAGCGGTCCGAGGCGGCCTTCGACAGCGCTTTCTGCAGGATCGGGACCACGCCTGGCGGGATGCGTTTGACGGCCTCGCCCTCGAGCGGGAGAGGCTCGTGCATGTGCTTGAGGATCACGTCCACCGCCGCTCCCTTGAACGGCACCTCGCCGCTGAAGATCTCGTAGAGCACGACGCCCAGGGCATAGATGTCCGCTGGAAAATCGGCTCGCTCCCCCTTGGCCTGCTCCGGGCTCATGAACTCCGGTGTTCCCATCACCTGGCCCAGCAGGGTGGCGAGCCCAGGCTCGGTCGTGCCGCGATGCTTGGCCAGGCCGAAGTCCATCAGGCGGACCCTTCCGGCGCCGTCGATCATGATGTTCGGCGTCTTGAGGTCGCGGTGGATGATGCCGAGGTCGTGGACCGCCTCCAGGCCGGCCAGGATCTGGAGCGAAACGTCGAAGCCGCGATCCGGCTCCAGCGCGCCACTCTCACGGATCATCTGGCGCAGGTTGACCCCGTCGACGAACTCCATCGAGATGTAGCGAAGCCCGTCGACCTCGCCGTACTCGTGGATGGCGCACACGTTGGGGTGGCGCACCTTGCGCGCGATCTTGATCTCGGAACGGAAGCGTTGGGCGATCTCAGGCGTCGCGCCGAGGTGTGCCTGCATGACCTTGATCGCGACCGTCTCCTCGAGGATGCGGTCGTTGGCACGGTGCACGGTGCCCATCCCTCCCTGGCCCAGTAGGGCCTCGATCTCGTAGCGGCCCGCGAGCAGGGTGCCGTCGGGCAGCCTCGAGAGCGACCAGCCGCACCACTCGCACGAATCGTTTGTGTTGTTGGTTGCCTCAACCTTGCAGGACGCACAGATCATGCCTAACTCCGTCCGCTACCCCCGGCCGGAGGGAGGAGGTCCCGTGCAGGCGCGGCTTCGACGAGTGCGGCAGCATAACACAGGGGCGTCAACCCGCAGCGGGCGCGCCTCGCAGCATCCGCCGGCCGGCTTGCCTTGGACCCTCCCTTGCCTCACGATGCGCGCGCCGCCTCAGGAACAATCCTTACCTATGAGCGATCGAGCGAAGAAGGCGACGACCTTCCAGCTGGTCTTCATGACGTACGGCGTCGTGTGCAGCGGCGCGTACGGGCTCGAGGAGATGATCTCGACGTCGGGGCCGGGGATCGCGATCCTGGCGCTCCTCCTGCTGCCGGCCATCTGGGGCGCGCCCGCGGCGCTGGCCTGCGCCGAGCTCTCGGCGCGCCATCCCGTCGAAGGCGGCTACTACCGCTGGGCGCGCATGGCGTTCGGCGATCTCGCCGGCTTCATGACGGGCTGGCTCGTCTACCTCTCGATCTTCGCGACCAACGCGGCCTTCGCCGTCCTGTTCGTGAACTACCTACGCCACTTCGTACCGGTGGAGGGCCTGCCCCGCTTCCTGGCCGCCGCGGGGCTCGTCTGGCTGACGACCTACTTGAATCATCGCGGGATCGTCTTGGTCGGCACCGCCGCGGTGGTGATGACCGTCCTCATCTTCGTGCCGTTCCTCGGCCTCGCGGTCGCGGGGCTGATCGAATGGCGCTTCAATCCCCTCGTTCCGTTCGTTCACCCCGAGCGGACGCCCTTCGTTGCCATGCTTGGCAGTCTCAGCATCGCGCTCTGGCTGTACTCCGGCTGGGAGAAGCTCACGGTGAACGCCGCGGAGATCGAGAACCCGCGGCGCGCGTTCCCGGTCGCGCTCGCTTGGGCGGTCCCGATGGTCGCGGGGAGCTACATCGTGCCGACGGTGGCGGCGCTCGCCGCGCTCGGCGACTGGCGCGACTGGGGCGAGGCGCACTTCTCGGCGTCCGCAGCGGCGCTCGGAGGCCCGGCGCTCGGAGCCGCGATGGCGGCGGGCGGCCTCGTGAGCAACGCCTGCCTGCTGCTCGTGACGATCCTCGGCCAATCGCGGCTGCCGATGGTGCTCGCCGAGGACGGCTTCTTCCCGAGGGCCTTCATGAAGACGCATCCACGCTTCGGGACGCCCCACGTCTCGCTGCTCTTCGGCGCGGTGGTGTTGACCGCGATGTGCGCCCTGAACTTCTCGGAGCTGATGGGTCTCTATTCAGTGGTGCAAGCGCTGGCCTACATGCTGATCTTCGCGTCGCTGCTGCGGCTGCGCTCGCGTGAAGGGCCCGCGGGCGCCGGCCAGGGGTTCCGCATCCCGCTTCCGACATGGGGCATCGTGGTGATGATCGCGCCGGCAGTGGCGCTCGCGGGCCTGGTGGTCTACAACACGCTGCGCCCAACGGCTGGCCTCGGAACGACACAGCTCCTGGGGCTCGTCGCCCTGTTCGGCTCCGGCCCGCTCGCCTACTGGGCCTTCCGCTCGGCTAGGAGGCCGGTCGGCTCACGCTGACGCGGGCGTGCAGCCCGCGCCTGGCGAGCGCTGCCAGGAACGGCGCAGCCGGCACGCAGCGCTCCGGGGGCAGCACACCGCGCTCCCGGACGCGTCCCGCCATGATCATCTGCGCCACGATCGATGGTGGGAAGCCCGTATCGCGCGCCACTGCAGACAGCGCGGGCCGCCGCTGCGGCCACGCGGTCATGTCGTAGCGGACCGCGACGCCTCCCTGGCTATCCTCGCCCCGCACCACGGCCGCCAGGGAATCCCGGTCGTCGATGAAGTCCGGAGGCGCCGGCAGACGCTGGAAGCAGTCGAGCAGCACGTCCCTGGGGGCGACGCCACGTGGTCCCGCCTCTCGATCGGTCAGGCCGAGGTCGATGAGGAGCCTCAGCCGCTCGATCAGCGTCGGGTCATAGGCGATCTTGAAGAAGCACTCACGGATGCCCTTCGTCCGGTAGGATAGCGGCACCGTCGCAACCTCGGAATGCAGACTCAGGTGCACGCGCTGGTGCCCGACCTCGAACAGGAAGTCCTCCCCGCCCGAGAGCGGCGCCCTGCTCGCGAAGCGGCCCTTCTCGAACACCATCGGACGCAGCGTGAACTCGTCGAGCACCGTTGCCGGCGCGAAGCCGAAGGCGACCGGCGCCGCGTACCGGGTGTAGTCCGCGCCGCCGTTGTAGAAGAGGATCGCCTCGACGTGGCGCAGCGGATCGGCCGCTGCCCGGGCCATCACGTTCAGGATGCCCGGCGCGCTGCCCATGCCGAGCACGGCCAGAAGCCCGGCCTTTCGGAAGACCGTGTCGAGCCTGAGCTGCCGCCGCGTGGTGTGGAACAGGCCGCCGAGGTCGACATAGTGAGCGCCCGCGCGGAGCGCCGCCTCCATGACCGGGAGGTTGAAGACGTACGGTCCGCAGTTGACGAGCACCGCCGCCCCGCGGATGCGCGCGGCGAGCCGCTGCGGGTCGCGCGCATCGGCCGTGTCGGCCTCGGCCCGGCCGCCGCCGTAGCGTCGGGCGATGCGCCG
>DATFEN010000109.1:0-5011 GCA_035251085.1 Vicinamibacteria bacterium | reverse complement strand
GGTCGCTTATCCGCGCGGTGCCACAGGCGCGGCGGGCTTGGCCTTATTGGGCAGGAGCCAACCGTGGCCCGGCGTCATCAGCTCGCGGTTGGGGTCGTGGATACCCAGAGCTTTGCGAATCGCGGACAGGATCCGCGTCAGGCGGCTTGTCATGGGGTGTGGCCTCTCAGGAGGCCCGGCGCGGGAAGGACTCTGGTCCCAGGACCATTACGCAGATCAAAGGCAGGAACGACGCCTCGGACCTGGGGGCCCGCACGAGGTCAACGAGGCATTCTACCACGCCTGGGCGCTGCGGCGCGGAACCTATTCGTAGCGCAGCGCTTCGATCGGATCCTGGCGTGCAGCCTTCAGCGCGGGCCACATGCCGAACGCGATGCCCACGGCTGTGGAGACGCCGAGGCCGAGGACCACCGACCAGGCGGGCGTCGCGGCCTGGAACTCGAACGCGAACCGCGCAAAGACCGCGGCGCCGAGGCCGAAGGCCGTGCCGAGCAGCCCACCCACCGCCGTGAGCGTCACCGCCTCCACCAGGAACTGGATCGTGATGTCGCGCCGGCGCGCGCCCAGGGCCTTGCGCAGTCCGATCTCGCGCGTCCGCTGCGTGACGTTGACCAGCATGATGTTCATCACGCCCACGCCGCCGACGACGAGCGCGATGCCCGCGATCACGATCATCGCCGCCGCCACGCCGCTCGTGATCTGCTGGAAGTTGCGGAGATCCTGCTCGCTGGTGCGGATCGCGAAGTCGTTGGGCTGGTTGGGGCGAAGGCCGCGACGGACGCGCAGGATCGCCGTCTCCTCCTCGATGAGCGCCCGGAAGTCCTCCGGGCGCCGCGGCACCGTCGCGATGTAGAACTGCTCGCCGTGCCGCTGCTTCACCCAGGGATAGGTCTCGTCGAACGTCGTGAGCGGGATGCCGATGTAGTTGTTCAGGCCGCCACCGCCCAGAAACGAGCCCTTCTTCTCGAAGACGCCGACCACCAGGAAGGACCGGCCGTCGATAGTGACCTGCTCGTCGATCGGGTCCTGATGGGGAAAGAGCGCAGCCACCACGTCCGGGCCGAGGATGCACACGCGCGAGGCGTGATCGAGATCCGAGTCGGTGAGGAAGCGCCCGTCGGTGACCAGATGGTTGTTGGATGGGGCGTAATCCGGGTTCGTTCCGAGCAGGACGGGGTTGTTCGCCTCGCCCCGCCCGGCGCGCACCTTGACGCCGTCGAAGACGTAGCGCTCGGTCGAGACCGCCCCGACCAGCGTCGACAGGCGCTTCAGCGCCTTCGCGTCCTCGACGGTGAGGTCGCGCCGGTTGCGCTCCTCTTCCGGGATGTCGTTCCCCGGACCGCCGAAGCGCTGCTCGTATTTCTGAAACTGGACGAGGTGAGCGCCGAACATCGTGAAGACGGCCGTCACCTGGTTGTTGAACCCGACCACGAAGCTGACCATCATGATCACGGTCGCCACGCCCGCCATCACGCCGAGCAGCGTCAGGAAGCTGCGCAGCTTCTGCGTCCGCATCGCCAGCAGCGCGAAGGCGACGTTCTCGACCCACGAGATGCGGACGCGCGGAGCGTTCATTCGGCGGAACTATTCGTAGCGCAGCGCTTCGATCGGGTCCTGACGCGCGGCCTTCAACGCGGGCCACATGCCGAACGCGATGCCCACGGCAGTGGACACGCCGAGGCCGAGCACCACCGACCAGGCTGGCGTCGCGGCGTTGAACTCGAAGAAGTACTTCGCTCCGACCGCGGCCGACAGGCCGAACGCCACGCCGAGGATGCCGCCCACGGCGGTCAGCGTCACGGCCTCGACCAGGAACTGCAACGCCACGTCGCGACGGCGCGCCCCCAGCGCCTTGCGCAGGCCGATCTCGCGGGTCCGCTGGGTGACGTTGACGAGCATGATGTTCATCACGCCCACGCCGCCGACCAGCAGCGCGATGCCCGCGATCACGATCATGGCCGCGGCCACGCCGCTCGTGATCTGCTGGAAGTTGCGGAGCTGGCCCTCGCTCGTGAACAGGGCGAAGTCGTTCGGCTGGTTCGGGCGCAGCCCGCGGCGCGCTCGCAGGATCGCCGTCTCCTCCTCGATGAGCGCCTGGAAGTCCTCGGACCGGCGGGGCACGGTGGCGATGTAGAAGCGCTCGCCGTGGCGTTGCTTCACCCACGGGTAGAGCTCGTCGAACGTCGTGATCGGGACGGCAACGAAGTTGTCGACGCTGCCCCCCAGGAAGGAGCCCTTCTTCTCGAACACGCCGACCACGACGAAGGGCTGCCCGTCGATCACCACCTGCTCGTCGATCGGGTCCTTGTGCGGGAAGAGGGCGGACACGATGTCCGTCCCGATGATGCAGATCCGCGCGTTGTGCGTCAGGTCCGCGTCGGTGAGGAAGCGCCCATCGTGGACCAGGTGGTTGTTGGCCGGCGCGTAGTCGGGGTTCGTACCGAGCAGCACGGCGTTGCTCGCCTCGCTCCGGCCCGCCCGAATCGATGCGCCCTCGAAGACGTAGCGCTCGGTCGAGACCGCCGCGACCATGGTCGAGAGGCGCTTCAACGCCTTGGCGTCCTCGATGGTGAGATCGCGGCGGTTGCGCTGGTCCTCGGGCGGTCCGCCCGGGCCGAAGCGCGGCTCGTACTTCTGGAACTGGATGAGATGGGTGCCGAAGGTGGTGAAGGCCGCCGTGATCGAGTTGTTGAAGCCGACCACGAAGCTCACCATCATGATGACCGTCGCCACGCCCGCCATCACGCCGAGCAGCGTGAGGAAGCTGCGCAGCTTCTGCGTCCGCATCGCCAGCAGCGCGAAGGCGACGTTCTCGACCCACGAGATGCGGACGCGCGGAGCGTTCATTCGGCCCTCAGCGAGTCCACGACCGGCAGCAGCGAGGCGTTGCGCGCGGGCCAATAGCCCGCCGCGAGGCCGACGCCCACCGAGAGCGCGATGCCCAGGCCGATGATTCCCGCCGTGACCTGGGCGGGGAAGTTGAGGAGGCTGCGGACCCCGATCGCGAGGAGCGCCCCACCGGCCACGCCGATGAGCCCGCCGGCGAGCGACAGCAGCGCCGACTCCACCAGGAACTGGCGGCGGATGTCCTTCTGCCGGGCGCCCATGGCCCGGCGCACGCCGATCTCCTGGGTGCGTTCGACGACGGAGACCAGCATGATGTTCATGATCACGATCCCGCCGACGCCGAGCGACACCGAGGCGATCAACAGCGACAGGATGAAGGCCGCCGCCGAGATCTGGCGCCAGAGCTCCTGCAGGCTCTCCGCCGTCACGACGCCGAACGGGTCGGGGGCCTTGAAGCTCGTGTGGCGCAGGGCGCGGAGCAGGGCGCGGACTTCGTCGACCGACGCGTCCACGCCCTCCACCCCACCCCGCGCCTTGATCAGGAGGTCGATCGAATCCTGGGTCCCGAACTGGCGGCGATAGGCCTGGAACGGGATGAAGACCTTGCGGTCGCGCTCCTCGCCGAGCGTCCGGCCCTGCTTCTCGAGGAGGCCGATCACGCGGTAGGGAGCGCCGCCGACCAGCACTTCCCGGCCGATCGGGTCCTGCTGCGGGAACAGCTCGTCCTTCACATCCGCACCGATGATGGTGACAGCCTGCGCGGCATCCTCCTCGATCGGCGTGAAGTAGCGGCCCCCGACGATGTCGAGGCCGACCATCGTGCCGAAGTTGGCCGTCGTGCCCTGGACCTGCACGTCGGCGAGCCGGCGCTCGCGGTGCTTCACGGCCGTGTTGCCCACGAGCTGGGCAGCGACGCCCTCCGCCTTCTGGAGCGTCCGCGCCACGACGAGGTAGTCGTTCCAATCGAAGTTGCGCCGCTTCACCGCGTCGAGGAACTCCTCGCGGCTGCGGATGATCCCGAACTTCGTGACGACGTACACATCCGGCGCCAGCTGGATGACCTTGTTCTGGACGAAGGCGTTGAGGCCGGCGATCACCGAGACGACGCCCACCAGGGTCGCCACGCCGATGATGATGCCGAGGAGCGTCAGGAAGCTGCGCAGGCGGTGGGCTCGGATCGCCCGTAGCGCTTCGGCGAACAGCTCCTCCAGGATCATGCTAGTGCGGGGACGGCGAGGCGTCCTTCTTCGGCTTCTCGAGCTTCACCCCATCGCCGGACTTGATCTCCCGCAGCGCCCGGAAGGGGCCGCTGATCACGGTCTCCCCGCCCTTCAGGCCCTCGACGACCTGCAGGTTCAGCTCGCCGAGCAGGCCGGTCTTGATGGCCTGGAAGCGCGCCTTGTCGTTCTCCATGAGGAACACGCCTTCCTCGTCGCGCGGCTCTCCCGGCTTGGGCGGATCGCCGGGCTTCCGTTCGAGGTCCCTCACCACGAGCGCCTGGATCGGCACGACGACGGCCTGGCCGGCGAATCCGGTCAGGATGTCCGCCTGCACCGACAGGCCGGGCTTGATGCCCTCGGGCGGATCCTTGATCTGGATCTTGACCTTGAACTTGATCGCCTCGTTCGGCTGCGCGTTCTGCTTGACGATCGGACTCGAGCCGACCTCGGTGACCACGCCGTGGAACGTCCGGTTCGGATAGGCGTCGACGCGGATGAGAGCCTCCTGCCCGAGCTTCACCGAGGGGACGGACGTCTCGTCGACCTCCATCTCGGTCTCGACGATCGACATGTCGGAGATCTGGAGCAGCACGGTGCCCGGCTGGTTGAGCACGCCGACCACCGCGACCTCGCCTTCCTCGACGCGCTTGGCCGTGACGATGCCGTCCATCGGCGAGCGCACGGTGGTCTTCGAAAGCTGGTCCTGCGAGCCTTCGAGGGCGGCGCGCGCCTGCTCGACGCGACGCTCTGCGGCCTGGAGGGCAGCCTCGCTCGTGGCCTGCGCGGTGCGGGCGCGTTCGAGATCGGCCTCGGGGATGATCAGCGCCTCGTGGTTCTTGCGCGCCCGCTCGAAGTCGGCCCGGGCCTGGATCACGCTGGCGCGCGCCGACTCGACCTCTCGCTGCAGGGCTTGAAGCGAAGCCTCGTTGCCTCGAGCCGCGGCC
>DATFEN010000098.1:0-3726 GCA_035251085.1 Vicinamibacteria bacterium | reverse complement strand
GTCACGCTGTACTGAAGCAGCACCGTAGTGCCCGAGAGCGCGAACAGCTGGCTCAGGGTGCCGCCGCTCAGCAACAGCACGGAGACCAGGACCACCGTGATGCCCAGCGCGCGCAGCGGCACGCCCTTCTCCGAGATCCGCTCCATGGCGAATGGGAGCGGGCCGGCATTCCGCGCGAGGGTCGCGAGATACCAGGGCGTCATCACGATGAAGCCGAAGCTGATGCCCAGAGCGGAGACGCTCGTGCCCAGCGCCACGAGCCAGCGGAGCCCAGGGCCACCGAGCGCCGCGGCGGCATCGGTGAGCGGAGTTGCGGACGCTGCGAGCTGCGGGAGCGACGCGACGCAGGCGGCTTGCAGGAGGATGTAGAGCGCGGACACGGTGAAGATGCACCCGTAGAGCGCCATCGGGATCGAACGCTCCGGGTCCGTCACGCGGCCGGCGATGACGGGCGTGATCTCGAACCCCTGGAAGGCGAAGGTCGCCAGCAGCCCCGCTCGCAGCCACGAGAGCTGGGGCGTGGCAGCTGCCGGGACCGTGCTCACCGCGAATCCGGTGGCGACGAACGCAGCCAGGAGCGCCGCCAACGGGACGAGCTTCAGGACCGTCAGGCCCGTCCAGACACCCGCGGACAGGCGCAGACCGAGTGCGCACACCACGGCCAGGGCCAGCACCAGCAGGACCGGCGCCACCCGCATCGGAAGGCCGGGCGGAAGGCCGAGCATCGGTGCGACCGCCGCGGTCAGGCCCGAGGTCACGGCCGTCGTGCTCGCGATCGCGCTGACGTAGGCGATCCAGCCCACGAGGAACGCCGGGAACTCGCCGAAGGCGGCGCGCGCGAACACGACCGGGCCGCCGTCCTCGTCGAAGCGGCGGCCGGCGTTCGCGAAGGCCGCGGCGACGGGGATGAGCGCGGCGCCGGTCAGCGCGATCACCACGACGCTGCCCCAGCCCGCGGCGTTCGCCGCGATCTGCGACGGGGCGAAGAAGATGCCCACGCCGACGACGCCGTTCACGGCCAGGGCGAGGAGCTGGAGCGGTCCGACCGGACGCCGCTCGGCCGCGGCCGACGGCGTCAGCGCTGCTCCTTCTGGCGCTCGAAGTCGATCTGGGCGGCGACCCTCGTGATCTTCTCGGCGAGGATCACGACGAGGTCGTCTCGCTGGGCGAGGGCAAGGGCGCGTCGCACGGCCTCCGTCTCGTTCTTGACCACCTCGATACGCTCCGCGCCGACCCCGGCGCCCTCCAGGGCAGCCTTCAGGAGGCCGACCACCTCGCCGGCTGGGCGCTTGCGCAGGTCCTCGTCGTCCCGCAGCAGGAACTGGTCGAAGAACGGCGCGGCGGCGGTCGCGAATGCGCGGATGTCCTCGTCGCGCCGGTCGCCGGGGCTGTTGATCACGCCGATCACGCGAGCCTTCCGGAGCGCCTGTGCGAAAGGGCCGAGCTGCTGCATGCCGTGGGCGTTGTGGCAGTAGTCGACCATCACCTTGAAGTCGCGGAACTCGTAGACGTTGGCGCGGCCCGGGGTCTGGAACGGCGTGGAGTGGAAGGTCGTGAGCCCGCCGCGGATGTCGTCGAGCTCGATCCCCGCCGCGAAGGCGGCCAGCGCTGCCGCGAGGGCGTTCGCGATGTTGAAGCGGGCCTTGCCGTCGAAAGTGATCGGGACCTGGCGCGCATGGACGAGCGGGATGCGCAAGGTCGCGCGGTACAGGCACAGCGTGTCGTGCCGATCCATGACCGCGCCCAATCCACCCGCCGCCACGTGCCGCTTGAAGAGGTCGTTCTGCGGGTCGAGGGAGAAATAGGCCAGCTTGGCGCTCGTCCTCGATGCCAGCCACGGGGTCATGGCGTCCTCGGCGTTGAAGATCGCGCAGCCGTCCGGGAACACGCGCTCGGTGACGAGGGACTTGACGCGGGCCAGGTCCTCGAGGGTCTCGATGTCGCGGATGCCGAGGTGGTCGGCGGCGACGTTCGTGACCACGCCGACGTTGGCCCAGTCGTAGCCGAGCCCGGAGCGCAGCAGCCCGCCGCGGGCCGTCTCGAGGGCGGCGAATGTCACGGTGGGATCGCGCAGCACGGCCTGGGCCGAGGCCGGTCCGGTGCAGTCGCCGCGCATCACCGTCTCGCTGCCGATGTACACGGCCTCGGTGGTGGCCATGCCGACGTGGTGGCCGGCGTAGCGCGCGACGTGGGCGATCAGGCGCGTGGTCGTGGTCTTGCCGTTCGTCCCGGTGACCGCCACGATCGGAACGCGTGAAGCCTGCCCCGGCGGGAACAGCATGTCCACCACCGCGCCGGCGACGTCGCGCGGAGTGCCCTCGGCCGGCGCGACGTGCATCCGGAAGCCGGGCGCGGCGTTCACCTCGACGATGCCGCCGCCCACCTCCGCCAGGGGCTTCTCCACGGTGGGCGCGATCACGTCGATCCCGGCAATGTCCAGGCCGACGATCCTCGCCACCCGCTCCACCAGATGGACGTTCGAGGGATGGACCAAGTCGGTCACGTCGCGCGCGATGCCGCCGGTCGAGAGGTTGGCGGTGGACTTGAGAGACACCGTCTCACCTGCGGGTGGCACGCTGGTCGGAGCCAGGCCTCGGCGGGCCAGGAGCGCCAGGGTCGAGTCGTCGATCTCGATCCGTGTCAGGACCTTCTCGTGGCCGATGCCGCGCCGAGGGTCGAGGTTGGTCTCGGCCACCAGCTCCGCGATGGTGTGGCTGCCGTCTCCGACCACGAAGGCCGGGACGCGCTGCGCCGCGCAGATGAACTTGCCGCTGATGACCAGGAAGCGGAAGTCGTGGCCTTCGAGGAAGCGCTCGACGATGATCTCGTCGCGGAACTTGCGCGCGTCCCGGCATGCCAGACGAAGCTCCTTCTCGCTCGCGATGTTGGTCAGCACACCGCGGCCGTGAGACGCATCGAGGGGCTTGACGACCACCGGCCAGCCCAGCTCCTTCGCCACGTCCACCGCCTGCTCCTCGTCCTCCACGACGTGCCCCTTCGGCACCGGGACGCCGTGATCGGCCAGCAGGCTCTTGGTCAGGTCCTTGTCGCCGGCGATCTCGACGCCGAGCTGCGCGGTCGTCGAGGCGATCGTGGCTTGAATGCGGCGCTGGTGGACGCCCGTGCCGAGCTGGACGAGCGAGCGCTGGTTCAGCCGAAGGTGGGGGATGTTGCGCACGGCTGCGGCATCCACGATGGACTTCGTCGACGGGCCGAGCGCCCACTTCTCGCGCAGCCGCTTCAGGTCGTCGAGGCGCTCGCGCAGGTCGAGGTCGAAGTCCTCGCCGGCGCACCACTCGACGACGTCGAGGGCGAGCTTGCCGGCCTTCACGCCGACGCGCTCCTCCTCCATCTCGAAGACCAGGTTGTAGACACCCGGCGTCTTCGTCTCCCGCGTGCGCCCGAAGGAGACCAGAATGCCGATCAGGTTCTGGGCCTCGATCGCGACGTGCTCGGCCACGTGGCCGAGCCAGGTGCCCTCGCGCACGCGGAACAGGAATCCACCCGGGCGGCCCTCGGAGCAGTGGTGCTCCTCGAGGCTCGGCAGCAGCTCGACCAGCCGCTTCTCGAAGCCCGGCAGCCCGCTCGTCGGCCGGTCCTTGAAGGGTCCGAGGTCGATGCGCATCCAGACGCTCGGGCGGTAGGACCAGAAGTTCGGCCCCCGCAGGACCAGCGTCTCGAGGATCCGGATCGCGGGCGCGGCCAGGCGTCACCTCCCGTCTGTCG
>DATFEN010000097.1:0-7795 GCA_035251085.1 Vicinamibacteria bacterium | reverse complement strand
AAGCTCCGAAGCTGCGCGGCCGCCTGGTCGTCCTGAACATGAGCGGCCGTGGGGACAAGGACCTGGGGACGGTCGAGGCCGCCGCCCCTGGCCCGGAAACACGGAGGAACGGGAGCGGAACGGAGAGTAACGGCGCGTGAGGAGCGCGCTTGGCGGACGAGCCACGGATAGCGGAGCCAAACAGACCCGCGTCCTTCGACCCCGCCCTGAAGCGGGGGCGAAGGACGCAGCTTGTTCACAGCCATGTCCCTCCCCCTGGGGGGAGGGATCGGGAGGGGGGCTTGATCAAGGGCGGCCAATGGCTGCGGCAGGGCTCAACTGAATGCCTACCATCGGCTCCCGCTTCGCAAATGGCCGGAAGGCCTTCATCGCCTTCGTCACCGCCGGCGACCCGTCTCTCGAGAGGACCGTCGAGATCGCTTTGGAGCTGGAGCGCGGCGGCGTGGACGTGCTGGAGCTGGGCGTGCCGTTCAGCGACCCGTTGGCGGATGGCCCCGTCATCCAGCGGGCGAGCGAGAGGGCGCTGCGCGCGGCCACGACGCTCAGCGGAGTCCTCGACTGCGCTCGGCGGATTCGCGAGCGAAGCGCCTTGCCGATCGTGCTCTTCAGCTACCTGAACCCTCTGCTGCGCCATGGGCTCGAGCGCCTGGCGCGGGATGCCCGCGCCGCCGGCGTGGACGGCGTGCTGGTGACGGACCTCCCCCCGGAAGAGGCGGACGATTGGCTCACCATCGCTCGCGCCGCGGAACTCGACACGATCTTCCTGGCCTCGCCGACGAGCCCCGACGATCGGCTCAGGCGCATCGCGGAGGCCTCGCGCGGCTTCGTCTATGCGATCAGCCGCACCGGCGTCACCGGCGAGCGCGAGGCATTGTCGAGCGACGCGAAGCCGCTCCTCGGCCGCCTCAAAGCGCTGACTCGGGAGCCCGTGGCCCTCGGCTTCGGCATCTCGACGGCCGAGCAGGTGCGAGCCGCGGCGGCCGTGGCCGATGGCGTCGTGGTCGGTAGCGCCATCGTCCGGTTCGTGGAGGAGCATCCGACGGACGATCTCGTGGGCTTCGTGAAGGCCCTACGCAGCGGCCTCGCGTGAGAGCCACTGGAGGCCACCTGACCCACGGACCTCCATGGGGCTCTTGACGCGGGGCGGCCGCGCCCTATAATCGTCCCGATGTCGCGGATCGGCCGCTTCCTTTACTTCTTTACCCGCTCCAGGGGAGCGGGTCGAGGGACCGTGTAGGCGGTTTCCCACGATCGATCGGCCGACAGAGCCCGCTCCCGGAAGCAACCGGGGCGGGCTTTTCGGTTTTCAGGAGGCTCCAGGGCGGATGAGCGGAAACGGCGACGGGCTCAAGGTGGCGATCCAGGGCGAGCTGTGGGCGTTCAGCCACGCGGCGGCGCTGCGCAGCCTCGGGGACAGCATCGAGCTGAAGCCGAAGCCGACCTTCGACGAGCTGTTCGAGGCCGTCGTCGGGGCCGAGGCCGACCGCGGCGTGGTCCCTATCGAGAACTCGCTGGCAGGCTCGATCCACGAGAACTACGACCGCCTGCGCGCCCAGGGCCTCCACATCGTCGGCGAGACGCAGCTCCGCATCCGGCTGTGCCTGATCGGCCGGCCGGGCGCAGCCCTCCCGTCGATTCGCCGCGTCGCCTCCCACCCCGTGGCGCTCGCCCAGTGCCGCGGCTTCTTCAGGCAAAACCCGCGCCTCGAGGCCGTGCCCGCCTACGACACGGCTGGCGCCGTCAAGGACCTGATGCGCCACGACGGGCTCGCCACCCAAGGGGCGATCGGTCCGCGGCTGGCCGCGGAACACTACGGAGCGGCGGTCCTCGCCGAGGGCCTCGAGGACGACCCGCAGAACTACACGCGCTTCCTGATCCTGTCCCGGGATCCCGGGCCGCTCGCGGGCGCGACGAAGACGTCGCTGGTCTTCTCTCTCGCGAACGTCCCCGGCGCGCTGCACCGCGCGCTGAGCGCGTTCGCATCGCGCGGTGTGGACCTCGCGAAGATCGAGTCGCGACCGCTTCGCGGGCGGCCGTGGGAGTACGCGTTCTACCTCGACGTGCTGGGGGACCCGCAGGGCGCGGCGGGCGAGGCGATCGGAGAGCTCGAAGGCATCGCGGCCGAGCTGCGGGTGCTGGGCTCCTATCCGGAGGGCCTCCGCGGCGCCGAGCCTGCGGAGGCGGCGCCGTGAGCCAGAGGCAGTCCGAGATCGACGCCTGGCGCCGGCGCATCGACCAGATCGACACCCAGCTCATGCGGCTGCTGAACAGTCGCTCCGCCTGCGCGGTCGAGGTGGGGCGCATCAAGGCCGAGCTGGGCCTGCCGATCTACATGCCCGAGCGCGAGGGTGAGATCCTCGAGCGCGTGATGCGCGAGAACCCCGGGCCGCTCGACCCGCTCGCCGTGCGCCGCGTGTTCGAGCGGATCATCGACGAGAGCCGCCGGCTGGAGAGGGTCGCGGCGGAGAAGAGTCACGACGTCGCTCAGGCGCAGAACCAGGAGTAGTCCAATGGTCATCGTGATGGAGCAGGGCGCCACCGAGGCGCAGGTCCAGAAGGTCATCGAGGCGCTGGTCGAGGCCGGCTACGACGTGCACCGCTCGTCCGGCGTCCAGCATACGGTGCTGGGCGCGGTGGGCACGCCGCACATGGCCGCCGACCCGCGCTCGATCGAGATGTTCCCGGGCGTGCGCGAGGTGATCAAGATCAGCGAGCCGTACAAGCTGGTCGGCCGAACCTTCAAGCACGACGACACGATCGTGGACCTCGGCGGCGTCCGCGTCGGAGGCACCGAGGTGGTCGTGATGGCGGGGCCGTGCTCGGTCGAGAGCCGCGAGCAGGTCGGGGCCATCGGCCAGACGGTCGCCGCCTCCGGGGCGAGGGTGCTGCGGGGCGGGGCATTCAAGCCACGCACGTCGCCGTACTCATTCCAGGGGCATGGCGAGACCGCGCTGCGCTGGATGCGGGAGACCGCGGACGAGAGCGGCTTGGCGGTGGTCAGCGAGGTGATGGACCCGCGCCAGATCGAGATGATGCTGCGCTACGTGGACTGCCTGCAGGTGGGAGCCCGCAACATGCAGAACTTCGACCTGCTCAAGGAGCTGGGGCGCACGCGCAAGGCGGTGCTTCTGAAGCGCGGGCTCTCGGCGACGATCGAGGAGTGGCTGCTCTCGGCCGAGTACATCCTCGCGGGCGGGAACATGCAGGTGGTGCTGTGCGAGCGGGGCATCCGCACCTTCGAGAACGCCACGCGCAACACCCTGGACCTGTCGGCCATCCCGGTGGTGAAGAAGCGCAGCCACCTGCCGATCGTCGTGGATCCGAGCCACGGGACGGGTCGGCGCGACAAGGTCATCCCCATGGCGCGCGCCGCGGTTGCTGCGGGCGCCGACGGGCTCCTGATCGAGGTCCACAACGACCCGGACCACGCGCTCTCCGACGGAGCCCAGAGCCTATTCCCCGAGCAGTTCGACACGCTGATGGGCGAGCTGCGCGTGATCGCGCCGGTGCTGGGGCGCAGCCTGCCGCTGGCGAGCGTGCCGGCCCAGCGCTGAGGCGCCGCGTGTACGACAAGGTCAACCTGGCTTCCAAGCTCGGCGCCTTCGCCGAGCACTGGAGCCCGAAGATCGTCACTCAGCTCAACGACTACGACGTCCAGGTCGTGAAGGTGAAGGGAGAGTTCGTCTGGCACAAGCACGACGACACCGACGACTTCTTCCTGGTCCTCAAGGGACGCGTGATCATCCAGCTCCGCGACCGGAACGTCGAGCTGAACGAGGGTGAGCTGTTCGTGGTCCCGCGCGGCGTGGAGCACTGCCCCAAGGCCGAAGAGGAGGCGCACGTCCTGTTGATCGAGCCCGCCGGCACTCCCAACACCGGCGATGCCGGCGGTCCGCTCACGGCTCGAAAGGAGCGGGTCTAGTAGCCCCGCCCGCCGCGCGCCTCCACCAGCAGGTTCATGACGAGCACTTGCACGGGCTCGCCGTGCTGGTTGCGTGTGGTGGTCCGGCACTTCACGTAGCCCTGTCCAGGCCGGCTGGCCGACGTACGGACCTGGAGCACCTCCGCCTCGACCTCCAGCTCGTCGCCCGGACGCACCGCGCGCGGCCAGCGCAGCTCCTCGGCGCGGGTTCCGATGATTCCACCGGCGGGGCGGAAGTCGCTCTCGACGAGTAGGCGCATGGTCATCGCGGCGGTGTGCCAGCCGCTCGCGCAGAGCCCGTTGAAGAAGGACGCGCGCGCGGCGCCTTCGTCGAGGTGGAAGGGCTGAGGATCGAATGCCGCGGCGAAAGCCTTGATCGAGTCGGCATCGACCCTCAGCTTCGTCGACACGTACTTCTGGCCGGGGCGGAAGTCGTCGAGGTAGATCGGCGCGAAGCTCATGGTGCCACCACGCGCGTCTCGAAGCCGCGGAAGCCCTCGCGCAGCTCGATGACGCGCGCGCCCCTGGGGAACCCCGGCCGGCCATAGCCGCCATGGCCGGTCGCCCGGCCGTAGACGAGGCGGATGCCGTGGAGGGTCGCCTCGTAGTCGTTGAGGTGGTCGTGGCCGCAGAAGACGCCGACCACGTCACCGCGCTCGAGGAACGCCGCGAACAGCCCGGAGTTCACGGCGGGACAGCAAGCCGGCTCGTGGCGGTGGCCACGCTTGTTCCAGCCCTCGCGCCAGGCCTGCTCCCATTCTGGAAGCGGGATGTGCAGGAATGCGAGAGCGGGCGCGTGCGGGTCCGCCCGCGACCGCCGGTACCAGTCGATCTGGTCAGCGCGGATCCAAGCGTACGTCCCGAAGCCCTGCGGCGCGTAGGCATGGGAGTCGAACATGTGGAAGACGAACGCGGTCGCGCGCTCGCTCCCCTGGATCCGCAGGACGTAGTTCCCGAAACCGGAAACCCCTCTGGGCCCCGGCCGCCCGAGGCAGCCCGGCAACGAGCGCAGGAAGCCGAAGACGCGCCGGCGGCCGAACCGGCCCTCGTCGTCGTGGTTGCCGAGGATCGGGGCCCAGGGCAAGCCGCGCTCGAGGACCGGCGCGAGCCCCGCTCGAAGCGCGGCGCGCGGGTCCGCCGCGCGCTGGCCCTCGAGGATGTCGCCGGTCAGGGCCACGAGATCGGGCGCTTCGGCCTGCAGCACCGCCTCGATCACCGAACGGGTCCGCCGGTCGGTCGCGGCCGAGCTGCCGAGGTGCAGGTCCGTGAACTGCACCACGACGAAGCGCCCGTCGGGCCGGATCCGCAGCGAATAGGCTTTGCGTCCCGCCATGGGTAGGATGATTAACATGACCGACGCCATCGTGGCATCCGGCCTCGTCAAACGCTTCCGCGAGAAGGCCGCGGTGGACGGCGTGTCGTTCCGAGTCGCGCGCGGGCGCTTCTTCGGCTTCCTCGGCCCGAACGGCGCGGGCAAGAGCACCACGATGAAGATGCTCACCGGACTGCTCCGGCCCACGGCCGGCGAGGTCGAGATCGAGGGCATCCGGCTCTCGGACGACCTGCTCGCCGTCAAGGGCCTGATCGGCAGCCTGCCCGAGGAGCTGCCGCTGTACGAGCGCCTCACCGGCGAGGAGTACCTGCATTTCGCCGGCCGCATGTACAACCTGCCGCGCGCCGAGGTGCGGCGCCGCAGCGACGAGCTCCTGGAGTTCCTCTCGCTCCAGGAGGACCGCCGCAAGCTGCTCGTCGACTACTCCCAGGGCATGAAGAAGAAGGCTGCGCTGGCCGCCGCGCTCATCCACAACCCGCGCGTGCTCTTCCTCGACGAGCCGCTCAACGGCATCGACCCCATCTCGGGGCGCATCGTCACGAACCTGCTGAAGCGCCTCGCGAGCAAGGGCGTCACGATGTTCTTCACCTCGCACGTCCTCGACGTCGTGGAGCGCCTCTGCGACGAGGTGGCGGTGATCGACAAGGGCAAGCTGGTGGCCCAGGGCAGCCTCGCCGAGATACGGACGCAGCTGGTCGCGACCCACGACGCCAGCCTCGAGGACGTGTTCCTGAAGCTCGTGGCGGCCGACGTCGAGCGCCGCGACCTCTCCTGGCTGGGATAGCGGTGGGCCGCCTGCTCGCGCTCGTCCTGTTGCGCTTGCGCCTGGAGCTGCGCTCGTTCGCGGGGGCGCGCGAGCGCGCGCTGGGCATGCTGTTGATCGTCCCGGGGCTGCTCTTCGCCTCGGGCCTGATAGCCTTGTTGGTGTACTTCGGCGTACGGGCGCTGGAGCGCGCCCAGCCCGAGGCCGTGCTGCCCGTGTTGTCGGCCCTGGTCACGCTCTTCGGTGTGCTGTTCTGTCTGCAGCCGCTGGTCTCGGGAGTCGCCCTGACGGAGACCTACGACCTGCGCCAGGTCGTGCACTACCCGGTCCCGTTCCCGACCCTCGCGTTGTCCAGCCTCATCGCGAACCTCTTCCAGCCCGTGGTGCTGTCCGAGCTGCCCGTGACGCTCGCGCTGGCCCTGGCCCTCGCGGGAGCCTCGCCGCGACTGCTGCTCGCCTGGTTCGGCGCGCTGCTGAGCCTGGTGTCGATGCTGGCGGCGGCGCAGACGGTGGGCTTCGTGCTGCAGGCGCTGTCGCGGCACCGCCGCCTCCGCGACCTCGTGCTCTCCTTCGGGCTGCTGCTCGGCTTCTCCGCGAGCCTCATGCCGTTGCTCCTGCTCTCGCACGGGGGCCCGCTGCTGGCGCGCATGGCGCGCTTCCTCGTCTTCACCGACCTGTTCAAGGTGTCTCCCCTCGCCTGGGGAGTGCGCGCGGCGGCCTATGGAGCGCAAGGCGATGCCGTCCTCTTCGGCTCCTTTGCCTTCCTCTCGGCGCTCTTCTCGCTCGCGTGCATGCTGGCGTCGGGCCTCCTGGTGTCGCGGATCTACCGGGGCGAGCTCGACCTCGGACCGGGCGGCCCCAGCGACGTGACGGCGCGCATGATCTTCCCCGGGCCGGTGGGAGCCGTGATCGAAAAGGACCTGCGCTCCGCGTGGCGCGATCCGGCGCTGCGCATGCTGCTGCTGATCGGCCTGACCGGTCCGCTGCTCCTGCTCTTCTTCCTGCTGCAGAGCGGCAGGGGCGCGCGGGGTGGCGGGGGGCTGCTCCTGCTGGCGGTGTTCGTCGGCATCTCCACCTTCGGCGGCAACGTGCTGGGCTTCGAGCGGCGCGGGATCGGCCTGCTGCTGTCCTTTCCGGTGCCGCGCTGGCGCGTGCTCGTGGCCAAGAACCTGGCGATGACGCTCTTGCGTCTGCCCCACGTGGCAATGGTGGCGCTGGCGGGCATGCTCATGGCGCCGCTCTCCGCCGTGCCGGGCGTACTGGTCGCCCTCGGCGCTACGTTGCTGATCGCCGCCGGTGCCGACAACTATCTGTCGATCCTCTTCCCTGTCCCAGTCCCGGCCCCGGGGCAGAGCCCCCATGCCGGCGCTTCGGGCGGCCGCGGCCTCGCGGCCATCGCGATCTCCTCGCTGTTCCTCACGGGCGCGCTCGCGTTGGCCGCGCCGTTCGTCTTCCTGGCCTGGCTGCCACGGCTGCTCGAGCGCCCTGGCATGGCCTTCATCACGCTGCCGCTCGCCGTCGCCGGCGCCGCAGCGGTCTACGCCATGCTCGTGGCGGGAGCGGCGCGCCTGTTCGAGAGCCGGGAGCCGGAGCTGCTCGAGCGCATCCTCGTCGAGCAGTGAGGAAGCCCACCGTGGCCGTGTGCGGCCTAGGGCTGGTGGGCGGCTCATTGGCCCGAGCCCTCACGGCACGTGGTTTCGCCGTCGTCGGCGTCGACCGGCCTGGGCCGCTCCGCAAGGCGCGAGCGGCGCGAGCGATCGCGCGCTCGGCAGGGCTC
>DATFEN010000073.1:0-12173 GCA_035251085.1 Vicinamibacteria bacterium | reverse complement strand
CGGCGCCCCGGCTCAGCAGATCCTCGGCGACGCTGCGCGCAAGGGCTTCGGGGTCGGCGCCTCGACGCTCCGCGCGCAGCCAGGCGCCGCCGTCTTCACGACCGACGTAGGCACGCAGCCGCAGGCCGTCACCGTTGCCCTCGGCCAGCGCACCGAGCGGCACGTTGCAGCCGCCGCCGAACGCTTCGAGAAAGGCTCGCTCCGCCGTGACGGCGCGCGCCGTGGGCTCGTCGTGAAGGGACGCGACGGCTGCAGCGACGCGCTCGTCACCCGCACGGCACTCCAGCGCCACGACCCCCTGGCCAGGCGCGGGAAGCAGCACGTCGGGATCCAGGAGCTCGCTGATCTCCGCGGCCCGGCCGAGGCGGGTGATGCCGGCGGCGGCCAGCAGGATCGCGTCGAAGGATCCCTCGCGCAAGCGCCGGAGGCGCGTGTCGACGTTGCCGCGCAGGTCCGCCACGACCAGATCGGGACGGTGCGCCCGGAGCTGGCTCTGCCGGCGCAGGCTGGTGGTCCCCAATCTGGCCCCGGGCGGCAGCGCGTCGAGCGCCGCACCCGATCGGGACACCAAGGCGTCGCGCGGATCGGCGCGCTCGAGGAACGCGCACAGCATCAAGCCATCGGGGAGCTGCGTCGGCACGTCCTTCAGGCTATGGACCGCGAGGTCGATCTCTCCGGCCAGGAGCGCTTCCTCGATCTCCTTCAGGAAGGCGCCCTTGCCGCCGATCGCTTCGAGGCGACGATCGAGCACGCGGTCGCCCGACGTCGTGATCGTGCGGATCTCGAGCGCTTCGCCGCGCGCCTCGAGTCGAGCCTTGACGTGGTTCGCCTGCCATAGCGCGAGCGCGCTGCCACGGGTGCCGATGCTCAGCACTCCTACCCCGGCCAGCACAACCACAGAGGACACAGAGAACGACCGGAGAGATCACAGAGAAAGGAAGGGTTCAAGGGAGCCGGCGTTGAGGAGGCACGTGCCATATGTGATCTCACACCGAACTGGACCTCTCTGCTCCCTGGTCTCCGTACCCGCGGTTATCGCCCGTGACCCGGGCCGAACGTGCCCTGCTCTCCGTGATCTCGAGCCGACCTTGCCCTTCTGTGCTCTCTGTGGTCTCTCCGTGCCAGGGTTACAGCCCGAACAGGCGCCGCACCAGCTCGACCACCTCCGATGCGCGGCCGTTCTTCGCAACCTCCTTGAGATGCGCGGTGGGCGGATGCAGCAGCTTGTTGACGATCGCCGTCGTGGCGGCGTCGAGGGCGGCCTCCTGGTCGGGGTTCAGCGGCCCGAGGCGCTGCCTGGCCCGCTCGACTTCGCTGCGCCGGATCGTCTCGGCGCGCTGGCGCAGGTCGGCGAGCAAAGGCGCCACGTCGAGCGACTTCTGCCACTCGAGGAACGCCCGCACCTCGGCCTCCACGATCGCCTCGGCGGCGGCGGCCTCCTTGCGGCGCTCTCGCAGATTGGCCTCGGCGACGGCCTTCATGTCGTCGAGGTCGTAGAGAAACACGTTGGCCAGGTCGCGGACATCCGGCTCGATGTCACGGGGCACCGCGATGTCGATGAGGAAGAGCGGGCGCCGCCGGCTGCGCACCGCCGCCGCGACGTCCTCCCTCCGGATCACCGCGTGTGGAGCACCGGTGCTGCTGATCACGACGTCCGCCTTCGCAAGCTCGGCCTGGAGCGCCTCGAACGGCGCCGCGTGACCGCCCAGCGTCGCCGCCAGCTCCTCGGCCTTCGGGAAGGTCCGGCCGCCCAGGACCGTCGCGCGCGCACCGCCGCCCACGAGGTGGCGCGCCGAGAGCTCGCTCATCTTCCCCGCGCCGACGAGCAGCACCGCTCGATCTTTGAGAGACCCGAAGATCTTGCGGGCCAGCTCGACCGCTACCGACGAGACGGAGACCGCGTTCTGGCCGATGCGCGTCTCGCTGCGCGCCCGCTTGGCCGCCGAGAGACAGCGATTGCGAAGCGCGCCCAGGCTCGGGCCCAGGCTCTTCGCGGCCTCGGCGACCTCGTAGGCCTCCTTGACCTGGCCCAGGATCTGCGGCTCGCCGATCACCATCGAGTCGAGGCTGGCAGCCACGCGGAACGCGTGCCGCACCGCGGCCTCGCCGGAGACCGCGTACGCGTAGGGGCCGAGCGTGCCGCTGGCGCGGCCGTGGAATGCCTCGAGGAAGCGCGCCACCGCTTCGGTGGGCGCGCCCTCGGCCGCGCGCCCGTAGACCTCCACGCGGTTGCACGTCGAGAGGATCATCGCCTCGGCGAGGCCCGCCTCTGCGCGGGCGCGCGCGAGCGCTTCCTGCAGCCGTTCGCGCGGGAAGGCCAGGGCCTCGCGCACGTCGAGCGGGGCGGTGCGGTGGCTGACGCCCACCACGACCAGCGTCACGCGGCGCCTCCCATGCCGCGGGCGAGGGACAGCGAGAAGAACGTGAACACCACGATCACGAACCCCGCGATGCCGAGCAGCGCCGCGCGCCTCCCCCCCCAGCCCGAGCGCCGGCGCGCCACGAGCATCGCGACGTAGATGACCCACGCGGCGAGCGCGCTCCACTCCTTCGGCGTCCCGGTCCAGATGGCTCCGCGGCTCAGGTTCCACATGAGGCCGGTGAGGATGGCGAGGGTGAGGAACACGAAACCGACCTCGACCGAGTGCCCGCCCAGCGTGTCACAACGCTCCAGGCTCGGCGCCAGGTAGTAGAACGCACGCGGAGCGCGCGCGCGCAGCTCGCGCTCCTGGATCAGGTACATCACCCCCATCGCGAAGGCCACGAACAGGGCGCCGTAGCCGATCAGCGCGAGCGTGGTGTGGATCGGCAGGTAGAGGCTCCGCAGGACCGGATCCTCGCGATCGCTGACCGGCGTCAACGCGGCGAGCAGCACGAGGACGAACGCAGTCGGGTAGACGGCGAGGCCGAGAGCGTCCACCCGCGTCTGGACGTAGGTCGCGAGGAAGGCCAGCACCGTGGCCCAGGCGAGGAACGACGCCCCGTCGTGGAACCCGACGACCGGGAAGTGCCCCGCCTCGGTCCAGCGCTGCGAGAGGGAGGCCGTGTGCATCACGAAGCCGGCCAGCGCCGCCGTCACGGTCCATGGCGTCAAGAGCCGGCGCCGCGCGAGGGTGTGGAGCAGCACCGAGAGCGCGCCCACGGCATAGAAGGCGAGCGTCAGGAGCAAGTAGACCCGCGAGCTCATCGCTGCTCTCGGAACGTTAGCACGACGGTTACGGCTGCGGGCGCCCGCGCGGCGGAGCAACGTCGAGGGAACGGAGGTGGCCCGGGTTGGGGCCGGCGGGATGCAGGGGCGGGCTTCGAAGGGGATGGGTTGGCAGGAAGCCACGCGGGCGCCCACGATCAGGTCGCGATGCGGTCCTCCACGGCGCGAGGGATGAATCGGCTCCAGTGCGGATCGAGAGGCTGGTCGCGACGGTCGCGCAGGCCTTGCGTCATGACGAAATGGACGGCCCGGGCTCGCAGCGAGCGCAACGGCCGCCAGACCAGCATGCAGCCGTCGGCGGCGAGGCGCGCGGAACCGGGAACGGGGCCGTGCGCGTCCACAACGCGGACCGTGTCCGGCCGGACGCTCCGCGGGTCGAGCGGCGCCGAGACGCGCAGGACCACGGATCCGTCCCCGAGCGCCACAGCGGTGCCCATCACACGTCCGGGCGCGCTCATCGCTCGCTCCATGCGCCGGCTCGGCACAACCAGAACGACACGCGCGCCGTCGCCGGCGCCACGCGCACCGCGGCCTGGTCGAAGCGAGTCGCCAGGTAGAACGTCCCGGGCGTCGCGGTGCCGTTGGGCGAGAAGGACACGAGGTTGGATCGTCCGAAACGGATCGGGTCGTCGGTCGACAGCGTTCCGCTGTCGGGCGGGATCGCCGGCGTGCCGGGAAGGATCGCCACGCGAACCTCGGGCGCGCCGCCCGTGAGAGCGAAGGGACCCGCGATGCGCTTGTCTCGCCCCGCCGCGATGTCCGCCGACAACACGCCGTTCCAGGTCGAGTCCGCGTAGACGCTGAACACCGGCCCCGCGGCGCTCGTCTCGAAACGGATCGCGGTCTGACGGCCGGACCGGACGGCGAGGGCGCGCGCCTTGCGGAACTCGCCCTGGAACACCCGCGCTCCCGCCTGCAGGCTGGAGCGCACCGAGTAGGCGCGCAGCGTCGGCGCTGCCACGGCGCCGAGGATCATGAGGATGCCCATGACGACGAGCATCTCGACGAGGCTGAAGCCGCGTTCGCGCATGGGTGTCTCCCTTTGAAGGAAGGCGGGGGCGGCCGGGGGCCGCCCCCAAGCGGCCTACTTGCTCCCGCCCTTCGCGGTCTCTCCGACCGTGAGCTGCGGCTCGAGCTTCGCGAGGTTCTTCTCGCCGATGCCGCGCACGGTCATCAGCTCCTGGACCGACTTGAAGCTGCCGCTCTTCTGGCGCTGCTCGACGATGCGGGCCGCGAGCTTCTCGCCGACGCCGGGCAGCGCGGCGAGCTGCTCGACGCTCGCGGTGTTGATGTTGACCTTGCCGTCCGGCGCAGGCGCGGCGGCGGCGAAGGCCAGGCCCGAGCTGGCGAGGAACGCGATCGCGAACGCGAGACCGAGGGCGACGTGACGCATGGACTTCTTCATGGCATTTCTCCTTTTTTGATTCGCCCGGCGCCGGCCGCCGTCTCTCCCGCGACGACCGGCGCCGAGCACGCCACACACGCCGGACCATTGGGCAATGGCCTTGCCAGGCGCGGCGCTGTGCGCGCGGACGTGCGTGAAGCCCTGCCGCCGCAGCGATTTGGGCTGGTTCCGAGAGCGCAGCGACGCGACGGCGCGCGCGGAGCGAGCGTCAAGTAGCCTTGACGCTCCGAACGATCAGCGACCCAAACCGTTGATCGGATGACGCCGTCCCGGCGTCAAGCGAATTTGTCTACTCTTCCCTCTGGAAGCGGCGCAGCCAGCCTTCTACGTCGTCCTCGCGCTCGGGTTTTTCGCTGGCGTTTTCGGGCCGCGGCAGGCGGCTCTCGAGGGCGTTCCACTCATGGGCACGGAGCACGGACGCGCCCAGCGTCTTGACGTAGGAATACAGGGCCTTGTCGGAGGTCACGACGACGTAGTCTCCCGGCCGCTCCGCACGTTCGACGATGCGGCGGATCAGCGTGTCCGCATCTTCGCCGGGCTCCGGAACGCGAAGGCTGAGCGGCCCGAGGTCCTGGGCCGCGAACTCGGGCCGAAGCCGGCCGCCGTCGAACACCACGGTGGCGCGCGCACCCCGCGCCCGGCAGAACGCGGCGACGCGCCGCACCACCTCCGTGCGGCGGTCGTCCCCGTGGCGCGGCCCTCCCCACGAGCCGAGGAGGTTGTTCCCGTCGATCAGATACGGCGTCTAGATTCCGATCAGCTTGCGGAGCATTCCTTTGCGCTCCGCTTCCTTCTTGAGGGAGAGCTGTTCCAGTTCCCCGGCGTCGAGGAAGATCCCCTCGCAGAAGGTGCAGCGGTCGATGCTGATGCCCTCCAGCGTCTCATCCTTGAGATCGTGACCGCACTTGGGACACTTCATGTGGTGGAGGTCTCGCAGGCGCTTGAGCTCCTCCTCCTGTTCCTTGGCAGCGCGCTCCTTCTCGCGCTTTTCACGAGCGGCCCTGGCCGCGTCCAGCAACGCCTTCTCGTTCTTCTGGAACCAGTCGTCCTCGCGTCGGCGCTCTGTCACGGGAACTCTCCTCTCGCGAAAGAGAGGCGAGTCTAGCTCTTCCCCCCTGTCAAAGCCATGTTAATATGCTGATGACAAAGGCGATCCGGCCAATCACAATTGGTGCCGGCACGGGCCGCCGGGAGGATGGATGGCGGAGGTATTTCCCTTGGCGGGTGGCATCGACCCCAAGGCGTTCCCCTACCTCATCGCGCACCTCCATCGCCAAGGAGCCACGGGCTCCCTCAAAGTGGATGGTCCTTCGTATCAAAAGGCGATCTACTTCCGTGGCGGGCGCGTTCTCTTCGGATCGTCCAACGACCCCAAGGACCAGCTCGGCGCGATCCTGATCGAGAGCGGCAGGATCTCCCCGGAGCAGCTCGAGGAGGTCAACGCCAAGGTGGGCCCGGGAAATCCCCTGGCCAAGGTCCTCTCGGACAGCGGCTTCGTGAGCCAGCGTGAGCTGAGCGAAGCGGCCCGTGTGAAGGTCGAGCGCATACTCTCCGACGTCCTGTCGTACGACACGGGGAGCTTCGAGTTCGAGGACGGCGTGCTCCCGAAGGGCGCCGTGGACTTGAAGCTCTCCAGCGAGAAGCTGTTCCTCGCGGCCGTGCGCCGCGTGTCCGACCGGAACTTCGTCCTGCGCCACCTTCAGAGCCTCGAGGTAATGCTGACGCCGGGCGTCGAGTTCACGCGGGTCCTGGCGGAGGTGGAAGCGGACTTCGGCCCGGCGCTGCGCCTCTTCGATGGCCGGCGCACCGTCAAGGACGTCGCCGCGGAGGCGCGCCTCGACGAGTTCGACGCCGCCAAGGCGGCCTGCGGTCTGCTGTTCCTCGCAGCGGTCGAGCGCTCGACCAGCGACCTCCTGGACCTCGGAGCCACGGCCCGTGCCGCCGTCGAGACGCCGCACGACATCAGTGCCGACGCCACGCTGCTCGTGGGCGACGACGCGCCGCCGCTGATGATCAACGACCCGGAGCCAGAGTACGCGCCGCTGCCCCAGACCGAAGCAGATGCGATGCCCGCGCCCGCCTCGGCGCTGATGATCGAGGCGGAGGAGGACCCGGCCGCTTCGTCCCCGGACGCAACGCGGCCGGACGCCGACATGACCGAGGTGCGGCCCGGCTACCGGTCCGCTCCCTCCTCGGCATCGACGCCTCCCGCCTACACGCCCGCTGCTTTCGAGGAGCCGGTGCCACCCCCCGCCGCAGCGGCGCCGCCGAGCAAGGAAGACCTCGCGGCCCTGGACGCGCTGCTCAATGCCCGCAATGTCGAGGGTCCGCTCGCTCCGATGGCGAAGCCGGTGGAGCCGAACTGGGAGCCGCACTTCGGCGGCCGGCGCGGCGGGCGCCCCGCCGGACGGGTCGAGGGCGGCGAGTCGCGGCGAACGATGCTGCTCAGCGTTGCGGCGGTCCTCGTGCTGGCCGGCGCGTTCCTGACCGCGTGGGCGTTCCTCTTCAGGCCCTCACCGCCTACGAAGCCCACGCTCGACGCAACGCCGCTAGCAGCGCCCACGACGCTGCCGCCAGCGACCACCCTGCCGCTCGAGCCTCCGGGCAGCGTGGTGGCGGCGACGCCTGAGACCAGCCTCCCCACACCGGCTCCCGTCACGACGCCCTTGGTGAGCCCGACTCAGCCGCCAATCTCACCGCCCCAGCCGACGCCGGCTCCGGGCGTCGGCGACGCCCGCGAGGCCTTCAGGCGCGGGGACTACGTCGGCGCGGCGCGCGGCTTCGAGGCCACCCTGCGCGCAGCCGGCCGCGGGGCCCACACCATCCAGATCCTCGTGGCCTGCTCCGACGAGACGCTGCAGAAGGCCCAGCAGAACGCCCCCAACCCCGAGCTGTTCATCGTGCCGGTCGCCTACCAGGGGAAGAGCTGCTACCGGCTCTGCTGGGGCGTGTTCGACAGCGAGGCCCGCGCGCGCTCGGCCACGGATCAGGTGCCCCCCTACTTCCGGGAGAACGGCGCGAAGCCGAAACCGGTGACCTCGGCCTCGATCCTCCCCTAGCGACCATGCGTCCCGCCGTCTTGGCCGGACTCCTCGTGTCCGTCCTCGTTCTCAAAGCCGGCGCCGACACGATCACGCTGACCAACGGCCGCGTGATCGAGGCCGATCGCGCCTGGTATCAGGGAGCCCAGCTCTACTACGAGAAGAACGGCGCCACCTACGGGCTGCCCAAGAGCCTGGTCCAGAGGCTCGTGCCGACGGCCTCGGCCCAGCCTCCGTCGGATCCCGACGTGGAGAAGGCACATCAGCGTCTCGCCGCAGGAGACCCCGTCGGCGCCACGCGCCTCCTCCGCGCCAGCGTCGCCCGCGACCCTCGCTCGCTGGTGGGCTGGCAGGCTCTCGTGGAGGCCTGCCTGGCCCTGGGCGACGCGAAGGCGGCGCGCGATGCCGCCCTCCAGGCCGTGCGCCTCGATCTGCGAAACGCGCGCTCCCATGCGCTGCTCGGCGACGCCGCCACCGCGATGGGCGATGGGGCCGCGGCGGAGGCAGCCTATCGCACGAGCAATGAGCTGCGCCCCGACCCTGACGTGAAGCGCAAGCTGGCGGACGTGGCTCCCGCTCCCGCGCAGCCGTCGCGCGGCGTCCAGTTCCGCCTGCAGTACGACGGCGGGGTGAACGAGCCGCTGGGCTCGGCCGTGATCAAGGCCCTCTCCGAGGCGCACGGCGAGTTCGCGCGGCGCCTGGGCTCGAGCCCACCCGATCCCGTGACGGTCGTGCTCCAGTCGGGAGCTCGACTCTCGGATGCCGGCCTGCCGGACTGGGCCGAGGGCGTGAACGACGGCGAAATCCGCGTGCCCGTCATGGGCCTCGAAGCGCTGACGCCGCGCCTGCTGCGCGTGCTGCGGCATGAGCTGGCGCACTCGTTCATCGCGGCGCGCACGGGTGGCAACTGCCCCACCTGGCTGCAGGAAGGGATCTCGCAGTGGCTGGAGGGCACCGAGCCTGCACGCGAGGACGCCCGGCTCGCGAAGGCCGCTCGCGAGGGTCGGCTGCTCCCGCTCGTGAGCCTCGAGGGACCCTTCGGCTCGCTGAGCGAGCCCGACGCCGAGCTGGCCTACGCCCAGAGCCTCTCAGCCGTGGGCTTCATCCTCAAGCGCAGCCACGAAGCGGGGCTCGTGCGGCTGCTGTCCGCGCTCGGCGACCGCCTGCCCTCGGAGGAGGCCCTGCCGGTGGCGCTGGCGCTCAGCTACCCGGAGCTGCAGAAGGCCTGGGCCGAAAACCTCATCGCTTCCGCCCGGTAGCCTCGCTGTACCACTCGACCGTGTGCTGGAGCCCGGTCTCGAAGTCCACCCGCGGGCGGTAGCCCAGGAGCGTCCGGGCTCGCCGGATGTCGGCGAGGCTGTGCCGGATGTCGCCGGGCCGAGGCGGCGCGAATCGCGGCTTGGGCTTGCGGCCGGTGGCCCGACCCAGGGCCGCCAGCAGCTGCCGCAAGCTGACGCCGCGCCCCGTCGCGAGGTTCACCACCTGGCCGCGCAGACCTTTCGCACGCAATGCTCTGAGGTTGCCGTCCACCACGTTGGCCACGTATGTGAAATCGCGCGTCTGGCGGCCGTCGCCGTAGACGAGAGGCTGCTGCATGCCGAGCAGCGCCGTCGTGAACAGGCTGATCACGCCGCTGTACGGCGAGCTCGGGTCCTGGCGCGGACCGAAGACGTTGAAGTAGCGGAGCGTCAGCGTCTCCATGCCGTAGAGCTCAGCGAAGATGCGCAGGTAGTGCTCCCCCATCAGCTTGCCCGCCGCGTAGGGCGACAGCGGATGCGGAGTCAGATCCTCCCGCTTCGGTGAGACCTTCGCGTCGCCGTAGACCGACGACGAGCCGGCGTACAGGAAGCGTCGCACGCCCTCGCGCCGCGCGGCGTCGAGCATCACGAGCGTGGCCGTGGCGTTGGAGCGGTGCGAGAGCTCCGGCTCCTCGACGGACCGCGCCACGCTCGGCACCGCCGCCTCGTGGAACACGACTTCGACGCCCTTCGCCGCGCCCCTCGCGGTCCGGGGATCGGCGCAGTCGCCGTCGACGATCTCCACGTCCTCCCGCACGGCCGCGAGGTTCGCGCGCTTGCCGCCGAAGAAGTTGTCGAGGACGCGCACGCTGTGGCCCTTGCGCACGAGCGCTTCCGTGAGATGGCTGCCGATGAAGCCGGCGCCGCCGGTGACGAGGATTCTCATTCGACCAAGCCCCCCTCCCCATCCCTCCCCCGGGGGGGAGGGATGGGCTCTGCACATTCAAGGCGCGCTTCGCCTCCACCTCGGTGTGGAGTCGAAGCGCGCAGGATTGTTCGGCCGAGCATCCCGAAGCTGGCTTTCGACATCATTCGTTTCCTGACCCCTCCCACCATGCCTCGCCATGTCGCGTGCGGTGTGCGAAGCGGAGCGCTCTCCGTTGACGCCTCGGCGCGGATTCACTCCGCGTCGAGTCGCTCGATGAAGCGCAGCGCGGAGCGAAGCGCACCGCATTCCGGAAATAAGCGTCCGCGGAGCGGGTCTGTAAGCCGGATTCTGTCCCGGAGCCTTGCGGCCCCGGAGGCGACCATTCCTCTAGTCCTGCGGTTGCCCGCAGGATCCAGCAACCTACCCGGGAGCTTTGGCCGGGCCGGCCTCGAACGCCCCCCTATTCGGTCTTGCTCCGTGCGGGGTTTACCGTGCCCGTCGTGTCACCACGCCGGCGGTGCGCTCTTACCGCACCTTTTCACCCTTGCCACCCCCGCTCGCGCGGGAGTTCGGCGGTGTGTTTTCTGTGGCACTTTCCCTGGGGTCGCCCCCGCTGGCGGTTAGCCAGCGCACTGCCCTTCGGAGTCCGGACTTTCCTCCCCGGCCCCGACGTCGGACCGCGGCGATCGCCCGACCCGCTCCGCGAACGTCACATTGTATCGCGTCAGCACCCCGAAGATCCGCGTCTCAGTGTGGCTCGCCTCCGCTCCGAGGACGCGGGCTAGTCAATTCCCTCGGCCGCAGCCAATCACCGCATCAGCTTTTCCATGAGCGCGCCCACATCCACGGGACGTCCGGACCGCTGTGCCAACCAGAGGATGCGGCCACTGGCTGGCTGGCCGGGTCCCGCGCACGCCCTCGTGCCGGCGTTGCTCGTGCTCTCACAATAGGCAGGCTTCGCGCCCGAGCAGGCCCTCCTGTCCGCGTAGGTGGCACTGCTGCAGTACGCAGGGTTGGAAGCGAAGCAGGCGGCAGCGTCGGCGTTGGAATCGCTGTTGCGTACTCGGGGCTCGTTGCGAGAGCTCGCGGTTCGCCCAGCGTGCCGAGTGCGAGATACAGCACCGCACGCGTCACCGGACCACGCATCGGCCGCCTCCTCTCAAACTCGTCGCGATCTTACACGTTCCCCTCGCCCTCGCGCTCACAGAGACGACCCACGTCCTTCTCCCGCGGGTAGCTACGAAAGGACCCGACTCGCCGACTACGAACCCGTCCCCTGCAGAGGTTCGACCCGGGTGAACGTCGGATGATCCCTGCGGCCTCGGAGCAGCTTGTCGCCGTTCTCGAGCCACCAGTGACGGGCCCGCTCGCGGTCCCAAGCCCCGTAGGCCCGGCACTCGCGGACGCGCCGCTGCAGTTCGGCCGCGGTCTGCGGTCGCCGGTTCGGGTCCTTCTCCAGACAGTCGAGGAGGAGGCTCTCGATGTCCGGGGAGCAGGCGCGGCCCAACCGGGCGGAAGGAGGCTCGGGCTTCGTGTGGAGGTGGTGCCCGCAGACCTCGATGGGGCTCCGGCCCGGGAACACGTGCGTGCCAGTGACCATGAAGTACCCCACCGCGCCGAGGGCGTACAGGTCGCCGCGAGCGTCCATCGAGTCTGGAGCGGTGATCGCTTCTGGAGACATGTAGAGCGGCGTTCCCATCAGGGTCGCGGTTGCAGTCAGCGCGACCCCGCCGCCGCTCAGGTCTTTCACCAGGCCGAAATCAACGACCTTCGGCACGTCGAAGAGGCCTCCCTGCTTGCAGAGGATGATGTTGGCCGGCTTGATGTCACGGTGGATGAGCCCGATCTCGTGGGCTTCCACCAGGGCTCCGGCCACCCCGTCGAGCACGTGGAGGACGCGCTCGGGCGGCTGGGCCCCGTCCAGCTCCACGAGCACGTCCAGCGCGGCGCCGTCCAGCAGCTCCATCGCGTAGTAGAAGACGCCCTCGGGCGTGCGGCCGAAATCGAAGATGGTGACGGTGTTCGGATGGGTCAAACCCGCGGTGAGCTGGACCTCCCGCTCGAACCTCGCGATGCTCTGCTCGCCCGCCTTTTCCGCGGGCAGCAGCTTGACCGCGGTGCGTCGGCGCAGCATGGCGTGGCTCGCGCGGTAGACGATGCCCATGCCTCCCTCCCCCAGCTTCTCCTCGAGCGTGTACTGCCCGAGCTTCCGCGCCTCCCGGACGTCGCGCCGCAGGCCATAGATGACGCTCGAGATTGCGGTGGCGAGGATGGTGGTCAGGCTCCACCAGACCGCAACAAACATGGCCAACGCGCCGGCGGCCTGTGCTGCGGTTGGGATTGTCTCGCCGGT
>DATFEN010000063.1:0-27370 GCA_035251085.1 Vicinamibacteria bacterium | reverse complement strand
CGGCGCCCGTGGCGGAGCCGGCCCCGGAGGCCGTGCGCGTGGCACTGCCGCCGCCATCCCCTCGCGCGGAGCTTGCCACTCGGCTCGCAACGGCGCCGATTGCTCCGGCCGTGCCGCCGGCGCCAGCCGTTCCGCGTCCGGACCTCGCCACGAACCTCGGGCCCAAGCTGCTCGTCGCGGCCGGGGCCCTCGCCGTGTTCGCGTCGCTGGCGTTCTTCGTCAAGTACGCCTGGGAGAACGAGTGGGTGGGACCCACTGGCCGCGTCCTCTCCGGCGCCGTCTTCAGCCTCGGCCTCATCGCCCTCGGCCTGCGCCTCCTGGGCCGCGAGTATCGGCCGCTGGGCCAGGGCCTGGCGGGGGCGGGGTTCGCGGGGCTGTTCACGGCCGTGTTCGGCGCTCATGGCTTCTACGACCTGATCCCGCGCGTCGCTGCGTTCGTGCTCCTGGTGGGCGTCGTCGCCGCGGCCCTCGCGCTCGCCGAGCGTCTCGACCTGCGCCTGCTCGCGGCGCTCGCCTGGATCGGCGGCTACCTGACGCCCGCCTTGCTCTCGACTGGGGAGGATCGGGCGCTCGGCCTGTTCGCCTACCTGTTCCTGTTGGATGCCGGCGCGTTGTACCTCGATCGCCGCAAGCCTTGGCCCGAGACCATGCCGCTCGCCTTCACCGGGACGATGCTCCTCTACGCCGGCTGGTGGGGCACGTTCTACACGCCGGAGCGTTTCGCGACCGCGGCCTTCGGCCTCGCGCTGTTCACCGCGCTCTTCGCGCTGGGCCCGGCCTCGAAGCAGCGCGGGATCCTCCAGGCCTTCGTGGTGATCACCGCCTCGGCCATGACACTGGCGATGGCCGACGTGAAGGCGGGCGTCGGGCCGATGTTCCTCTCGCTCGCGCTCGGCTTCCTCGCCCTGCGCTTCGCCGCCCAGTCGGGGGCGTTCTTCCGGCTGCTCGCCGGCTTCGCGCTCTTCGTTCCGTTCCTGGCGTGGGTCAACCGCTATTCGCCAGAGCAGCACTTCCTCGCCGGCGCCGCGTGGGTGCTCGGGGCGGTGCTGCTGTTCGTGCTCGGGGATCGAGGCACCGGCGGGAGCGTCGTGTTCTTCCGGGCCGGCGCCTTCGTCCTCGGCGGGCTGTGCGCCGCCGGCCTCGCCGGCCAGACCGACGCGCCGGCGCTGGTCGTCGCGCTGCTGCTCGCCCTCGCGGCCATCGCGACGCTGCTGCGCCGGCACTGGGCGTGGGCGGAGGCGGCGGGGATCGTCACCGCGGCCTTCGCGGTCATCGCCTGGCACGACAAGTTCTACGCCGCCGGCCGCGAGCGCGACGCGATCCTCATCGCCGTGGCGGTGTCCGGGGCCTACCTGCTCGCGCTGGTGGTGCGCGGCCTGATCTTCCGCGTCGAGCTGGGCATTCCGGGCGTGGTCGTGCACCTGGGGGCCGCCGCGCTGCTGTGGGGCATGCTGTTCGGCGTCCTCTACGCGTCGAACCCGACCGGCCTCGGCCTGACCTCCCTGGCCCTCGCCGCCCTGTATCTGGTCATCGGACTCGCGCTCCGCGGCCAGGAGCCGCGGGATGCGCTCCACGTGCGAACCGCGCTCGGTCTCGCCGCCGGCTTCGTGACGATCGCGATCCCCGTGCAGCTCGGCCTCCATGGCATCACGCTGGCCTGGGCGGTCTGGGGGCTGCTCCTGCTCGGCCTCGGCGTCCGCGTCGACTCGGCGCCCGCACGTCTGGGCGGCTACCTGGTCCTGGCGCTCGCGACCCTGCGACTCTTTGCGCGCCACCTTCCTCTCCACGACGGGCCGTTCCTGCCCGTCCTGAACCCGAGCTTCGGCATATGGCTCTTCGTGATCGGCGCGCTCGCCGGCGCGATCCTGCTCACGCGTCGCCTCGGCGAACCGGGATCACCCGAAGCGTTGGTCCGCCCCGCCCTCGCGTCGCTCGCGATCGTCCTTCTCTTCGGACTGCTGACTGCCGAGACGAACGCGTACTTCGGAGCGCGCGCCCGAGCCGGTGTCTGGAATGCCCGTCTGATGGGCGGCCTGGCCATCTCGGTGCTCTGGAGCGCGTTCGCGACCGCCCTCCTCGCTGCTGGCCTCGGCTTCCGAAACAGGGCGCTCTTCTATGCGGCCTACGCGCTCTTCGGAGTGTCGGCCCTCAAGGTGGTGCTCGTCGATCTCGCGTCCCTGCATACGATCTATCGCATCCTGTCCTTCCTGGCGCTCGGCATGCTGCTGATGGCGGGTGCGTGGCTCAACATCCGCTTCCGCGCGCGCCTGCTGCCCCGGGAGAGTGCTTGAGCTCGGCCCTGGTCGCATTGCTGGGCCTCGCCGGGTCGGGGCCGCTCGTCGAACGCCCGATCGCGGTCGACGAGCCTGGTCGTGTCGTCGTCCATCTGGACCGCGACGTGTATGCGGAAGCGCGCGTCGATCTCGGAGACGTCCGGGTCGTGGACGATTCCAGGAGGCGCGTCCCCTTCGTGATCGACCGTGACATACCCGAAGCGCCAGAGCCGCTCCACCCCGTGGTGCTGAATCGTGGCTTCGTGGGTGGCAGGACCGCGACCGCGACGCTCGACTTCGGACAGCGGGTACGCAAGTCGGCGGTCCACGTGAGCCTGTCGGGGGAGAACTTCCGCCGGCGCGTCGAAGTCGAGGGCAGCGACGATGGGCGGGCGTTCACGACCCTGCTCGACGACGCCTGGGTATTCGCCATTCCGGGCGCGACGCGCTACGAGACGATCGCGCTGCCCGACGGCGACCATCGCTTCCTGCGACTAACCGTCCATCTTGGAGCCGACGACCCGCGCCGGATCGAGATCGGAGGCGTGACCGCAGACGGCGGCCGGGCGCCGGACCTGAGCGGAACGCCACTACCCGTCGGAGTGCGCGCGATCCAGCGTGAGAACGAACGCGACACGCTGGTCGTGCTGGACCTGCCCGGCGCGAACCACCCGTTTCGGGCCGTCGAGCTCGACGTCGCCACGCCCAGGTTCCTGCGCTCCGTCGTCGTCGAGGCGCAGCGCCTGCCGCTGGACTGGGTCGCCATCGGCGACGGCGTGGTGTACCGCTACGAGAGCGGCGGGCGCCACTACGAGAAGACGCGCCTCGATGTCGGCGGCCGCGAGCGGCGGATTCGGCTCCGCATTCGCAACCTCGACGACGTGCCCCTCGACGTGCGGGCCGCCCGGGTCATCGTCCCGCGTGAGCGAGTCCTGTTCGAGGCGCAGCCCGGGCGCGTCTATTGGCTGACGTATGGGGACGAGCGCGCGCCCGCCCCATCGTTCGACCTCCAACGGACCATGGGCGATCCCGCAGCCTGGGCCGCTGGGGCCCGTCCGGGACGACTCGGCCAGCCGCAGCGGATCACGGGGGGGCCCGCCGCGGCCCGTCCCTGGACGGAGCGCCATCCGGCACTGCTCTGGACCGGCCTCGTGGTGGTGGCGCTGCTGCTGGGAGGCCTCACCTGGAGGGCATTGCGCGAAGCGTGAGCGGCGCGGGCCCTCATTCCGCGCGGAGCTCCCGCGCGGGCTGGGCCGCGAGCGCGCGGAGGACGGGTACGAGGAGCGCGCCGAGGGCGACCAGCAACGTGAACACCGCGGCCGCGGTGTAGGCGTCGGGGCTGCCCGGAGGAGTGCGATAGAGCTGGCTCGCCAGCAGGATCGCGCCGGCCCGAGCGAGCGCCAGCCCCAGCAGAAGGCCGAGACCGGCCAGCAGGAGACCCTCCCCGAGCACGAGCCGCACGATGTCCTGGGCCGCCGCGCCCAGGGCGCGCCGAAGTGCCAGCTCCCGGCGCCGCTGGCTGACGGACTCGGCGATCACGCCGAACAGCCCGACGCCGGCGAGAGCGGCCGCCGTCGCCGCGAAGACCGAGGCGAGCGCGAAGACGAAGAACGGCCGCTCGACGGACGCCCATACGACCTCTTCGAGGGGCTTCATTTCCGCCAAGGGCACGCTCGAGTCGTGGCGAGCCATCTCCTGTCGCACAGCGGGAACGAGGGCCTCCGGGCCGAGCTTCGAGCGAACGAAGTAGCTCATGAACGAGTTCGGAAGTTGCGCCGCGTGCCAGTACGTCGTCGCACGCGGCGGGTCGCCGAGGGCGGTGAGTCGCACGTCGGACACGACGCCCACGATCTCGGCCTCGATGTCGTCTCCCCAGCTCATGCGGATGCGCCGGCCGAGCGGACTCACGACCGGCCAGAAGTCCCGGGCGAGACGCTCGTTGACGACGACCACGCGCGGTCTTTCGGCGGAGTCCTGGGGCGTGAAGTCGCGACCCTCGAGAAGGCGCAGCCCGAGCGTCTCGAACAGGCGGGGGGTCACGACGCGCACTTCGGCGACCGGCTCCTCTCCAGGCGGCGGGGCCGGTCGATCGGCGGGCATGACGTCGGTGGCCGCGCCCATGCCCATGAGCTGCCAGCTCATCGCCGCGGCCGATTCCACGCCCGGCAGGGCCGCGAGGGACGCAGCCGCGTCGGCGTGGAAGCGCGCCTGCGAGGCTTGATCGGGACGCGTCGCCTCGTCGAGGGAGACCTGGAACGTCAGGACGTCAGCCGCGCGAAAGCCAGGATCGGTGCCGAGCAGGCGTTCGAAGCTGCGGATCAGCAGCGCCGCGCCGACCAGGAGCACGCCAGCCAGGGCCATCTCGGCCACGATCAGGGCACGGGCCATCCGGCGCCGCTGCGGCCTGGCGCCCGATGCAACGCCGTCCCGCAGGCCGTCGGCGACCGCCGGACGTCGCAACCGCAAGGCCGGAAGCAGCCCGCACAGCAAGGCGGCGAGCGTCGTCATCGCCAGTGTGAAGAGCAGCACCCGTGCATCCAGGCGGAGGGCCATGAACGCCGGGATCTCGGCGGGCAGGATGCTCGCGAGGCCATCGAGCATCCAACGCGCCAGCAGCACTCCCGCGACACCGCCTGCCAGGGCCAGCAGCGCGCACTCGAGGAAGAGCTGGCGCACCAGGCGCCCGAACCCGGCGCCCAGAGCGGCCCGGATCGCAAGCTCGCGCTCGCGTCGGATGGCCGCGGCCAGGAGCAGGTTCGCGACGTTGGCGCACGCGACCAGCAGCACCAGCGCGACCGCCGCCATCAGCACGAACAGGGCGGGCTTCACGTCGCGCACCAGATCCGCGTGGAGCGGAACGGCCGTCGCACTCCAGCCAGCGTTGAACTCGAACCGCTCCCTCTCGGTCGCCGCCGCGATCGCTGCGAGGTCGACTCGCGCCCTCTCGACCGTCGTGCCCGGCTTCAGACGCGCCACGGTCGCGAGCCACCGGCCACGCGACGCGCGAGCGTCTTCGCCGATGCGCATCAGCGTCCAGAGCCGCGCACCGTGCGGCACGTCGAAGCCGTCCGGCATGATCCCGATCACCACGGCCGGGCGGCCGTCCACGAGCACCCTCCTCCCGACCACGTCCGGGTCGCCGCCATGACGCTGCCGCCAGAGGCCGGCCGAGAGCAGGACCGCGTCCTCGGCGCCGCGGTCGTCGGCCGAGGCCTGGAAGTCGCGGCCGAGCTGCGGGCGGACGCCGAGCACGGAGAAGAAGCTCGACGTGACGGCGCCGATCGGGACGCGCTCGGCTCCGCCGTTGCCCGCCAGGTTGGCCTGCCAGGGAGAGAAGGCCGCCATGTCCTCGAAGACCCGGTTCCTCTCCTTCCATGCGAGGTAGTTGCCAGGATTGGCGACGTTCCGCAAGACGTTCTCGCGCGGGCGCGTCTCCCAGACCAGCACGAGGCGGTCGGGGTCGCGGAAGGGAAGCGGCCGCAGCAGGACGGCCTGGACGACGCTGAAGATGGCGGTGTTCGCGCCGACGCCCAGCGCCAGGGTCAGGAGCGCGGTGATGGCGAACCCGGGTTGTCGGCGCGCGAGACGCCACGCATGCCGGAGGTCATGGAGCGTCGAGGTCATGGCGGTTCTCCTCGTTGCGGCCTCGAGCAAGGGGCCTGCCAGCCGGAAACCATGTCTTTCGGCCCTTTCCGCGGATCGGCATGACCGCCCGCGGACAGCAGGCGTCCCAGGGTCGGACGGCGCGCCGGATCGACGTGACTGTTTTGGATGTCCTCGGAGCGCGATGGTACGATCGGTCGATGTCGCGTTTCCGCGCGCGCTCCGCCGCGCTGGTCTTTTTCCTCTTGACGAACGCGGCCCACGCCAGCCCCGATGTCGTTCCCATGATGCTCCCGTCCGGCAAGGTGCTGCAGGTCGAAGTCATGGTCAAGGACGAGGACCGCGCGATGGGGTTGATGTTCCGCCCGGAGCTGCCTCTCGATCGCGGGCTGCTCTTCGTCTTCGACGAGTCCGAATTCCACGGCATCTGGATGAAGAACTGCCGCTTCCCGATCGACATCGTCTGGCTCGACGACAGCCACCGCGTGGTCCACGTCGCCGAGGCCGTGCCGCCGTGCGCGAAGGAGCCGTGCCCTGTGTATCAGCCGATGCGGAAGGCCGTCTACGTCGTCGAGGTGAACGCGGGGCTGGCCCGGCGCGAGAAGGCCGCGGTGGGAGCGGAGCTCAAGTTCGAGCTGCCGCGTTGACCGCCGAATCGGACTCGGCCTGCCGCGGCTTGCCGAAGGCCCACGCCACGAGCACGCCGAGGAGGTAGAGGCCGATCATGGGCAACGCCAGCGTGGTCTGAACGACCATGTCCGGCGTGGGCGTGAGGACGGCAGCGACGATGAAGGAGCCGAGCACGGCCCACTTGAACTGACGCAGCAGGAACGGCGCGGTCACCAGGCCGATGCGGGAGAGCACGAAGATCACCACCGGGAGCTGGAAAACCACCCCGAGTCCCAGCAGGAACCACGAGTAGAACGAGAAGTACTCGTCGATCTTCGGCAGGAACTGCATGTCGACTCCGCCGAAGCCGCCCAGGAACCGGAACGTGATCGGGAACAGGTAGAAGTGCCCGAAGGCGGCCCCGCCACTGAAGAACAGCGTGCCGAGCCCGATGAAAGGCAATGCCCATTTCTTCTCGCTCGGGTAGAGCCCTGGGGCGATGAAGGACCAGACTTGCCAGAGGACATAGGGTGAGGCCACGAAGATCCCCACGAAGAACGCCATCTTCATGTAGAGGATCAGCGCCTCGGACGGCCCGGTGTAGATGAACTTGACGTTGGGGTCGTGGTCGCGCAGCGGCTGGGTCAGGAAGTGGAAGATCGGCTCGTGGTAGTTCCAGCACAGCGCGAAGGCCACGACCAGCGCCGCCACGCTGTGCACGAGGCGCACCCGCAGCTCGTCCAGGTGCTCCAGGAACGTCATCTTGTCGGGATCGCGCCGCGCCATCGGGCCCGGCGCGCTACTCGGTCGGCTGCGGGCCGCGGCTCACCGTCTCGGCCGGCGCGGCAGGCGTCTCGCTGGGCGTGACGTCGGGAGGCTTGGGCGGCTCCGGCGCCGGCAGGCTGGGTGGAGGCGCCGCGTTCCGGGCGCGGTCGACGTCCACCTCCTCCTCGATCGTGCGCTGGAAATCGCTCGACGCCTTGCGGAACTCGGCCATCATCCGCCCCAGGCTGCGCCCCATCTCGGGCAGCTTGCGCGGCCCGAAGACGATCAGCGCCACGACCAGGATCAGGAAGAGCTCGGGGCCGCCCAGCGTTCCGAACATGCCTTCGCCATCTTATCACCGCACCCCAGGCGGGCACAGAGTGTTGACTGGAACTCCTTGTACAAGCTACACTTGCGCGTGATCGCCCGCGGGCGCATCGCCTCCCTCCTCGTCATCGCCGGCGCGCTCTCCCTGCTTCCCGCGCGGGCCGCGACCCGGTCCGTTCCCATCGTGGAGCTCACCAGCGTGGTGCACGCCGTCAGCGCCTCCCACGTGGTCGCCGCCATCGACCGGGCCGATGCCGAGGACGCACCGCTCCTGGTGCTGCGCCTCGACACCCCCGGCGGCCTGGACACCGCCATGCGCCAGATCATCGATCGGATGCTGAACTGCAAGACGCCGGTCGCCGCCTTCGTGGGACCTTCCGGCGCGCGCGCAGACTCGGCGGGCTTCCTGATCACGATCGTCGCGGACGTCGCGGCGATGGCACCGGGCACCAGCATGGGCGCGGCCCACCCCGTGGCCGGCATCGGGGGGCCGATGGACGAGACGATGTCGAAGAAGGTCACCCAGGCGATGGCGGCCTACATCCGCGGCAAGGCCGCGCGGCGCGGGCGCAACGTGGAGCTGGCCGAGAAGGCCGTGGTCGAGAGCAAGTCCTTCACGGAGAAGGAGGCCCTCGAAGGCAAGCTGGTCGACCTCGTCGTGCGCGACGTTCCCGAGCTGCTCAGGGCGCTGGACGGGCGCGAGGTGACGCGTTTCGACGGGACGAAAGTCACCCTGAGCCTGAAGGACGTGGTGCCCCTGCCGGTTGCGATGAACTGGCGGCAGATGGTGCTGTCGATGATCGCGCGCCCGGAGGTGCTGTTCCTGCTGCTGCTCGGCGCGCTTGCCGGACTCGGCACCGAGATCAGCCACCCGGGCATGATCTTCCCCGGCATCGTGGGGGCGACGTGCCTGATCCTGTTCCTCTTCGCGACGCAGATCCTGCCCGTGAACGGCGCCGGCGTGCTGCTCATCCTGCTGGCCATCGCCCTGTTCGTGGCCGAGGTGAAGGTCACCTCCTACGGGCTCTTGACCATCGGCGGCATCGTCGCCATGATCCTCGGCGCGATGATGCTGGTGGACGCGCCGATCCCGGAGATGCGGATCGGCCTGCGGACGCTCCTGCCGGCTGCCATCGTGATGGCGGCCTGGACCAGCATCCTGGTGCGCCTGGTGCTGAAGGCGCAGGCTCGGCCCGCGGTCACGGGCCAGGCGGCGCTGCTGGGCGCGACGGCGGTGGCGGAGGAGAGCCTCGCTCCCGAGGGATGGGTGCGGTTGATGGGCGAGCGCTGGCGCGCGGTGGCGGACGGACCAGTGGACAAGGGCGATCGCGTTCGCGTGCTGCGCCTCGAAGGCCTCACGCTTCACGTCCGGAAGGAGGTCTGATGGAAGGCTTCGTAGCCGTCCTCGTTGCCCTCGTGCTGTGGCTCCTGTCCTCGCTCAAGGTGCTGAACGAGTACGAGCGCGGGGTCATCTTCCGGCTCGGCAAGCTGCTGCCGCAGCCGAAGGGCCCGGGGCTGATCGTCGTCTGGAAGCCCATCGACCGGATGCAGCGCGTCAGCCTGCGCACGCTGGTCCTGGACGTGCCGCCCCAGGACGTGATCACACGCGACAACGTCAGCGTGAAGGTGAACGCGGTCGTGTACTTCCGCGTCATGGACCCGGTCAGGGCCGTCGTGCAGGTCGAGAACTACCTCTACGCGACGAGCCAGGAGGCCCAGACCAGCCTGCGCAGCATCCTGGGCCAGGCCCATCTCGACGAGCTGCTCTCCGAGCGCGAGCGCCTCGGCGCGATGCTCCAACAAGTGATCGACGACCACACGGATCCGTGGGGCGTAAAGGTCAGTCAAGTGGCCGTGAAAGCCGTGGACCTGCCGCCAGAGATGGTGCGGGCCATGGCCAAGCAGGCCGAATCGGAGCGCGAGAAGCGGGCCAAGATCATCCACGCCTCGGGCGAGTTCGAAGCCAGCAAGCAGCTGACGGAGGCGGCCGAGACGCTGCAGCGGCAGCCGATGTCGCTGCACCTGCGCTACCTCCAGACCCTGGTCGAGATCGCGGCCGAGAAGAACTCCACGATCATCTTCCCGGTGCCGATCGACTGGCTGCAGGCGCTCATGGAACGCAAGGAGAAGTGAGCTTCGAGCCGGAGGGCGCGCTGCCCGACGACGACCTCACCCTGCGGGGGGAGATCGAGACGAGCAGCGTCCCGGAGCTGCTGCGCTCGTTCCTCGCGAGCGGCGAGACCGGGATCCTGACCTTCCGCCAGGGCGACGTTGCGAAGAGCCTGTACCTGCAGGCGGGCAAGGTCGTGTACGCGGCCTCCAGCAACCCGGACGAGCGGCTCGGAGAGCACCTGCTCGTGAAGGGCCGCATCACCGTGCGCCACTACATCGAGGCGAGCAAGCTGATCCGGCCGGGACGACGCCTCGGCGCGATCCTCGTGGAGCTGGAGGCGATCGACAGCGAGGAGCTGATCGCGGTCGTCGAGCAGCAGGTCCGCGACCTGCTCGTCGACCTCATGACGTGGACCCACGGAGAGTACGAGCTGGTCATGAAGGCGATCGACCCGGCGACCCTGGTCACGGTCAGCATCCCCCTGGAGAGCATCGTGCTGGAGGGTCTGCGCCGCTCGCACGCCTGGAGCCAGATCTCGCGGGGTCTGGGCGGCATCGACGCCGTTCCGGTACGGACCGGCGACGGCGCCGACGTGCTCTACAAGCTGGACCTCACCGAGGAGGAGCAGGAGCTGCTCGCGCGGATCAACGGAGCAGCCAGCATCGAGCAGATCTGCGCGATGTCGTACCTGTCCAATTTCGAGACGTGCCGGATCCTGTGGGCCTTCAGGGTCCTCGGTTTGATCCGCGTCGGCCGGGAGTCCGATTCCGAGAAGGCGCGCGAGCGCGAGCGCGAGCTCGATCTCGAGGACATCGTCGAGAAGTTCAACCAGATGTTCGCGCGCGTCTACACGTTCCTGCAGGGGCGCCACGGAGAGGGCGCGGACGACTTCATGAAGGCGGCGCTCCAGCAGGTGTCGACGCAGTACGGCGCGCTGTTCGACGGCGTGGACCTCCGCAACTACGGGCGCGCCGACTTCGAGCAGATGCTCGCCAACATCGCGGACCTTCCGCCGGACAAACGTCGCTCGCTGATGATCGACGCGCTCAATGAGCTGGTCTTCGCCATCCAGCTCGCCGCCCGGGAGCGGCACGGCGGGCAGGAGGCGGCGGTGATCTCGGGCATCATCAAGGACGGACTCAAGCGTCTGGGGATCGGCGGATAGGGAGGCTCAATTGGCCCAGGACGACTACTATTACGAGATCCAGCTCACGAACAAGCAGCTGGTCTTCTACTTCCTCGCCGGCTCGGCAGCCCTGGTCCTGAGCTTCCTGGCCGGGGTGAAAGTGGGACGTGGCGTGGAGGAGACCGCGTCGGCCGACGCTGGCGGCGTGCGCCGTGTCGTGGAGGACCGCATCGTCCCCGAGGAGCCCCCGCCCACGCGCCCGCCACAGACCGCCGAGGACCTCACGTACGCGCAGCGCCTCGAGGGCGACAAGGTCGACGACACGCTCGAGAAACCGGGCGCCACCGAGGCGAAAGCGACGACGCCCGCGCCGAAAACGCCGCCGGCCGCGAAATCCGCTGCGTCGAGGGCGCCTACGGCAGCGCTTTCGAAGGCATCGGCGACGCCCGTGCCGAGGCCCGTGGCGAGCGCGCCCCCGACGCCGGCCCCAGTAGCGACTCCGAAGCCGTCGCCGCCCACGCCCGCTGCCGCCACGAAGACGACCGTGCGACCGGCTTCCAACGCGGGGGCGGGAGCTGGGGGCGGGACGTTCACGATCCAGGTCGGGGCCTTCAAGGACCGCGCCACGGCCGAGTCGGAGGTGGCACGGCTCAAGGGCAAGGGATACGCGGCCTACGTCGTGGCGCCTGACGGCCCGGAGGGCGGCCTCTTCAACGTTCGCGTGGGCACGTATCCCGAGCGGTCCGACGCCGAGCGGACACAGAGCAAGCTCCGCGATGAGGAGAAGTACAAGCCGTTCATCGTAAGAAACCCGTGACGTAGATTGGATGGCGCGCTACCGGCCCGAGCTGCTCGCGGCGCTCTCGGGCGTCCTTCTGGTCCTTTCGTTCCCCAAGTTCGGGCACTGGACGGTGGGCTGGATCGCCCTGGCGCCCCTTTTGCTCGCCATGACCGAGGTGGGCGTGCGGAGGGCCGCTCGCCTCGGCTACCTGACCGGCACCATCAGCGGTGTCGGGCTGCTCTACTGGACCGCCCTCGTCGTGACCCAGTTCGGAGGGCTGAGCTTGCCCATCGCTGCACTCATCATGCTGCTGCTGTGTCTGGCGGTCGCGCTCTTCCCGGCGCTCTTCGCGGCCCTCGTCGCCAGCTGGACCGCGGCGGTCGGGCCCCGCGCGCTGCTGCTCGCGCCCCTGGCATGGGTGGCGACCGAGGTGCTGCGGGCCTACACGTTCTTCCGTTTCCCGTGGTGCCTGCTCGGGTACAGCCAGGCGGACAACCTCCCGTACATCCAGGTCGCCCGCTTCGGCGCCGTGTACGCTGTCTCGTTCCTGCTCGCTCTCTCGGCCTCGGTGCTCGCGTACGCCGCCGTGGAACGCGACGTGAGCTTCCGCCGCGCCGCGCTGCTGGCCCTGGCGGCCGCACTCGGGCTGGTCATGCTCGATGGCGTGAACCGGCTGGGTCAGGCGCCGGCCGAGAGCGGCCGACTCCGCGTCGGCCTCGTCCAGGCCAGCATCCCGCAGGACGAGAAATGGGACCCGGAGCGCGGGCTCGAGAACGTCGAGCGCCACGTCGAGCTGACGATCGAGGCTGCGCGCGCCGGGGCTCGGCTCGTCGTCTGGCCCGAGTCGGCGCTGCCCTGGGACTTCGAACGCACCCCCGAGATCGCCGGGCGGTTGAGGCGGGTGGTCAAGGAGCGGGGCGTCGACCTGCTCTTCGGCAACGACGACAACTCGGCCGATTCCGAGCAGACCTGGGTGGGAGCGAAGCTGCTCACCGCCGAGGGTGCCTTGACGTTTCGCTACCACAAGATACGGCTCGTGCCCTTCGGGGAATACGTGCCGTTGCAGCCTCTGCTCACGCTGGGCGGGCGCGTGGCCGCGAAGCTGGTGAGGCAGGTCTCCGACTTCACGCCAGGGGATTCCTTCGCGATCGCCGGCGTCGACGGCGGCCGGCTCTCCACCTCGATCTGCTACGAGGCGATCTTTCCGGACCTGCTGCGCGAGTTCGTCGCCCGCGGCTCGGAGCTGCTCGTCAACGTGACGAACGACGGCTGGTACGGGACCACCTCGGCCCCCTTCCAGCACTTCGCCATGGCCCGCTTCCGCGCCGTCGAGAACGGACGCTACCTGGTACGGGCGGCGAACACCGGCATCACCGGCGTGGTGGACGCGCGTGGCCGCGTCCTCGAGAGGACCACGCTGTTCGACAGGACCGTGATCGTGCGCGACGTGCCGCTCATCCGCGAGGAGACCTTCTATGCCCGCCGCGGCGACGTGTTCGCCTGGGCCTGCCTCGGCGCGACCGTGTCCTTCACGGCGTTCGTGCTCGTGCGCCGGAGCGGTTAGAATCATCCGCTTCCGGAGGCTCGATTGCCTGATCCGCTCACCCAGCGCTTCGAACAACTGGTCGCGAGGGCCGCGGACGTCCGCGGCTACCTTTGAGGAGGGCAAGCTCCAGGGCGAGCTGCACCGCCTCGACGAGAAGGCCGCGAGGCCCGAGTTCTGGAAGGACCAGGGCGCAGCCCAGAAGGTCCTCCAGCGGCGCAAGCGCATCGAGGCCGACCTCGCCCTGCTGAAGCGGCTGCGGACACAAGAGGACGACGTCAAGGTCCTCGCCGACTGGATGGAGGGGGGCGAGGACGTCGAGAACGACTTCGACCACGCCCTCGCCGCGCTCGAGCGCAGCATCGAGGAGGCGGAGTTCCAGAAGATGCTCGGGGGCGAGCACGACGCTGCCAATGCCATCCTCACGATCAACGCCGGTGCCGGCGGCACCGACAGCCAGGACTGGGCGGAGATGCTGCTGCGCATGTACCTGCGCTGGTGCGATCGGCGCGGCTTCAAGCGCGACATCACCGACATCCAGGCGGGTGAGGAGGCGGGCATCAAGAGCGCCACGGTCTTGGTCCAGGGCGAGTACGCCTTCGGAAACCTCGCGGCCGAGGCCGGCGTGCATCGCCTCGTTCGCATCAGCCCGTTCGACAGCAACGCGCGGCGCCAGACCTCGTTCGCATCGGTGTTCGCGTGGCCCGAGATCGACGAGGAGATCGACGTCAAGATCGAGGACAAGGACCTGCGCGTCGACACCTACCGCTCCAGCGGCGCCGGCGGCCAGCACGTCAACGTCACCGACTCCGCCGTGCGCATCACGCACCTGCCGAGCGGGATCGTGGTCTCGTGCCAGAACGAGCGCAGCCAGATCCGCAACCGCGAGGTGGGGATGAAGATCCTCAAGGCGCGCCTCTACGAGCTGGAGCTGCAGAAGCAGCGCGCCAAGCTCGACGCCGTCGAGGCGGCCAAGAAGGACATCGCCTTCGGCAGCCAGATCCGATCCTACGTGCTGCACCCGTATCGCATGGTCAAGGACCATCGCACCAGGCACGAGACCGGCGACACCGACCGCGTGCTCGACGGCGACATCGACGACTTCGTGAAGGCGACGCTGGCCGCGAAGGCCAAGGGGACGCTCGACCAGGCCACCACGGGCGACGAGGAGGCCTAGGGCGCGCCTCCGGTCGGCGACGCCAGCGCCAGGTCGGGCCCGGCCGACAACAGGCGCGGCTCGGTTCCCGCGACGAACGCCTCCATCTGCACGCCGGGCACGCCGGGCCTCCCGGGTCGCCCCATGGCATCCACGGGCACGAAGACGATGTTGCCGGGCACCTTGTACTCCTCGACCGGTCTGTCCTTCATGGCCTGTGCCCAGAAGTCCATCCAGATCGGGAGCGCCGCACGGCCGCCCTCCTCGCGCTTGCCGAGGCTGATGCGCTTGTCGTCGTAGCCCACCCAGACGGCCGCTGCCATCGAAGGCTCGAAGCCCACGAACCAGGCGTCGGTGAAGTCGTTCGTCGTGCCGGTCTTGCCCGCGACCGGACGCTTGAGCGAGCGGGCCCGGGCTGCGGTGCCGCGCTGCACGACGCCGCGCAATAGGCTGGTCATGATGTAGGCCGTGTCGGCGCGGATCGCGTCCACGGCCTCGGGCCGCCCCTCCTCGATGATGTTGTCGTCGCGGTCGGTGATGCGCGTGACCATGTAGGGCTTCATGCGCAGCCCCTCGTTCGGGAAGGCCGCGAAGGCCGCCGCCATCTCCAGAGGCGTGGCCTCACCGGCGCCGAGGGCGATCGGCAGGAAGGGCTCGAACTGTCCAGCCAGGCCCATCTTGTGGGCGTAGTCGATGCCCTTCTCCACGCCCACGGCCTGCAGCGTCTTGACGGCGGGTATGTTTCTGCTCTCGGGCAGCGCTCGGCGCACGGGGATCGGCCCGAGGAAGGCGAAGTCGTAGTTGTGGGGCGTCCAGATCGTCTTGTTCCAGGGGTTGGGGAACGAGATCGGCGCGTCCACGATGATGGTCGACGGGGTCCAGCCGAGCGTCTCGATGGCGGCCGAGTAGACGAACGGCTTGAAGGCAGAGCCGACCTGCCGGCGTGCCTGGGTGGCGCGGTTGAATTTGCTGCGCTCGAAGTCGTAGCCGCCCACCATGGCCTTGACCCCGCCGCTGCGCACGTCGACCGCGACGAGCGCACCCTCCACCTTGGGGTCCTGCTCGAGCAGGACCTTCGCTTCCTTCTTGTCGGGCGCGAGCGAGACGAGGCGGAAGGGAGCGACGGCGCCGCGCGGCAGCGCTTCCAGGACGCTCGCGCGGTGAGTCCAGTCCATCTCCTTGGGCGTCACGCGCGCCCGGTAGTCGCCGATCTGCACCACGGCCACCGCGCGCTCCGACGCCAGCACGATGCCGTGGATGACGTCGCCCTCGGCCATCGGCCAGTCCCACTCGTCGAGCCAGACGGGGTTCGGGAACTCGCCCCCTGCCAGGATCGACACGTCCGTGGGCACGAAGCCGCGCGAGCGGCGGTCGAGGCCCCGCAGCCCCTTGCGCAGGGTTTCATTGGCGATGCGCTGGAGCACTGGATCGAGAGTCGTGTAGACCTTCAGCCCGCCCTGGTAGATGCGCTGGCTGCCATACTCGCGCTCCAGGTATTTCCGGACCTCCTCCAGGAAGTAGGGAGCGATCGTCGGCGGGTCCTTCTTGACGTGCAGCCCCATGGGCTCGTTGCTGGCTGCATCGGCCTCCGGGACGCTGACGTACTTCTCCTCGACCATGCGCCGGAGCACGTGGGCGCGACGCTCCTTCGCCCTGTCCGCGTGATCGATGGGGGAGAGCCGGCTCGGGTTTTGGGGCAGGCCGGCCAGGAGCGCGGCCTCGCCGAGCGTGAGGTCCCGAGCCGACTTTCCGAAGAAGAAGCGGCTGGCGGCCTCGACGCCGTACTGCCCGTGGCCGAAGTAGACCTGGTTGCAGTACAGGCTGAAGATCTCCTCCTTCGTGAAGTTCTTCTCGATCTGGAAGGCCAGGATGACCTCCTTGATCTTGCGCTCGTAGGTCTTCTCCGGGGTCAGGAAGAGCAGGCGCGAGAGCTGCATGGTCAGCGTGGAGGAACCCTGCTCGCGGCGGCCCGAGCGCAGGTTCGCGAGCGCCGCTCCCGGGATGCGCCACGGGTTGACGCCCAGGTGCTTCCAGAAGTCGGCGTCCTCGACGGCCACGATGGCGTTCCGAAGGGCGGGCGGGATGTCCGCGAAGCGGATCACCACGCGCTTCTCGATCGCGAACTCGCCCAGCACGCTCCCGTCGCCGGCGAAGACCTGGGTGATGATGTTCGGCTCGAAGTCCTCCAGCGACGACACCTGGGGCAGGTCGTTCTCGTATGCCAGGAACACGCCCCCCAGCGAGCCACCGATGATCGCGAGCCCGAATGCGACCGTGAGGCCGACCCGCCGGAACGTCAGGAGCTTCTCGATCCGAGTCGGTCGCGCCGCGTAGACCGCCATGCGATTCATGATGACGATCCATTATGACGCCGCGCCTCGCACCCGTCAGCGACAGCTGTCAGCCGTCAGCGCTCATGAACGCCTTGGATGTACAGCCACAGCCAGCGTCGGGATGGCTGAACCGAACAGACCCGCGGGCCTCGACTCTCCACCTGAAGGAGGGGCGAGGCCCGCAGCTTTTCTCAGAACCACTCCCCCTCCCCTTTGGGGGAGGGGATAGGGGAGGAGGACTAAATTAACGATTGTCCTTGTCCTTCGAGGGCCGCGGCGCCGCGTGACGCGCTGCCGCCGACGGCTCTCGCCGCGGCTCGGCTCTTGGCTCGCTGCGCGGCTCGGATCTCGGCTCGGCGCGCGGCTCGCTGCGGGACGAGGAACTGCTGCCTCCCTCGGGCGCGGGTCGCTCGCTCAGCGGCCGGAACATGCGGCGCAGCACGTCGCGGTCGGAGTCGGTGTCGCGGCCCCGCGGCGTCGCGCTGCGGTAGCCGTCGTCGCGGCTGTCGACGCGGCCCGCATCACGCCGTTCGGCATCGCGGCGATCGGAGACGCGTTCCCGCGGGCTGGCTTCGCCGCTTCGCGGCGATGGCTCTCCGTCGTGCGACCGATCGCGCTCGCGGCTCCAGCTGGGGCGCGCCGGGTTCGTCTCCTCTTGGCGGCTCCGCGACCGGCTCGGAGTCGAGACCTCGGCGGCATCGGTTCGCCCGCTGCCCGCAGGGTCACGACGGGTTGCGGTGCCCGGCGTCTCTCGGGTCGCGTGACGGTCGTCCGGCTCGTCGTCGCGCGGGCGCGACCGTCTCACCACCGGAGCCGGGATCGTCGTGCGATTGTCCACGGCGATCTCGGGCACGGTGTCGCCCGGCGTTTGCCGCATGCGGACGTTGCGAGGTACCGCTCCATCACGCTGGACGGCGCTCCGGACTTCGATGGTCCGCAGGTCCCGGGAGGGCCTGGCCTGAGGAGTCTCGGCCACCCGCAGCCCGCTGGTCTGCTCAGGCTTGAGATCCACCCGGCGCCGCGCGGTCGGCGCCGCCGCGAGATCGGTGCGCCGCGTGTAGACCCATGCCGATGTTCCTGCGTGCGCGGCCAGCGAACCCCGCGGAGCGGCGTGGCCCAACGTCACCGGTCGATCACGACGCCCGAGCGGGCACCAGCCCACGTAGTCGCCCCCGACGGCCCACGACACCCAGGCGGGGCCCCACGTGCTGCCCGGGATCCAGTACCACCCGACACCCGCGCCGTGGTCCCAGCGGCCGTAGTGGTGAACGGCCCAACCCCAGGACTCGGTCGGCACCCAGGTCCAGCCGTAGTAGGTCCACACCCAGCGCCCGCTCCAGTAGGGACGCCAGCCCGAGGCGACGTACGGCCGCCAGACGTGGCCGACGTCCGCCATGAAATACCACGAGCCGCTCTGCTCCAGCTCTCCGGCGTACGGACGGACTTCGTCGGGCACGTACGACGGCGTCGAGCCCGCCCAGGCCGAGCCGTCGTCGCGGTCCTGGTTCCAGGCCTGGAAGTCGTCGGAATCGGTCCGATCGAAGCGTCGCGGCTCCTCGGGCGTGGATCCGTGCGCGGCCCACGAGCGCTCGCCCGCCTGGACGTCCACCGTCCGACGTCCGCTCTCGAAGCTCGCTTCGCCATCGAAGACCGAGAGCCGCGTCTCCTCGGAGTCGGCGTCGATCCGGTAGGTGCCGCCCTGCCGCGGGATGACCAGGGCGCTCGACGTCTCGATCTCATAGCTCTCGGCGCGGTCCCGGACCACGAGCCAGGCGCTCCCGGACCAGAGCCTCAAGACGGCTCGGCCGTCGCGCCCATCGTGGGACAGGTAGTCGAGCTTGCTGCGGCTGTCGAGGCGGAGCAGGGTCCCGTCGTCGAACTGGAACTCGACGCGCCCGCCGCCATCGGTCCACACCCGATCGCCGGGCAGGAATGGGAGGTTCAGGACAGCCTCTTCGGCGGCGCTCTCCGAAGCGCGCTGCAGGGCGACGCCACCCTCCAGCTCGCGGATGCGGGCGGAGCGGTACTCGTCTTGGGCCCAGGCGGCCGACGGAGCCGTCCCAAGGATCAGCGCGAAGGCCAGGAGGCGCATGGTCCAGATTCCTCTCGAACGAACTGTGGAGCAAGCGGCGTGCCGGAGCAAGATACCGACCAGATCCATGTAAATCAACGACTTAGGGCTGAAAGCCTGGGGTGATTGTCCGCTCAAGGAGACTGCTCGCCGCGCGGGTAGAGGACGCGGCCCTGGGGTGAGGACCGGCCCAGCCGCTCGAAGGCCTGCAGAGCTGCCGCGCCGATGGCACCGATCACGTCCTCGGCTGCGTTCTCGTCGCCGGCCAGGCCGGTCATGACCACGATCGCGAACGGCCGCTTGGTCGCGAAGACGAAGCCGGCTTCGGCGCGTATTCCTTCCAGCCAGCCCGTCTTCGTCGCGTGAGGCACGATTTCGGGGACTCGAAGGAAGCTGTCAAGCACCCCCTGACGAGAGGCAGTGGCGAGGGCGGCCAGAAAGCCAGCCGTGTGCGCCTCGTCGAGCACCTCGCCGCTCTGAAGTCTCGTCAAGAGGGTCAGGAGCTCCAACGGCGTCGATGTGTTCTCCCGGCCCTCCCTGGCCGCAGCGACGTCGAGCATCTTGCGGCGCAGACGCGTCTCCTTGAGGCCGAGTCCCTCGAGGAGGCCGTTCACGTTGTCGAGGCCCACGCGGTCGATCAGCACGTTCGTGGCCCCGTTGTCGCTGACGCCGATCATGAAGGTCGCGAGATCGTGGTTCGTGAGTCGCGTCACACCCGGCGTCATCCCCTGGAGCATTGAGCTGCCCTCGATGACGTCCTTCGCGTCGGCGACGTATGGATCCATCAGGCGTGCCTTGCCATTCTGAGCCTGCTGGTCTTGGCGGAACAGCTCAGCCAGTACGGCGATCTTGATCACGCTGGCCGTGGGGAAGACCTCGTCGGCGTGCCTCAAGATCCGCCGGCCGCTGCCGAGGTCCTGGATCGCGATACCGAGGGCGCCGTCAAAGCCCTGGTCGATGGCGTCGATGCGCGCCTCCAGCTTCTGGAGGAGAGCCTCGTCCTTGTGGTTGAGCGGGCGTGGCTTGGCCGCCTCGACGGACGTGATGACGACGGCGAGGACGGTCAGGCCGCAGAGCATGCCGCCCCCCTTCAATCGATGATGATCAAGGTATTGGTGCGAGCGTCGAAGACCACCTCGCCGCCGGGGCTCAACATGCGCTTGATCAATGGCGCCAGCTCCGCGGCCCGCGCGTAGGAGAGCCTGTGGCTCAACGCCGATCGTGGCCGCGCCGCCTCCTGCGCCTCCCGGAGCGCGCGCTCGGCGCGGGCCTCCTCGGCCAGCCGCGCGGCGGTGGCGATGCGGACGACGCCCTCGTCTTCGGCGTGGGCGAGTCCGCAGCTCCTGAGCACGGCCCTGAAGGCTGCGTCCCAGCGAACCTCGTGCATCTTGAGCGTCACCCGGCACGAGACACCCGGGTCCATCACGAGTTGGAATGCACCGACGTCGGCGAACAGCCGCGCCATGTCCTGGATGTCGGCCTCGCGCACGTCGAGCGAGATCCGAGCTTCAGGTTCCACGGGCGGTGCGGGTGCGAGTAGCGCAGCGAGCGCAAGAGCCATCATTCCCATCGCTCGGTCACCTCCAGGCCGGCGGGCGTGACGCCTTCCATGCACGTCGTCGTGGCGTCGAGGAGCAGCCGGATGCTCGCGGGGATGTCGAGGCGGCGGTTCTTCATCCACGCGATGCGCTGCAGGCGCTCCGGCCGGGCGAGCAGTGCGGCCGGGTCGAGGGCGACAGGCTCGAAGCCGGCACGGGCCAGCGAGCGCTCGGCGTCGAGCACGTCGATGCGTCCCGCAGCCGTGTCCATGAGCACGAGATCGCCGGTCCGAAGCGCTCCGATGCCACCGCCCTCCAGGGCCTCCGGCGACGCATGGCCGAGGCAGGGCCCGTAGGTCGCTCCCGAGTAGCGGCCGTCCGTGATCATCGCCGCGACGTGTCGCAGGATGGGATCGCGATTCAAGTACTCGGAGGGGTAGAACATCTCGGGGATGCCGTCGGCCTTCGGGCCCTCGCCGGCGATGACGACCAGCAGGCGGAGCAGTTTCCGGCGCGCGGCTTCGTCCAGGAGCGCTGCGTCAGGGATGTCGTCGAGGCCCGAGGCCGCGTCGCCGAAGTTGGCCGCGGCCAGTCGTCGCAGCAGAGCGGCTGGCACCGAACGGAGCCGCTCGAGGACCCGCCCCTCGAACAGATCGCGCTGGGCCTCGGCCTCGCCGAGGTAGAACGAGACGACGAACACCTTGCGGTCGAACTGCGCCACGGCCTCGGGAGTCATGCCGGCCCGCTTGAAGATCGCGCTGGTGGTGAAGTTGCCCTTCACCTCGATGATGCCGCTCACCGGGCGCAGCGGAGTCTTCATCAGGATGCGGTCGTTCGGAGGCAGTGCATCCCGAAGGCGTTCGCTCCACGGGCCCTGGATCGTCGGGGCGTCCTTCACGAGCCCGGCGGAGAGGAGGTGCTTGAACGTCGAGTCCAGGCCCGAGTGAGCCCCGGCTTGCTTCTCGACCGCGAGCGTGAAGAAGCTCTGGTCCTTCGCCGGAGCGATGTCGATCAGGAACGGAGTCGCGTCCGAGAGGCGCGCCACGTAGGACGGTCGGATGCCAACGCCGACGTGTGCGGCGACGTACGGAAAATGGAGCATCCAGTTCATGCTGCCGCCCACGGCGCAGTAGACGCGCAGCGCGTTGTCCAGGTTCGCCTTCACGAGCGCCGAGGCGCTGCGTTCCTCGCGCCCGCCGCGGACGGCGTCGAGCAGCGTGCACGCGGCCTCGGCCACGGTCTCGTCGCCGGCGGCCCGCGTCAGCAGGTCCGCGCCGCTCGGCACGAAGCCCAGGGCGTGGAGTATGACCTTGTCGGTGTTGCCGGTTCCGATGAAGGCGCAGGTGCCGCCGGCCTCGCAGGTCAGCTTCGCGATCTCCGCAAGGTAGCGATCGCGGTCGGGGGAGGGGAGATGGCGCTGGGCTTCGAGCCCGTCGAGCAGCTTCTTGAACATCGCGTAGGTGTTGCACTTGAGGCGGTGGAGCAGGAGCGTGTCGATCTCGTCGTCCACGGCCTTCCCGGCCTTGCCCTTGAGGGCTCGAAGGCCGTCCTGGATGTCCCGGGGCAGATGGCGCTCGGGCATCACCTGGGCGGGAATGAAGCAGGCGTAGAAGGGGGGCCGTCCGCGGCGCCGGCGGTAGACATCGACCTCCACGACGGCAGCCAGGTCGCCGACGGGGCGCTTGTCGCAGGAATCGAGAAGCAGCGCCCCGTCGTACACGTGGGCCTCGAGCTGTGCGACGAGGTTGGCGGCGGTGAGGTTGCGCGATACGAGCGAGAAGGTCATGCCGTAGTGGCCCTGGGCGATGCCGTCGCACACCGCGGGCTCGCTCGTCTCGAAGGGGAGCGCGCCCTGGCTCCAGATGGCCTTCACGGCCCGGCGCGAGATGTCGTCGTCGTCGATCTGCGCCGGATGGTCGCGGGCGCCGCCCACGATCACGATGCGCGGCTCGCCGCCCATGAAGCGGCGGATCATCTCGTCGCGGGATGCGTCGATGCCGGCGCGGCGCAGCGACGCTTCGAGGATCGGCAGGAACAGCGTGACCGGCTCGGGCTGTTCGATGACCGGATCGCGCCGCGCGGGGTCGTGCATCCGCATGGCGCGATGATACGCCGGTCCGGCGGAGGAACCGTCTATCGGGGCTGCAGATCCAGACGCAGCTCGCTCGTTTCGCCTCTCGTGACCTCCACCTCGCGTAGGGCGGTCTCGTACCCGGGCCGCACCACCTCGACCGAGTGCGGGCCAGCGCGCAGCGTCAGCTGCCTCGCTTCGCGCGCGTTCCCCACGAACCGGTCGTTGACGTAGACCGATGCGTCGTCCGGACGAATGTCGAGGCGCAGCCGGCCGGCGTCCTCGGAGGCACTCGGGCGATCCGACGAGTATCGATCGTCGTCGTAGCGGCGCTCGGACTCGCGCGCGGGTGGATCCGAGTTGCCGTAGTAGTACGGGGTCGGGGAGTAGGAGTAGGACGGGTAGTAGCCGCCGGCGTACGGCCAGCCCCAGCCAATGCCCAAGTACGGCGAGCCGAAGTAGAACGAGGCGTAACCGTAGGGACGGTAGTAGCCGTAGCCGTAATAGGGGTAATAGCCGTAGCCGCGATGACCGTAGTATCCGCCGTGACCGTAGTAGCCGCCGTGGCCGTAATAGCCGCCGCCGTAACCGCCGTGGTGGTACCCGTAGCCGCCCGTACCAGCGCGCGGGTGACGGCCGTAGGAGCCTCCTCCACCGTAGCCGCCGCTCCCGCGCGGAACGGCGTATGAACCACCGTGATGCCCGCCGCCCCCATGATGCCTGCCTCCGGGACGGCCCTGCGCCTGAGCGGGTTGGCCCGTCAGGATCAGCGCCGCGGCCAGAGTGAGCGTGCACGTCACTCGCTTCGAGCCCATGGGCTTCCTCCAGCGAATCGCTGAGATCACGATAGTCCCATTCCGCGCGCGGGGCAAGGAATTCCGCGGACGTCTCACGAGGTTGCCGCGCCGAAAGCCCGCTGCTAGAATCCACGTTCCTTCCGTCGCCGGAGTGGCGGAATTGGCAGACGCGCACGGTTCAGGGCCGTGTTGGCTTCGGCTAGTGTGGGTTCAAATCCCACCTCCGGCACCAGTCGCTATCGATACTTAGCCGGACGACTTGTCCCCGAAATGTCCCTTTTCTCCAGGGGTCGGTGGGTCCGGCTGCGATGGGCACGACGTTCCGCTTGACGGGCTGCGTCGAGGGGTAGGCGTCGGCTTTCCTCATCGCCGCCACGGTCTCCTCGGCGGTGATGATGTTGTAGCGCCCGGAACATGCTGTCGGTCTTGGCCGGAGACCTTTGATGGCCATCTGTGGGTCCGCTCCGGCGCGGACGAGCGTCCGCACTGCGCTCCTCCGAAGGTCGTGGAAGAGCATCCCACGCTCGTCGAATGCACCGATGCGACGCCCGATCTGTGGAAGATCAAGCCACAGTCGAGGCGGCGGGATCGAACGAGTGTTCGGGAACGGGCCCGTCGCCGCCGAGCGGCTCGGTATCAGCGCCTCGACGCTGCAGCGGCGGCTACGGCCGCGCTCAGAACGGTAGAATCGCTCCGTTTCGGATTGACTCCGGAGGTGCGGATGAGAGCGCTCATCGCCGGTTGGTTCAGCTTCGAGAACTCCGACTTCACCGCAGGCGATCTGCTCGCCTGTGATCTGGTCAGCGAGTGGCTGGAGGCAGCCGGATTCTCCTGCGACGTGTCCGTGGTAGCTCCTCTATCCGGCGGCGTCGACCTGAGCGAGGTCGATCCGAAGCAGTATTCGCACGCGGTCTTCGTATGCGGCCCGTTCATGAAGAACGCGCTCGAGGCCCGCTTTCTGGGTGAGTTTGCCGATTGCGCGGTCATTGGCGTGAACCTTTCGCTGCCGGTACCACTGAGTGACTGGAATCCTTTCGATCTGCTCGTGGAGCGCGACAGCAGCCGAGGAGCCCACCCGGACATCACGTTCTTGTCGAATCAGGCCAAGGTGCCCGTTGTCGGGGTGTGCCTCGTAGAGCCGTACGGCGGCGCCATCGTCGAGGTCGCGAACGCGGCAATCGACCAGTTGCTATCATCGCGGGAGATGGCCGTCGTGCGGATTGACACACGCCTCGATATCAACTCGACCGGCCTCCGGACCAAGTCCGAGATCGAGTCGCTTCTCGGTCGGATGGACGCGGTCGTGACGACTCGGCTGCACGGAACCGTCCTCGCGCTCAAGAACGGCGTACCAGCGCTCGTGATCGATCCAGAGCCGGGAGGCGCCAGAATCCGGCGCCAGGCCGAAACGATCGGGTGGCCGGCAGTGTTTACCGTCGACGCGCTCGAGACAAGGGGCTTGCAGAGGGCGCTTGACTACTGCCTGACGCAGGAGGCGCGAGCCAAGGCGAGGGAATGCAGCGAGCGCGCGATCGCGATCCTGGCGAGCGTTCGCGAAGGCTTCATCAACGACGTCAAGGGCATCCGAGCGCCCGGTACCGGACGGCGTAACCGGAAGGAATTTGCGATCGAGCACGGGTGGACGCCGAGGGATTCGGCCTAGTCCATTCCACGCCGCTTGGGTCGCATGTTGGCGGCCAGCCTCCGCCCGGCCAGCCACCGCGTCGAAAGAGGTTCAGCCATGCGCGGCAGATACGCGCCTGGATGACCAGCGTACCTCGAGGCGGGTGACTTGGAGGCGTCAATCAGGAGATAGACTGCCGGGGTGGTGACGTCCGACCTGCGCGGTCGTCTTCTCGACCTCCTCGACAAAGGCGGCAAGCCCATCTCCGTCCGGGAGCTCGTCATCCGGCTGGGTCTCAAGGGCGACGCACGGCGCGAGCTGAAGACCATGTTGCGCCAGATGATCGGAGACGGCGAGGTCGTGAAGATCCGCGGGGCTCGCATCGGCTTGCCGTCCCGCATGAACCTGATCGTCGGCCGCCTTTCGTGCAGTGCCTCGGGTTACGGCTTCGTCGCGCCCGAGGGGCGCCGTCCGGGCCAGAAGGACGTCTTCGTGGCGGCCGCGAACATGAGGGAAGCCCTTCACGGCGATCGCGTCGTCGCGCGCGTTGAGCGGACGACGCCCAAGGGACCGGAGGGGCGTGTCATCCGCGTCCTCGAGCGGGCTTTGCAGCGGCTCGTCGGCCGTTACGAAGACGATGGTCGCTTCGGGGGGCACGTCGTGCCGTTCGATCGCCGCGTGCTTCACGAGCTGTTCGTTCCGGCCGGCGAGGCCGGCGCCGCCCAGGCGGGTCAAATGGTGCTGGCCGAGATCACGCGGCCGCCGACGGCGACGCGCAACCCCGTTGGCCGCGTGCTCGAGGTGCTCGGCCGGCTCGAAGAGCCGGGCGTCGATCTCAAGGTCGTCATGGCGAAGCACGGGCTGCCGAAGGCTTTTCCGGCGGAGGTGGAGGCTGAGGCCGAGGCCGTGCCCCGCAACGTTCGGCCCGAGGACATCGTCTCGCGCACCGACTTCCGGCCCTGGCCGACCGTGACCGTCGACCCCGAGACGGCGCGGGATCACGACGACGCCATCAGCCTCGACCGGCTGCCGAACGGCCACTGGCTGCTTGGTGTCCACATCGCCGATGTCGCCCACTACGTCGTCCCGGGCTCGGCCCTCGACCAGGAGGCCTACCTGCGTGGGACCTCCATCTACTTTCCCGACATCGTCGTGCCGATGCTGCCTCACGCGCTTTCGAGCCGCATCTGCAGCCTGGTGGAAGGCGAGGAGCGGCTGACGCAGACCGTGGTTCTGGAGCTCGACGCGCGGGGCAAGGTCCTGAAGGCCGAGTTCCACGATGGCGTCATCAAGAGCGCCGCCCGCATGAGCTATCAGCAGGTGCAGGCGATCGTGGACGGCGACGGACCCCTGCGCGATCGCTTCGCGCCGCTCGTCCCACTCTTCGAGCGCATGGACGAGCTCGCGAAGCTGATGCGCAAGCTCCGCTACGAGCGGGGTTCCCTCGATTTCGATCTGCCCGAGCCGAAGCTCCTGCTCGACGCCACCGGCGCGATGACCGGTATCGTCGCGACCGAGCGACTCGACAGCATGCGCGCGATCGAGGAGTTCATGCTGGCCGCCAACGAGGCCGTCGCGGCGAAGCTCGCCGACGCTGGAATCGGCGCCCTCTATCGGATCCACGAGCCTCCCGACCCGCAGCGGGTCGAGGAGTTCTGCGAGCTGGTCGCCTCTTTCGGCTACAGGGTGCCCTCGAATCTCGAGGAGGTCCGTCCCGAGGACTTCCAGCTGGTGCTGCGGCAGATCGAGGGCAAGCCGGAGGAGAAGCTCGTCTCCTACCTGCTCCTCCGCACCATGAAGCTGGCCCGGTACCACGAGGAGAACCTGGGCCACTTCGGCCTCGCGACCAAGATGTACGCCCATTTCACGAGCCCGATCCGGCGCTATCCGGACCTCGTCGTGCATCGCTCACTTCGGGCGCTGCGCCAGGGGGCCGACGCGGCGCGCGAGGAGTCGCTGCGAGAGCAGCTTCCCGAGATGGGCCGGCATCTCTCCGAGATGGAGCGCCGCGCCGACGAGGCCGAGCGTGAGCTGACCGAGTGGAAGAAGGTCCGCTTCATGGCGGACAAGCTCGGCGAGGTCTTCGCCGGCTACATCACCGGGGTGCAGGCGTTCGGCCTGTTCGTCGAGCTCGTGGAGATCTTCGTGCAGGGTCTCGTCCATGTTTCCTCGATGACCGACGACTACTACGCCTTCAACGAGAGGGCGCACCTGCTGAAGGGTGAGAACACGAAGCGGATCTACCGGCTCGGCGACAAGGTCGAGGTCCAGGTGGTGCGAGTGGACCTGGAGCGGCGACAGATCGACTTCGCGCTCGTGGATGTGCTCGAGCGGTCCGCGCGGGCGAGAACGCCGGGCGCCGGACGCCAGCGCCCGCGGCCGGGGGTGAGACCGGCTCGGAAGCGATGAGGATGCCGTTGGCGAGCCCTGAGGTCGGCAAGCGATAATCCGCGCGTGAGCGCGCCGCGCTTGTCCGTGGTGATCCCGAGCTACGACGGGCGGCCGATGCTGGCGGCCTGCCTGCAGAGCCTGCGCTCACAGACGCTCGCACGCGAGGCGTTCGAGATCGTCGTGGTAGACAACGGCTCCGCGGACGACACCGCGGCTTGGCTCCGGGCCGCGCATCCCGACGTCTGCGTG
>DATFEN010000061.1:0-3571 GCA_035251085.1 Vicinamibacteria bacterium | reverse complement strand
GCCACGCGCATCACCATCGTCGCGATCTGCGTCGGGTCGGACTGCTTCCGGAGCTCGGCGAGTCGCTCCTGCAACAGGCCCAGCTCCCGGGACAGGTCGGCGGCCGACGCCGAGGCCGCCGGGGGCGCATCGGAGCCGGCGAGGCGCGCCGCGGTCCTGCGGGCCGCATCGCCCCCCCGGCCCATGGAGGGCAGGATGTCCTGGACGAGGCGCGTGGCGAACGCGCGCAGGTCGGCCTCGAACTGCTTCCGGTCGAGCTTGGAGAGCCCCGGCTTGAAAACGAAGCTCGAGATCCCCATCTGGCGCGCCCGCGCCCGCAGGCCTGGGTTCAGGCTGTCGGTCATCATCAGGACCGGGGGTCGCAGGTGCATCTTCCAGAGCCGCTTCACGACCTCGAACCCGCCCTGGAACGAGGACCCTCCCGAGGCGGGCATGCCGAGATCCACGAGGAGCAGGAACGCGGTGCCGGCCTTGTTGAGGGTGTGGGCGGCCTTCACCGCGGACTCGGGATCCTCGGCCTCGATCACCTCGTACCCCACCACCCGGAACAGGCCGCCGATGATGCCCCGCACGTCGTCCTCGTCGTCGACGAGCAGGATGGTCCGGGGCGGTGGAGAGGGCGCCGGCTCCTGGGCTGGCGCCGGGACGGGCTTCGCGGCCGGCTCAGGCGGCGGAGCCGAGGCGGGCACGAAGGCAACGGTGGCGCTGTCATTGGGCGGTCGCGGCTCCGGCTCCGCCTCGGCTTCCAACGTCGGGAGTGCCTCGGTCGTGGCCTCGCGCACGAAGGATGCGACCACGCTATCGCCGGCCTCCTCGACCTGGTCGTCCTCGTCGGCGGCCGGCGCAGGCTCGCCGAGCGCCTCGACGGGCACGTCCGCGAACGACGCCTCCAGCGCCGCCGTGGAGTCGCGGCGGTCCTCGTCGAGTCCGCGGGCGAGGTCGAGGAGCATCTCCTGGGGATTGATGCCCATCGGCAGCGTCTCCAACTCGATCTCGCGCGCCCCGACGGCCTGCGGAAGGTCGTCCACCAGCGCGAAGCTGAACTGTCCCTCGCGCAGCCGCGTCAGGCGCTCGAGCGCCATGACGATGCGGTTCTTGATCACGGCGTTGCGCCGGTCGGGAGGCAGGGTGGCGATGCGGGGATCCACGGGAAGACTCTCCCAGGTGAAAGCCGACACCACGAGGCCGTCGTGGAAGACGATCGCGCCCTGGCCCTCCTCGGCCTGGATCGTGAGGTAACCGGTCTTCTTGCTGAAGGAGACGATCTGGAGGATGTCGAGGAGAGGCAGGTCCTCGAGGTCGCCGGTCAGGCTCATCCGGCGGCGATTCTACACTGCGGCGAGAATGGCCTCGGCCATGCGCTCGAGAGGCACCGACTCGTCCACCACCCCGGCCTCCACCGCGGACTTCGGCATCCCGTAGATCACGCAGCTCTCCTCGGCCTCCGCCATGGTCCGTCCGCCGTGGTCGCGGATCGCCCGCAGCCCCTCGGTCCCGTCCGATCCCATGCCGGTCAGCACCACGCCCAGCGTGCGCGAGCCGTAGACGCGCGCGACCGTGGACATCAGCACGTCGGCCGAGGGCCGGTGCAGCGCGTGCGCCGGCTCGTCCTCCAGCAGAACCTTGACGGTCGCCCCGCGGCGTCGGACCTTGGTGTGCGTGCCGGCGGGCGCGACCAGCACGGTGCCGGGCTCGACCGGCTCGCCGTCCTCCGCTTCGCGCACCGCCAGCTCGCTTCGGGAGGCGAGCCGCTCGGCAAGCGAGCGTGTGAAGCCAATGGGCATGTGCTGCACCACCAGCACCGCCGAGGGCAGCGACCGGGGCAGCCGCGGCAGGATCGCCTGCAGCGCGGGCGGACCGCCCGTCGAGGTCGCGATGACCACGACGTCCGCCCGCGTCTTGCGGGGCAGCACCTGGAGCGGACGCTCCTCGAGGGTCCGCCGCGGCACGTGGACGCTGGCGATGGCGCGGATCTTGGCCTTCAGCTCCTCGGCCAGGTTGAGCAGGTTCATGTTGCCCTGGACGCGCGACTTGTCCACGAAGTCGAGGGCGCCGAGCTCGAGGCCGCGCAGCGTCACGTCGGCGCCCTCGCGCGTCTGCGAGGAGAGCAGCAGTACCGGCAAGGGGCTCTCGGCCATGAGCCGCTCGAGCGCTTCGAGCCCGCCCATGCGCGGCATCTGGACATCCATGGTGACCACATCCGGGCGCAGGCTGCGCACCTTCTCCAGGCCGTCCCGGCCGTCCACCGCCTGTCCGACGACCTCGATGTCCGGCTCGCCGCCGAGCATCCGCGTCAGGGCCTGCCGGACGAAGGCCGAATCGTCCACGACCAGGATCCGGATCTTGCGTCGACTCATGTCGTCGCCTCCGGCGGCCTCTGGTACACCATGGCGCCTGGGAAACGGATCGGCGTGAAGCTGTCCGTGATCCGCGACAGGGATTCGGCGTGGCCGAGCATCAGGTAGCCCTCCGGCGCGAGGGTGCCCCAGAAATGCTCCACGACCTTCCGGATCGCGGTGTCCGAGAAGTAGATCAGCACGTTCCGGCAGAAGATCGCGTCCACCGGACGCAGCCCGTCGAAGCTCGCGGCCTCCATGAGGTTGCCCTGCCGGAAGCGGATCAGCCGGCGCAGCGGCTCCTTGACCCGCTCTCCCGATCCCTCACGCGAGAAGTGCCGCTCGCGAATCCCGGGGGCGAGGCCGCGAAAGGAGTTGTGGAAGTAGACGGCCTTCCTGGCCCGCTCCAAGGCTGCCTCGTCGATGTCGAGGCCAACGAGGTCGACCTCCCAGTTCCAGAAGAACTGGCCGCTGTCGTACACGATCATCGCGATGGTGTGGATCTCCTCGCCTGTCGAGCATCCCGCCGAGAGAATGCGCAGCGTGCGCTCCCCGCTGCGCGCCTTGCGCTCCTTGATCGACTTGAGGACGTGCTCCTGGAACACCTGGAGCTGCGGCTGCTCGCGGAAGAAGTAGGTCTCGTTGTTGGTGAGGTGGCTGGCCATCCGCTGCAGCTCCTCGTTCCGCTGGGGACCGAAGCGCAGGTAGTGGTAGTAGTCCTCGTAGCTGAGCAGGTCGAGGCTCGTGAGCCGCGCCGCGAGGCGCGCGCGCAGCGTATGGCGCTGGCCGTCGTCGAAGAACAGGCCGAACTTCTCGTGGATGAAGTCGCGGATCAGGCGAAACTCCTCCTCGTCCAGCTCGACGTCGTGATCCGTCGGGTGGAACATCAGCGCCGCAACTCTGCAACCACGGCCAACACAACCACCGAGGACACAGAGAGAACAGGAGATCGGCCTGAGATCACAGAGGAATCAGGGACCTCGAGCAACTCCCCTCGAGACTGTCTGACTTCCCTTTCTCTGTGTCCTCTCCGTTCCACCTCTGCGATCTCTGTGGTTGTCCTGACCGTGGTTGGGGTGGTCATCGCGGTTGCAGCTTGCGCAGCGAGGCCGCGACGGCCTTGCGGACCTCGGCGGCCGGATCGGCGGACTTCATGGCCATCAGCGGCCGCAGCGCCTCCAGGTGGCCGCCGTCGCCCAGCGCCAGGGCGGCCTCGGCGCGCACCTCGGGGCTCG
>DATFEN010000053.1:0-3519 GCA_035251085.1 Vicinamibacteria bacterium | reverse complement strand
TGTCGAGACCCTGCGCCGCCGGCGCGGCGTACGTCTTGCTGAACAGCGTGGGCGGCCCCTCGTCGCTGCGGCGGTTCGCGCGCGAGGTGCGGCCGGCCTTCGCGGACGACCCAGCGCTCCAGGCCCGCCTGATCCGCCCCGGTCCCCGTCGGCGAGGACTCTCTTAGCGCGGACCATCGTGAATGATTCGTCCTGCCTGGAGCAGCGCCGACTCCGGGACCGTGAGGCCGAGGGCCTTCGCCGTTCTCAGGTTGACGACCAGCTCGAACGTGTTGGGCTGCTCGACCGGGAGATCGGCCGGCTTGGCGCCCTTGAGGATCTTCGCGACCAGCCTGGCCGCCTGCCGGCCCATCTCGTGGCGGTCGGCTCCGTAGCTCGCGAGCCCTCCCCGCTCGACGTAGAAAGAGCTGTGGAACATCGTCGGCGTCGCCTTGGCGCCGAGCTCGAGAATAAACCCGGGAATGTTCAGCGAATGGAGCCGCGGAGATAGGATCCCGTCCGCCTCCCCCTTCCGGACACCAGCCAAGGCACCCTGCGGCTCCTCCTGGCTCCGGAATGGCCGCTCCACGAGGACCAGGCCGAGCCGGCGCGCGGCGTCGCGATGCGCACGGAGGAGGGTCGCGGCCAGCGGATTCTGGGCGTCGTAGGGCAGCAGGACGCGCTTGAGGGCGGGAACGATCTCGCGAAACAACTCCATCCGCTTGGGCACGAGCTCCACATCGATGTCCGCGACACCCGTGACGTTGCCTCCCGGACGGGCGAAGGTCTTGATGACTCCCGATTCGACTGGATCACTACCGCCCACGAAGACGATCGGGATCCGATCCGTCGCCGCCTGCGCGGCCTTGATTGCGTTGCTCGTGTCGGCCGCGACGATGAGGTCGACTCCCAGCTTGACCAGATCGCGCGCGGCGGCGGGCAGCTCGGTGGGATCGCCCTGGGTGAAGCGCACGCCGATCGAGAAGTCCCGGTCCTCCCGATAGCCGAGCTCCTGCAGGCCATCCCGAAGACCGACGAGGAGCGTCGTCGGTCCCCACGCTTCGGTCAGCGCCCTGATCCGGACCAGGCTCGCCCGCTGTCCTTCGGCCGGAGCCGCCGTCAGCCAAGCGCACGCCAGCGCGACCACCAGCGCGCGCAGGGGTCCGAGCGTCACCTCTCTTCTACCCGCGGCGCGGGCTCCGCGAGAAGCGTGTCGATCCTCCCGTCCGGGTCCGTCACGAGCGGAAAGGTCAGTCCGAGGTCGCTCGCATACCGCGAGACCGTCCGCCGGCTCTCGCGCGCGTTGACGCCGATGACGGCGAGGCCCCGCGGCCCCAGCGCTCGATGCAGGCGCTCCAGCACGGGCATCGCCGACCGGCACTCGAGGCACCAGCTCGCCCAGAAGTTCACGAGGACGACTCGCCCCCGCAGCGTCGCCAGCGACACGTGCCCTGTGTCGGCGGTGCCGCCGCTGAATGGCGGCGGCGTGGTGCCGGTCGGATGACCGACGAGACCGAGTGGTGTCAGGAGCGGCGACCCCGGCGGCTCCGCGCTGGCGAAGCTGCACGAGCCGGCGACCAGCGCTCCCCACATCGGCGTGGACCACCGCCGCCACGAGCCGAACGCCGGCCGAGCCGCTCCCGCCGTCACGGCTTGCCGAGGACTTCCCGGATCCCCTTGAGCACGGTGTCGCTGTAGACGGTCGTCGTGCTTCCGCTCTCGACGATCCACTTCCGGCGGATCACGCCCTGGGGGTCGATGAGGAAGAACGTGCGGGCTGCCGTCATCGTGTTCTCCCTGAGGACGCCGTAGGCGCGGATGACCTTGCGCTCCGGATAGTCGCTCAAGAGCGGGTAGGGCAGCTTCAGCGACTCCGCGAAGGCCTGTTGCGAGAACGTGGAATTGGCGCTCACGCCGAGGATCTGGACGTTCAGGGCCTCGAAGCTCTGATAGTTGGCCTTCCTGGCCAACAGGTTCGCCGTTCAGCTCGGATGAAAGTCTCCGCCGTAGAACTCGAGAAACACCCACTTCTTGCCCCTGAACTCGGCGAGGCCGATGTCGATTCCCCTGGTGCTCGCGAGCTTGAAGTCGGGGGCCGGCTCTCCCACGTCCACCGCGGTGGCTGGATGCGAGCCATCGACGATCGCAAGCACGCTGATGGCTCCGAGGAACATCAGGCCTATCGTTCGCCAAAACCGCGTCATGCGTCCTCCGTGGTTTGTCGTGTGCTCTCGCCGACCGCCTCTCCCGCTATTCGACCCACACGCCGGCATCGGCGAACCGCAGCACCCGGCCTTCGCGTCGCAGGAAGTGCGAGGCACTGCCCTCCAGCCACGGCTCGAGCGCCCGCCGCCCCAGCTTCACCGCTGTCTTGAGGCTCGCCACGCCACGCTCGACATCGTGATCCGGCCACAGCGTGCGTGACCGCGACCGCGCGCTGTCCGGGGTGGGCCGCGGCGATGCGGACGATCGCGTGCCAGACCCGCGCGCGGGACGCGCGGTAGTTCTCGCCGCCCGGACTGGCGAAGCGGGGATCGGTTTGCGCGACGTTGCGCCGCCACAGCTCGGGAAAGCGCGCGCGGACCTCGTCGACGCGCAACCCGTCGACGCGGCCGCAGCTGATCTCGCGCAACGCGCCGATCGTGCGCAGCGGCATCCCCGTCGCAATGCGCCAGCCGTTCTCACCCCGGCGGTTCATGCCTACTTCACCGCCGACCGGAGCGCGTCGAACGTCCCGGGAAAGTACGAGACGTTGTGGAAGGCCTCCCTGACGATCGCCTCGGCGAGCGCGCGCGCCTGGGTGGCGTCACGACCGAAGACGATGATCCGCGTGTTGTGGTCCTCCATGGGCAGCCGGCCGTCGTCCTTCGCCTTCCGCACCTCGCCGACGTCCTTCCCCGGCTGCACCGAGCCCTGCGGGATGCTGCGCGCGCCGGGGAGGCTGCCCGCGCCGAACTCGTCCGAGCCCCGCGCATCGAGAAAGATTGCCGTGCGGTCCTTCTGGAAGACCTGCTGCACGGCTTCCAGCTCGATCTCGGTGAGGCCGACCAGCGCGCGCCACACCGGAATGCCGAGCTGGTAGCGGCGCACGCTGGTGAAACCGGCGGCGAGGAGCTCTTCGCTCAACCGCTTGCTCTTGCCACAGAAGGGGCCGTTACAGTACAGGATCAGCGGCTTGGTCTTATCGCCGCCGACGAGCCGCTGGACCTCGGCCACATCGGAGACGTACATCGACATCGAGACACCGGCTTTCGGCGCGACGTTTCGCGCCCCGGGGATGTGGCTCATCGCGTATTCGCGCTGGGGCCGGGTGTCCAGCACGACGGCGCTGCCGTTCGCGAGGATACGCTTGAGGTCGTCCGTGCTCACCTCCGCCGTCTTCTGGTTCGCCTCTTCGAGCGTCGCCTGATAGACGCTCGGGCCCTGCGCACCAGCGGTGCCCACCACTGCCACCAGCGCGAGAACAACGGTGACCAGCCCCGTCACTGCGCCCCGCACCTCGCTGCTCCGGCCTGTCATCATGTGGTGCCTCCTTGGGTG
>DATFEN010000044.1:0-18675 GCA_035251085.1 Vicinamibacteria bacterium | reverse complement strand
CGCGTCGAGGAAGTTCCGATGCAGGACCTTGCGGCTGCCTTTCGCCTCGTTGACCCGGGCATCGTTCGGAAGGTTGAAGGCGACGAACTGGTAGCCTGGGGCGGCATCCCCGGCGCGGTAGATCGTGTCGACGACGGTCATTGGGTTGGAGGCGCCGGTCTTCTTTGCCTTGAGCTCCGGAGGCGTCGGGAGCGCCTGTTCGAGCTCCGGAATCAGCTTCTGATAGCCGGAGAGCCTGGCCGTCTGCGCTTCGTCGATCCTCATCAGGACCGCCGTGTACGCGGCCTTGACGCCGAGCAGCTCGTCGCCGTAGGTCTCGTAAGGCCCGACGAGGAAGTCGTACGGCGTCCCCGTCAAGTCGATCCAGAGGGAGTCGCTCTCGAAGTAGTCGTCGGCTCGGAGATCCTCGGCTCGGCGCATCAGGTACCGTGAGAGTGGCGCATGCCTCGACAGCTTCGCGGCCTCCTCGAGAGAGCTCGCGAGCTTCCCGACCAGGTCGGGATACGCCTCGTGGTAAGGCACCACGACGAGTCCGGCGCCTCCGCGCCGAACGATCGAGTTCGCGCCCTCGATCGCAGCGCGTTCCGCCGGGTGCGCCGCCAGGTAGCCGTCGATCTCGGCCTTCGTCATGTCCTCGGGGTAGTAGCCGCCGCCGGGCGGCCGACGCCCTTCGTCGCCCAGGAAAGCCCGGTTCTCGTCGAGAGGGTCGAAACGGCCAGCGCTGATGCGTAGATAGCGCAACAGGTCGGCCTGCTGACGGCCCCGTCCCTGTCGAGCGATGTCACGCCACCGGACGCCGTCGCTGGTGTTCTGCCGCCAGTAGATCTCGTCGGCCAGCTTGCTCGCGATGAGGAGCTGCCGGATCAGAGCCGCGTCCTCGGCCGGGAGCTTCGCGAGGTCGTATTCGAATCGCAGCGGCGCGAAGCGCGCCACCCGCGCCTGAAGATCGCCGACCCGGATCAACGGATCGAGATCCGCGGCCTGGTCCGCGAGGGGAGACGCCACTAGTGCGACCAGGGCGAGCCCGCGGCGCATGTGCTTCATGGGGTCGGCGGATCTTAGCCTAAGATTGAGGGCCACAACGGTTCGACTGTTCTGTGAAGTCGCTCTACCTGCGCGTGACGCCGCCCACCGGCGCGCCCTTCGGCCACGAGTGCACGGCCCCCGTGCTGGTGCTCGGCCGATCGCGGACGGCCGACCTCACCATCCTCGACCAGTACCTCTCGCGCCTCCACGCAAAGTTCTTCGCTCAAGGCGACGACTGGCTGATCGAGGACATGGGCTCGCACAACCCGACCCTGATCAACGACCGGCCGCTCACCGGGCCAACGCCGGTGCACCCCGGCGACGTTCTGAGGCTCGGAGCCACCCATGTTGCCATCCAGCCCGGTCCGATCCAGACCGAGACCCACGGCATCTTCAAGTCGGCCGTGATGATGGTGCCGGAGCAGGACAGCCGGGATACGGCGGGCGGCGAGCCGGCGCTGCGCCACCTGACCGATCGTCTCAAGCTCGTCAACGACGTGCATCGCGCCCTCGCCGGCCCGATCAGCCTCGAGGCGTTGCTCGAAATGATCCTCGATCGGGCCTTCACCCACCTCAAGCCCGAAGAGGGGGCGATCTTCCTCAAGACGCCCAGCGGCGAGCTGGTGCGCGCGGCCAGCCGCCGCGTCCCGGGGCTGACAGGCGACTTCCTCTATTCCACGAGCCTCATCCGGGAAGTGAGCGAGAAGCGCATGGCGGCGCTCGTGGACGATGCCAGCGCCGACGAACGCTTCGCGGCTGCCGAAAGCATCCACATCTCGGGGGTGCGGAGCCTCCTCGCAGCGCCGCTGCTCGACTCTGCGGAAGGCTGCCTCGGGATGATCGTGCTGAACTCCCGGCTGCACGTGAAGCGCTTTTCCGAGGAGGACCTGGAGCTATTGGTCTCGCTGGCGTCGGCGGCCGCGCTGCGCGTCCGCAACGTCACGCTGGCCGAGGAGGCGGCGCGCCACCTGGTGCTGGCCAAGGAGCTGGACCTGGCGCGTGAAGTCCAGATGTCCATGCTGCCTCGGGAGTTCCCGAAGCGTGCCGAGTTCGAGCTGGCGGCGCGGCTGAAGCCGGCTCGCGCAGTGGGCGGCGACCTCTACGACTTCCTCGCGGACGAGCGCAAGCTGTGGCTGCTGCTCGGCGACGTGTCCGGGAAGGGCTTCCCGGCCGCGCTGACGATGGCGGTGACCAAGACGCTGTTCCGGGCGCTCGTCCAGGTGGAGACCTCGCCTGCGGCTGTGCTCGGCGCGATGAACCGTGAGCTCGCGCGCGACAACGAGAGCGGCATGTTCGTCACGGCCTTCGCGGCGTGCCTGGAGCTCGCGAGCGGCGAGCTGGCCTTCTCGAACGCGGGCCACAACCGGCCCTATGTGCTGAGGAACGGCGCACCGGTTCGGATCGAAGAAGCGGCCGGCACCGCTCTCGGCGTGATCGAGGGCGGCTCATACGCATCAGGGCGATTGCGCCTCCAGGCTGGGGACGTTCTCTACGTCTATACCGACGGCGTGACCGAGGCCCTCGAGCCAGGTCGCGAGCAGTACTCGGAGGCGCGCCTCGAAGCGTGGCTGCGCACGGTCGCTGGGCTCTCGGCACAGGACATCGTGGACAAATCCCTCGCAGCGGTGCAGGACTTTTCGGGCAAGGCGCCGCAATCCGACGATATCGCGATCCTGGCCGTGCGCTACTTGCGTTCCGTCTGAGTTAGGATCTGCCGCTCCATGATCGGCCAGCGCCTCTCCAACCGCTACGAGATCACCGGTGAGCTGGGTCGGGGCGGGATGGGCGTCGTGTACCGCGCCCGCGACCCGCTGTTGAACCGCGACGTCGCGATCAAGCTGATTCCGCCGAGCCTGCTCAGCCCGGACGCCGAGCAGCGCTTCCAGCGCGAGGCGCAACTCGTCGCCCAGATGGACCACCCTGCGATCGTCTCGATCTACGACTTCGGCCGCCACGAGGACTCGCTGTTCTTCGTCATGGCGCTGGTGCAAGGGATGAACCTGCGCGCGTTCCTGCGGGACAACTCCGTGCTGGGGGACGTGCTCGACATGGGCATCCAGGTCGCCGAGGCGCTCGACTACAGCCACGCCCGCGGTGTCGTCCATCGCGACATCAAGCCCGAGAACATCATGGTGTACCGCGAGGAAGGCTTCGGGGTCCGGGTGCGCGTGATGGACTTCGGCCTCGCGCGCGCGGCCGCGGAGAGCAAGATCACGAAGACCGGATCGCTGGTCGGGACGCTCTATTACCTGAGCCCGGAGCAGGTCAAGGCGCAAGGGGTGGACGGGCGCGGAGACATCTACGCGCTCGGCACCGTGCTCTACGAGTGCCTGGTCGGTCAGGCGCCTTTCACCGGGGAGTCGCAGTCCGTCCTCTATCGGATCGTGCACGAGTTTCCGCAGTCGCCGCGCGAGCTGGGCGCGGCGGTGGACGCGGAGCTGGACGCCGTTGTGATGTCCTGCCTCAAGAAGGAGCCTGGACAGCGCCCGCAGCGGGGCGGCGAGGTGGCTGAAGCGCTGAGGCGCTATCGCGCCCGTCTCCGGGAGGCCGACCGGGAGCGATCGGTCACGGGGCTCACGCGAAGCTTCCTCGGCCTGAGGCCGGCTCTCCAGCCCTTCATCGGTCGAGTCAAGGAGTCGGCCGAGCTGCAGCAGCGGTTGAACGCGGCCATCGCCGGCGAGTGCCAGTTCGTCGTGGTGTCGGGCGAGCCCGGAATCGGCAAGACGCGGCTCCTGGAGGAGCTCGCGAACCTCGCCAAGGCGCGGCAGATCCGCGTGCTGCACGGACGCTCGGTGGAGCAGGATCGCGCCTTCGCGTACCAGGGCTTTTGCGAGGTGATCCAGGAGCATTTCCGGCTGAAGGACACAGGCACCTCGCCGGCTCCGGACTTCTCGGACCTGGCGGCAGACCTGCTCGCGCTGTTCCCGATGCTCAACGAGATCAGCGAGATCCGAGACGCCGCGACGGGGGAGTCGAAGCTGGCCCGCGGAGGGACGGCAGGGCCGGAGAGCCGGACGCAGGTCTTCGAGCTCTTGGCTCGGACCCTGACGCGAATCGCAGGAGGCCGGCCGCTTGTCCTGATCCTTGAGGACCTGCACGGAGCGGACGTCACGATCGAGGCGCTGCCTTACATCGCCACGCGACTCGGGCCGACGCCCACGCTGATCCTCGGCACGTATCGCTCGACCGAGGTCGACGACCGCCATCCGCTGACGCGAGTCCTCGACTCCTTCCGCGGTGACCGGCGATTCGCCGCCGTCACCCTCGGTCCCTTCTCGCCCACCGAGCATAGAGCGTTCATGGAGACGCTCGTCGGGGGCTCCGAGCTGACAGGCATCCTGCTCGACCGGCTCTTCGACGCCGCGAAGGGCAATCCCTTCTTCACCAAGGAGCTGGTGCGGTCGCTTCTCGATGCGGGCGGGATCTCCAAGGACGACACGGGGAAATGGAGCCTGTCGGGCGAGGCGGAGATCTCCTCGACGGCGCTGCCGGCGACGATCCAGCAGGCCGTCGAGAAGAGGCTCCGGCGCCTCCCGGAGGACCTGCGCGACGTCCTCTCCCTCGCCGCGGTGCTGGGCAGGACGTTCGATTCCCGCGACCTCGAGACGCTGGCAAAGGGAACGGACGTGGACGAGGCGATCGACCGGCTGGTCCAACAGGGCTTGATCGAGGAGGAGCGCGAATCCCGCGGCGAGCAGCTCGGCTTCTCGAGCGGTGTGGTCCGCGACGTCCTGTACGCGAGCCTCTCGCCCCGCAAGCGCCGCGCCATCCACAGGCGTTGCGCCGAGGTCCTCGAGGCGCGCCACGCCGGGCGGCTCGACCGCGTCCTGCCGCAGCTCGTCCACCACTTCCACCAGGGCGACGTTCCCGAGAAGGCGGTGGACTACGGACTCCGCCTGGCGCAGGCGTCGCTGGATGCCTTCAGCGCCGAGGAAGCCACGCGTTCCGCGAGGGTGGCCCTCGACTTCCTCGACGAGGAGTGGCAAGGCGACCGCTCTCTCGAAGCCGATGTGCGCATGCTCCTGGCGCGCGCCTATCGAATGGCCGGAGACACGGACGGGGCCCTCCAGGAAGCCGCGGCCGCGGCCCGGATCTACGAGAAGGCGAGTCCCAAGCGCAGCGCCGGCGCGTTTCTCCTCGCCGCCGAAGCGGCTTGGCAGGCGCGGCGGACGGAGGAGGCCGGCGCCTGGGTGGATAGGGGCCTGCTGGCGGCGCGCGCGACAGGCGACACGGACAGCCTGAGGCGACTGCTCACCTTCGCCACCACGATCGCGACGCTGCTAGGCGACTACGCCAAGGCCGCCGAGTATCAGGAGGAAACCACCCGTCTCGCGCCCGAGGCGAAGGAGGCAGCGCCCGAGACGATCCCGGCGGGAGGGCGGCTGGTCGTCGCCCTCGCAAACCCGGTGAGGTCGACCGACCCGACCGGGATCGATGTCAGCGAAGAGTTCGAGGTCGCCGCCAATGTCTACGAGACGCTGCTCCAGACGGATTCGGGCGGCAACCTGGTCCCATGGCTGTGCGAGAGGTGGGAGCCACTCGAGGCCGGGCGCGCCTTCGCCTTCACGCTCCGGCGCGACGTGCGCTTCTCGGACGGCGCGCCGCTCACCGCGGCCACCGCGAAGGCTTCGATCGAGGCCTGTGTGCGCCTCGCGGTGGACGACCTGCCGCCCGCGTTCACCGCCATTCGTGGCTGCGCCGAGTACCGAGCCGGCGCCGCTCCCGCGATCGAAGGGATCGTGGTTCAGGCCGAGCACACGCTGGTGATCCGGCTCGTCGAGACCTTGCCGACCTACCCGGCGATGCTGACGGCCGGGACGACCGGCGTCGTGCGTGCGGTCGACGAGCCAGGCCGAGAGCGTCCCTCGCTCCTGGGCACCGGTCCATTCCAGCTCGCATCACACGATCCGGAGCGGGTCGTCCTGGATCGAAACACCCGCTATTGGAAGGGCGCTCCGCCTCACCTCGAAGGCATCGAGTTCCGCGCGGCGCTCTCGGCGACCGCCATCGGCAAGGGCTTTCGATCGGGCGAGATCGACCTGGCGCGCGACCTCTCGCCCCAGGACCTCGAGGAGGTGCTGCGCGATCCCCGTTTCCGGAAGAGCCTGGTGGAGACGCCGACGCGGACCACCTACTTCGTGATGTTCAACACGAAGACCAGCCCGAGCGTGGAGAGCCCTGCCGTGCGGCGCGCCCTGGCGAGATCGGTTCGAGCGAGCGATCTCGTCTGGAGGACGCTCGGCCGCTTCGCCGAGCCGGCGCTGTGCCTCATCCCGCCGGGGATGCTCGGCCACGACCCGGGTCGGCGCAGCCATCCCCTCACCCGGTCCGAAGCCCTCGAGCTGCTGGCCTCGGCCGGGGTCTCGGGGCCGCTCCGGCTTCGCGCCGCCGTGCATCCCATTCTGCTCGACCGCTACGCCTCGCTGCTCGACGCCCTGCTGGTGGCGTGGGCGGACCTGGGTGTCGAGGTCGAGGTCGGCACTGCCAGCATGGCCGAGTACCTCGCCTGCTACTCGGAGAGCCGCGGACTCGATCTTCGCATCGGACGCTGGAACGCGGACTATGAGGACCCGGACAACTTCACGCACACGCTGTTTCACTCGGGAAGTGGCGGCCTGAGGAACTGGTTCTCGTCGGAGGCGGCAGACCAGCTGCTCCAGGACGCGCGCACCGAGGGGAGACCTGCCGTTCGCGAGAACCTCTACAGGCGATTCGAGCACCTGCTCTTCGAGGCCGACGCGCTCATCCCGCTGTTCCACGACGTGGACTACCGGCTGGTCGGCCCGAAGGTCCGCGGGCTGGCGCTGACCGGCAGTGCGCCCTTCGTGAACTACGGCAGCCTGGGCAAGGTCGAAGGAATCGCGGCGGTGCTCGAGCCCCGCCGCGCCAGCGGTGGCACGCTCCACGTTCCCATCGCAGGGGTCGTCTCACAGATCGATCCTGCGCTGGCCGAGACCTTCGAGCAGGCCGAGGTCGTACCGACCGTCTTCGAGAGCCTCACACGTGTGGAGCCGGGCGGCGCGCGCATCCTGCCTTGGCTCGCGGCCGAGTTCCGCGCCGAGGAGAACGGCCGTGTCTATCGGTTCCGACTGCGTGACGACGTCCGCTTTCACGACGGGCGGAGGCTCACCGCGCGGGACGTCCGCTACTCCTTCGAGCGCCTGTTGCAGTGCCGCGAGAGCACGAGTCGCTCGATGTTCGCGCCCATCGTCGGGGCCAAGGCGCTCCTCGAAGGCAACGCCTCCGACCTCGAGGGCTTCCGAATCCACTCCGCCACCGAGTTCACGGTCGAGCTGGGGGAGCCCATCGTGTTCTTCCCGGTCCTCGTTTCACACCCCGCCGCCGCCATCGTCCCGGAGGGGACCGGCGACGACCCAGGCAGATGGGTAGGGACGGGCCCGTTCCGAGCCCTCTCCTTCGAGCCGGGCCGCCGCCTGGAGCTTGAGAGGAACCGAGGCTACTGGCGCAAGGGCTATCCTCGCAGCGAGAGCATCGTCTTCTCCTTCGGCGTGCTTCCCGAGGAGATGCTCGCCGGCCTGCGCACGGGGCGGTTCTCGCTGGCTTCGGACCTGCTCCCAGCGGATGTCGAGTCGCTCCGGCGCGATCCCGAGTACGCCTCCGGCTACGTCGAGACCCCGCAGCTCGCCACCTATTACGTCGGCTTCAACGCCCATCGCGGCCCGCTCGCCGAACGGTCGCTTCGCAGACGACTGACCGAGGCGGTCGACGTGCCGCGGCTCGTCCGGCAGGCGCTGGGCCGCGGCGCGATCCCTGCCCACGGCTTCATCCCGCCGGGCCTGCTCGGCTACGACCCCGCGCCGCACGCGCGCCCGATGTCCGCCGACTCTCCTGCGCCTCAGGCATCCTCACCGTCGATCGACCTGACGGCGGCCGTTCAGCCGCCGTTCTTCTCAGGCTATGCCGCCGTCACGCGCGAGCTGATGAGCGCGTTCGCACGAGCTGGGTTCAAGATCCGAACCGTCAACAAGACCATGGAGGAGTGGAGGGAGGCCGCGATGACGGGGAGCGTCGACCTCGTCCTCGGACGCTGGGGCGTCGACTACCTGGACACGGACGGCGTCGTCTACTTCCTTCATTCGAAGGGCTGGCTTGGACCGCTCTTGGGCACGCCGGAGCTCAGCCGCCTGATCGACCGCGGCCGTGCCGAGACGGTGTCGGGCGTGCGCCACGCGATCTACCGCGAAGTCGAGGAGATGATCGCCCGTGAGGCGCTGCTGCTCCCGCTGTTCCACGAACAGGCGTACCGGTTCGCGCGGCCGGAGATCGAGGGCCTGGCGCTGTCCCTCGGCGGCGATACCGCTTATGAGGAGCTGCGGATCCGCGGTTGACGCGGTCCGGCGAGGAGGCGAGTTGATGATGCGTGCCGCCGTAGTGCTGCTGGCCGGCGTCTTCTCGATCACCGCTCAGGCGCAATCCAACATCCTCCCGTTCAATGCGCGCGAGAAGACCTTGCCGAATGGCCTCAGGGTCATCGTAGTGCCGACGGGCTTCCCGAACATCGTCTCGATCCAGATCCCGGTCCAAACAGGCTCGCGCAACGAGGTGGAGCCCGGCAAGTCGGGCTTTGCCCACTTCTTCGAGCACATGATGTTCCGCGGCACGCCCAGCATGTCTCCGGAGCAGTACCAGGCCTTGATGACGCGGTCCGGCGCGCGTTCCAACGCCTATACGAGCGACGACTACACGAACTATCACACGACCTTCGCCAAGGAGGACCTCGAGGCCGTGCTGAAGGCCGAGGCCGACCGCTTCCAAAACCTGTCCTATGCCGAGGCCGACTTCAAGACCGAGTCGCGGGCCGTGCTCGGCGAGTACAACAAGAACAGCGCCGACCCGGTGAACAAGCTGCTCGAGGTGCAGCAGGACAGCGCGTTCACGACCCATACCTACAAACACACGACCATCGGCTTTCTCAAGGACATCGAGGACATGCCGAACCAGTTCGCCTACTCGAAGACCTTCTTCGAGCGTTGGTACAGGCCTGAATACACGACGGTGATCGTGGCAGGCGACGTCGAGCCCGGCGCCGCTCTTGCGCTCGTGGAGAGGCACTGGGGCGCCTGGAAGCCCGGCGCTTACAAGGTCGAGATTCCGCGAGAGCCGGCGCCGAGGGGACCGGTCTACGCCCACGTGCCCTGGGAAGCGCCGACGTTGCCGCTCGTTGCAGTCGCTTTCCATGGGCCGTCCTTCTCCGTCGTCGAGAAGGACTTCGCGGCCTTCGACACCTTGATGGACCTGAACTTCGGCCCCACCTCCGACCTCTACAGGCGTCTCGTCGAGCAGGAGCAGAAGGTGGACCAGCTTTTCACCTATTTCCCGCAGAGCGTGGACCCGTATCTGGCGACGGTGTTCGCTCGAGTGAAGAAGGGCGAGGACGCGACGTACGTGCGGGACCAGATCCTGAAGAGCTTCGCCGAAACCACCGCGGGCCCCGTGGACGCGAGGCGCCTCTCGGACTTCAAGGCCAATGCCCGCTATGGCTTCACGCGCGGCCTCGACTCCACGGACCGCATCGGCGCGACGCTGGCGCGCTTCGTGAGGTTCGAGCGCTCCTACGAAACGCTGAACACGCTGTATCGCGTCTACGAGGCCTTGACCCCGGCCGACCTCCAGGCGGCCGCAAGGAGGTTCGTCACGGACTCGGGGCTCGTGGTCACGACGCTCTCGAAGGACCCGCTGCCCGAGGGCGTCAAGGCTCAGCCGGCACTCGCGTCTCTCCTGCCGAAGGCGGGCTCGGGCGGGGAGCCGAAGACCGTGTCGGTGAAGGCCGCGGTGCCGCAAATCAACGTCAAGCTGCTGTTCCAGTCAGGCTCCGCCCACGATCCCAAGGGCAAGGAGGGCCTCGCCGCGCTGTCGGCGGCGATGATCGCCGACGCGGGTTCCGGGCCGATGAAGATCGACGAGATCAAGAAGGCCCTGTTCCCGATGGCCGCGAGCTTCGCTGCGCAGGTCGACAAGGAGATGACGACGTTCACGGGCGTCGTCCACAAGGACAACGCCCGCGCCTTCCTCGACGTGGCGCTGCCCCAGCTCAGCGAGCCCGGGTTCCGAGAAGAGGACTTCGCGCGGCTCAAGGACGCCCAGCGGAACGCGCTGAATGAGGACCTCAAGTCCGCGAACGACGAGGAGCTGGGCAAGGAGCTGCTCCAGGTCGAGGCCTTCGTTGGCACGCCCTATGGCCATCCGGTGCTGGGCACGACCGCGGGGCTCGCCGCCATCACCCTGGACGACGTGAAGGCGTTCGTGAAGGAGCACTACACCCGCGCCAACCTCACGCTCGGCATCTCGGGAGAGCTGTCCGAGGAAGGAAACGCGAAGCTGAGTCAGGAGTTCGCGAAGCTGCCCGACGGGCCTGTCCCGGGCGAGCCGCAGGGGGTCGCAGCGCGCACGCCCAAGGGCCGGCAGGTCACCATCGTGGACAAGGAGACGCGCGCCACGGCGATCTCCTTCGGCCATCCGATCCCCGTCAAGCGCGGTCACCCCGATTACCCGGCGCTCCACCTCGTGCGCACCTGGCTCGGGGAGCACCGCTCCTCGATGTCGCACCTCTACGACCGCATCCGCGAGGCGCGCGGGATGAACTATGGGGACTACGCCTACATCGAGGCATTCCCGCGTGGCATGTTCCAGTTCTTCCCCGACGCCAACATCGCGCGGCGGGCCCAGCTCTTCGAGGTCTGGATCCGACCCCTCCGCGGCCACGAGGACGCCCACATGGCCCTGCGCATCGCGATCCACGAGATCGACAGGCTTGCGAAGACGGGTCTCGCGGCCAAGGACTTCGAGGCCACGCGCAGCTACCTGATGAAGAACGTCTTCGTGATGACCGCGACCCAGAGCCACCAGCTCGGCTACGCACTTGACTCGCGATGGTATGGCATCCCGGAGTTCACGGAATACATGCGCGCCGGGCTCCAGAAGCTGACGCTCGCCGACGTGAACCGCGTGATCAAGAAGTACGTCCAGACGCGAGACCTGCAGATCGTCATGATCACGAAGGACGGAAAGGGCCTGCGCGACCGGCTCGTCTCGGACCAGCCCTCGGCCGTGAAGTACGACGCGCCGAAGCCGGAGCTGGCGGCGGAGGACAAGCTCATCGGATCCACGAAGCTGGGGATCCGCCCCGAGGCGGTCCGGATCGTCCCCCTGGAGGAAGTCTTCGCCCGTTAGCTCGCGGCTCCGCCCCGGCCCGCTAGCTCTCCCGCGAAGGGAAGAACGGCGGCGGCTCAGCCAGGCCGCGCATGGATTGGGAGAGCGGTCCGCGGCGGCTCTCGTCCAGGCGTCGCAGGCCCTCGAGAAGGATCTGCTCGAAAGGAAGCCCCATGCTCTTCTTGTGGGAGGGCTCCTTCGGCACGAGCCAGAATCGCCCCGAGGTCCAGGTCAGGAGCCTGTACACCGCTGCCGGGCCCTCGAGGCCACCCGACATGACGGCGGCATCGATCTCGCCGTCGCGAAAGAACACCTCAGCGGTCAAGTTGCCTGCGCCCTTGAAGGTCACGACGCCGGAGAGCTGATTCAGATGGAGCATCTCGAGGATGGCGGTGACGCCGACGTACTCGATGCGTCCATCGATTGCCGGCTCGTCCCACGTCCGAACGAGCGGCCGCGCCAGCTCGGGTGCCTTCGGCAGCAGCGCGAGCACGCTCTCCACCTTCTCCACGAGGGCGCGGGGCGTGAAGGGTTTCACGACGTAGTCGACCACGCCGAAGCGGAGCGCCTCGGCGCCGGCGCCCTCGGGGCTGTCCTTGAGCAGAACAACGACGCGATGCACCATGACGCTGTCGGCTTCGAGCGCCCTCAGGACCGCATAGCCGTTCGGCACGCGTGGGAAGCGTTCCGCGTGGGTCGCATCGGTGCGCCTGTAGTCACGGAGCGGGGCCAGCTCGAGGTGCGGCAGCGTCACGTCGGCCAGCACGAGGTCCGGCATCATTCCCCGGGCGATCCCGACCACCGCGTCGGACGCCCCCATGCTGATGACTCGGTGCCCCTGCGCCCCCAGCGCGCCGTTCGCGATGGCTCGGCACCAGGCGTCGTCGTCGATGACGAGCAAGCGGCGGGTACGACCGAAGCCCCCGCGCCCTCTCCGCTCGGAATGCGCCGCGACAGCCGTCATAGGACCGCCTCCCAAAAACGGCTGACCGTCACTGGTCTTCGGAGGTCCGAAGGGAGGGGTCCAGTGGGTAACTAGCCTGCCAGCTTGAGGCGGGAACCTAACACATGCGAGGCCAGGATGGGAAGCACTTTCGTCTAGGGGGATCCTAGGCCGGAAGCCCGCCTGAAACGCCGCCATGCCTCCTCGGTCGCGTCGGCCAGGGCTGCAGAGAGGTTGCCGAGGTCGCAGACCGGGAGACCGGCCCGCAGCTCGCGCTGGAGGCGGCGCTCGTCCTCCTTCCGCTTCTGCCTGACGTGGCCGCGACCGAGCTGAACGCCCACGTCGTAGGCGACCTCCTGGAGCGCCTGTGGGGACGGCAACGCGCTGATGCGCAGCTCCGCGTAGTTGTCCGGCCACGCGTGGAACCAGTAGTGACGCCCTTCGAGGCTGAGGGCTCCCACGTACGAGAAGGGCTCGTAGGCCAGCGTGGCCTGGGCCACGATGATCCGCGTCGGCCCCAGACCTTCCTGGAGGCACGAGAGCGTCGGAAGGACCCGCACCTCCTTCAGCTCGAGGATGACGTCGTCGTTCTCCTTGGACGAACCACCCTCGATCCGGAACAGATAGCGTTCGTCCGCGGCGCTCCCGATACCGATCCCGAGCGTCCCGATCTTCTTGACCCGGAAGAAGTAGGCCGGGCGGCGCGCCTCGTTGGCCAGGAGCGCCGCGATGCGCTCCAGGGTGGGAACGGTGGGCCTGTCGTCAGGCGGAAGCTCGGTCATCAACGCTTCCGCACGGGCGAGCGAGGCGAGCCGGTCGCGCTGGAAGCCGCGGCGCAGCTCACGCGCGATGGCCGGCTCGGCCGCGACGGCGCGTGGCTCCTCGAGGCCGCGGTCGTAGCCCCGCAGGAATGCCGCGATCGCGAAGGCATCGCCCGAAAAGCCGCGCTCCCGCGCGGCCAGCTGGATCGAGGTGGCGAAGCGGGCCAGGTCGACCAGCGCGGAGCCCGTCGTCGAATCGTCGAAGTCCGTCAGCCCACGGCCGTGGTCCGTCACCGCGTACTGTTCCAGGTGCGCGTCGCCGTGGAGCGTGACCGTGGGCAGCGCCGCGGCGCGCTCTCCGAAGCGTTCGCACAGCAGGCTCGTGAAGCGCGGCCCGATCCCGCGGAAGTACGCGTGGGGGCTCGCGGCCAGCCGCCCGCGCAACGCCGGGTTCCGGGCCAGCTCGGGGGCGTCCGGAGGGATGACCAGCGGCGCCGGGTCGACGCCGGGGGCGTCGGGGACGAGCAGTACGCCGCCGAGTAGGGCCGCCGCCAGGTGGAGCATCGGTCCGCGTCCCGGCAGATCCTATCAGAGCCCCGGAGCTATACTCCGCTCTCCGGCGCGAACGACCGCCTTCCCGGAGGTGATGTCCATGTCTTCCAGTCCGACACGTCTGGTCCTCGCGCTCGCCGTGGCGGTCCTGCCGGCGTGCGCCACGCTGAAAACGCCGACGCTGGCCGTCGAGGGGCTGAAGGTGGGCAAGGTCGGCATCACGGGCGTCACGATGAACGTCGGTTTCAAGGTCCGCAACCCCAACCCGGAGCCGCTGCTGATCGAGCGCTTCGAGTACGAGCTGTTCCTGAACGGCAACACCTTGGGGCGCGGCTATCAGGCCGACGCGATCAACTTGGACGGATTCCGCGAGGAGCGCGTGACGTCGCGTTTCGACCTGAACTTCCTGCGCGTCCCCGGCGCCGTCAAGGACCTGATCGACCAGGATCGTGTCCGGGCGCGGGCGAAGGGGACGTTCTTCGTGCGCGAGAGCGACGGCGGCCTTCGGAAGCTGAAGTTCGACGAGGATACCGAGGTGGACATCCAGAAGGACCGGTGAAGGTTCCGGTCGGTTTCACCGCCCACGGCAGCCCCATGAACGCCCTGGGCGGCACTCCGTTCGCCGACGCGCTGGAGCGCTGGGCCCCGGCGCTCCTGGCCGGCGCCCGCGCGCTGTTGGTCGTATCCGCTCACTGGGAGACGCGCGGCGTCGCGCTCACGGGAGCCGCCGCGCCCGACACCATCCACGACTTCGGCGGGTTCCCCGAGCCCCTGTATCGGCTTCGCTATCCAGCGCCCGGCCATCCCGGCCTCGCGGTCGAGGCGGTGGAGCTGCTCGCCGGTGCGGGAGTCGAAGCCCGCGTCGATCCCGAGCGCGGCATCGATCACGGGGCATGGAGCCCGCTGCGCTTCCTTCGGCCCAGCGCCGATCGCCCGGTCGTCCAGCTCAGCCTCGATCGCACGCGTTCACTCGCGGAGCTGATCGATGTCGGCCGAGCCCTGCACCCCCTCCGTGAGCGCGGCGTGCTCGTGCTCGGCAGCGGCAACGTCGTGCACAACCTGCGGACCGCGGACTTTGCCGACCGCGACGCGCCGGTCGAAGGCTGGGCGCGCGACTTCGACGCCTGGGTGAAGGCGAGGCTGCTCGACTGGGACCTGCCGATGCTCGCGGCGCCCGAGGACGGCCCGAGCGGCCGCGTCGCCCATCCGACGCGCGAGCACTACGCGCCGCTCCTGGTCGCCGCCGGCGCGGCCGGCCCCGGTTCGCGCGTGAGCTTCCCCTGGGAGGGCTTCGAGCACGGCACGATCAGCATGCGCTGCGTGCAGTTCGGCTAGCTGGAGCTCGGCCCGGCGGTCAGGGCGGCGACGAGGCGCGCCATCGCTTCGCGGCTCCGCCGGAGCGCGAAGGCGCGTGTCGGCGGCTCGAGGCGCCGGGTCGCATCGCGCGGGTTGAGGGCGCCCAGGAGCGCGGAGAAGCCCTCGGGGCCGGCTTCGGTGGTCGGCGGCGCGTCGGCCAGGCCGATCGTCGAGCGGGCCAGGCGCAGAGCCTCGACCAGGCTGCGGGCCCGCGGGTAGCGACGCGCAGGGTCCTTGTCCAGGCTCTTGCGCAGGATGGGCAGGAGCGGCGGCGGCAGCCGCGCCACGCGCGGACCCTGAAGCGGCGGGGCCTCCTCGACCTGCTTGCGCGCGGTCGCCGCCGCGGTCTCGCCCTTGAAAGGCAACTCGCCCGTGAACAGCTCGAAGACCACGACGGCGAGCGAGTAGACGTCGCTCGCGAAGCCGGCCGCTTCGCCACGCGCCTGCTCGGGGCTCATGTACTCGGGCGTGCCGTGCACCTCGTCCCTGTCGCCGCGGCCCGCCTCTTCGATGCGCTCCGCCAGGTCGAAGTCGAGGAGCCGAAAGCGGCCGCTCCTGTCGACGATCACGTTGGGGCTCTTGACGTCGCGATGGACGATCCCCGCGTCATGGATGGCCTGCAGGCCGCGCGCCAGCTGGATCGAGCCCTCGAAGGCGTGCTCCGCCGGGAGCCCGCCCGAGGCCGTGAGCAGGCTCTTCAAATCGAGGCCGTCGATCAGCTCGGTGACCAGGTAGAGCCGTCTGCCGTCCTCTCCGCAGTCGAGGATCCGGCACACGTTGCGATGTCGCACCTTCTGGGCCACGAGCATCTCCGTACGGAAGCGCTCGCGCATGTCGCGGCGACCGGCCCACTCGGCGCCCATCACCTTGACCGCCACGTCCCCCCCGGTGGCGCGGTCGCGGGAGCGAAAGACGGTGCTCATCCCTCCCCGTCCGAGGGGAGCGAGGACTTCGTAGCGTGCGCCGAGAACGTGGCCGGGCTGGAGTTTCGTGGCGACAGTGTAGGACAGCCGCGGGGCGCGCGGCTAGAATCCTCGCGCGCCTTTGACCCTCGAGCCTGGCACGCGCCTCGGACCCTACCAAGTCGTCGCTCCGCTCGGCGCGGGCGGCATGGGCGAGGTCTACCGGGCCCGCGACACGCGCCTCGGGCGCGACGTCGCGCTCAAGACGCTGCCCTCCAGCTTCGCCTCGGACCCCGAGCGGCGAGCGCGCTTCGAGCAGGAGGCGCGCGCCGCCTCCGCCCTCAACCACCCCAACATCATCACGGTCCACGACGTCGGCGAGCACGACGGCGCGCTCTGGATCGCCATGGAGCACGTCGAGGGGAAGACGCTTCGCGACATCCTCGCGACTGGTCCCGTGCCGACCCGCAAGACGATCGAGATCGCCGTGCAGACGGCCGAGGGCCTGGCCAAGGCTCACGCGGCCGGGATCCTCCACCGCGACTTGAAGCCGGACAACCTCGTGGTCTCGAAGGACGGCTTCGTGAAGATCCTCGACTTCGGCCTGGCCAAGCTCGTCGCGCCGGAGCGGGAGGAGCTGTCCGAGCTTCCCACCGTGGCTCGACCGGCGACGCATCCTGGCGCGGTGATGGGGACAGTCGGCTACATGTCGCCCGAGCAGGCGAGCGGTCAGGGCGTCGACTTCCGCTCCGACCAGTTCTCGCTTGGCACGATCCTCTACGAGATGGCCACGGGCGCACGTCCGTTCCAGCGTAAGACGAGCGCCGAGACCCTGGCCGCGATCATCCGGGAGGAACCCGAGGACATCGCGTCGCGCAACCCGCGCGTGCCGGCGCCGCTGCGCTGGCTGATCGAGCGCTGCCTCGCCAAGGAGCCGGACGAGCGGTTCGCCTCCACGCGCGACCTGGCCCGGGACCTGGCCAGCCTGCGCGATCACCTCTCGGAGGCCAGTGTCTCGGAGCAGACCGCCGTAACTCCTCCGCGGGTCCGGTGGGGAACGGCAGGCGCCGTCGTGGCGGCGCTCCTCGCGGGCGCAGCCATCGGCGCGTTGCTAGCCAGGCGCAGCGCCACGCTCGACGACATCCAGTTCAGGCGCATCACGTTCAGGCGCGGCCAGGTGGTGACGGCACGCTTCGCTCCCGACGGGCAGAGCATCGTGTACGGCGCGTCCTGGGAGGGCGGCCCAGTCGAGGTCTACACGGCTCGCCTCGACAGCCCCGAATCGCGACCTCTGGGATTGCCGGGGGCGAACCTCCTGGCCGTCTCCTCGACGGGGGAGCTCGCGCTCTCGCTGGGCTGGCGCCTCGTCTTAGGATGGGAGAGCGCAGGCACCCTCGCGCGCGTGCCGCTCGGCGGAGGAGCGCCGCGCGAAGTGCTCGAGAACGTGCAGGACGCCGACTGGACGCCCGACGGCAGCGGCCTGGCCATCGTCCGGGACGCAGGCGAGCGCCGCAGGCTGGAGTTCCCGATCGGCAAGACTCTCTATGAGACGAACGGCTGGCTCCGGCATCCGCGCTTTTCGCACGACGGAAAGCGGATCGCGGTCTTCGACAGCCCGCGGCGCGGTGACAACTACGGCGCCGTCCTGATCCTCGTAGGCCTCGATGGGTCCCGCCGGACGCTGGCCGAGGACCTGTACTCGAACGGCCTGGCCTGGTCGTCACGAGGAGACGAGCTGTTCCTCGCGGATGGCCGTGCCATCTCCCTCTCGGGCAGAGCTCGTAAAGCCTTGCCCATACCGGCAATCTACATCCACGACGTCGCTCGCGACGGACAGCTCCTGATCAGCCGCATGGACTGGCGACGGGAGATCGTGGGGCGCGCGCCCGGCGCGGCTCGCGAGCGCAACCTGTCCTGGCTGGATTGGTCGTGGCCAGCGGACCTGTCCGACGACGGCCGGAACGTCCTCTTCGAGGAGCAGAACCTGGGATCCGGCGGGAACAACTTCATCTACCTCAGGGGGACGGATGGCACTCCGGCGGTCCGCCTGGGAAGCGGGCAGGCCCTCGCGCTGTCTCCGGACGGAAAATGGGCGCTCGCGTTCGTCTACGTCGAGCCGAACGCCTCAGGCGATCTCGTCCTGCTGCCGACCGGTGCGGGGCAGCCGAAGACCCTGCCCAGGAGCGGCATCGTCCACAGCTTTGCGGCGTGGTTTCCGGACGGCCGGCGGATCCTCACCCTTGGGGACGAGGCGAGCCGCGGGGCGCACCTCTACGCGATCGACATGGCCGACGGTCACCCGCGGCCCATCTCCTCAGAAGGCGTGAGCGGGATGAACGCGAGGGCCGTCTCCCCCGACGGGCGCCTTGCCGTCGCGCGCGCGGCGGATGGGATCCTCAAGCTCTTCCCGATCGACGGCGGCGCGTCCAGGCCCGTGCCCGGCGTGCAGCCGGGCGACCAGTCAATCCGGTGGACAGTCGACGGCCGTGGACTGTACGTGTACAAGGCTGCCTCGGTTCCGGCGCGCATCGATCTTCTCGACGTCGCGACAGGCCAGCGCCGCCTCTTCCGCGAGATCACTCCGCTCGAGCCCGCCGGCGTCCTCGCGGTCCAGCCTGTCTTCCTGAGCGCGGACGGCAGCGCCCACGTCTTTTCGTACCGCCGGATTCTGGATGGGCTGTCCGTCGTGAGCGGCGTGAGGTAGCCGGCACGGGACCTGCTTTATTCTCCTCGGAGGGCGTGAACGCCTCTAGTTAAGGAGAGTTGGCTTGACACCTTTGTCCTTGCCTTGCTTCGACTTAGGGCGTTTCGCGCGAGGTATCGGGCTGGCCTTCTGCGGCTTGGTGGTGTCCTCCTGCAGTGACGGCCCGACCGCGCCGAACCCCGCCGACTTCCAGAATGTCGACTGGCGCCTCGTCACCCTCCAACGCCCAGACTCGACCATCGTGGGCGCCCCAGCCGGCGT
>DATFEN010000207.1:0-7907 GCA_035251085.1 Vicinamibacteria bacterium | reverse complement strand
AGCTCCTGGCGCGTTTCGGGCTTCGGACGATCGGCGAGCTCGCGGCGCTCCCGGCCCACGGCCTCGCGGCCCGGCTGGGGGAGAGCGGGCCGCGCCTCGTGCGCCTGGCCCGCGGCGAGGATCCGCGGCCTCTCGTCCCGGCTCCGCCCGCCGAACGCTTCGAGATCGTGCTCGACGTCGAATGGCCGGTGGAAGGCCTGGAGCCCTTCGCGTTCCTGCTCCAGCGCGTCCTCGATCCCCTCGCGGAAGCGCTGCGTGGCCGCGGACGCCTCGCTGCGGCGCTCGACCTGGAGCTGCTCCTCGTGGACGGTCGCGTCCACGAGCGCAGGCTTCGGCCGGCGGCGCCCTCGGCGCTTCCGCGAACCTGGCGCACGCTGCTGCTCCTCGACCTCGAAGCGCACCCGCCCGGCGAAGCGATCCAGCGAGTGCGGGTGAGCGCCGAGCCCACGCCCGCGCGCGCGACGCAGTTCTCGCTCCTCGACCCGGCTCAACCGTCGCCCGAGAAGCTCGCCGAGACGCTGGCGCGCCTCCACGAGTTCACGGCCGGCGGCCGCGGCGGGGCGGCGTCGCTCCTCGACTCGCATCGGCCGGGAGCTTTCGCCATCAGGAACTTCGCGCCCGGTCCGGCGCGCTCGTCGCCGCTCGAGGCGGCACCGTTCCCGCGCCTCGCGATCAGGGCTTTCCGCCCGCCGCTGCCGGCGGAGGTGCGGCTCGAGGGCGGCATGCCGGCCTTCGTCGTGGCGTCCGGCGTCCGCGGAGCGGTGCTGGACCGAGCGGGGCCGTGGCGCGCCTCGGGGGACTGGTGGGACGAGGCCTACAGCCGTGAGGAATGGGACGTGACGCTGGGAACGGGACTCTACCGAATCTTCCGCGACCGGCTGCGCGGCGGCTGGTTCGTGGAAGGGGAGCTGGACTAAGACCCGAGAGCGGCTTCGCGCAGGAGCGCGGCGTCGCTGCGAGCCACCTGGCCCAGGCTCCAGCCCAGGACCGCAAGCGACCAGAACGTCACGGGGAAGACTCCCACGCAGCACAGGATCACCCCGAACTGCGCGATGAAGCTCGTCAGCAGGTAGAACACCAAGGCGAGCACGTACGGGCCGATGTTGCGCCGGATGAAGGCCACGTTCTCCCGCCACTCGAGCCCTACGCTGAAGCGCTTCAGCAGCGCCAGCCGCACCAGCGCCGAGGGCAGGTAGAACGACATCGCCAGCATCGCCACCGTGAAAAGCGCATACAGGCCGAAGATCAGCAACCCGAAGAGGGCCCCCATCGCGTCGGCGGCTTCGGAGGAGCGCTCGGCCAAGCCGGCCGTGCCGCCGAAGACGAGGGCGCCCGCGCCGATGACGAACAACGGCACGAGCATGATGGGCAGCATGTAGATCAGGTACACGCCCACTGCGCGCGCTCCTTCGCCGAACAGCCCGCCCAAGTCGTCCCACTCGGGCAGCGGCCGCTCCTCGCCCCGGGCCGCACGCTGGATCAGGCGCAGCAGATAGCCGGCCACGAAGAAGGAGCCCACGAAGACGAGCCCGAGCAGGCAGAACAGCCCGCCGATCAGGCCCTTCTTCACCCAGTCCGGATCCTCGAAGAAGAAGCGGAAGGCTCTCCCGAGGTCGAGGCCCGCTTCCGCGGCCTGGACCGCGGAAGGTGCGCGTTGGTCGGAGGGGAACGGCACGTCACGCCTCCTTTCTGGCGAGGGCGGCCATCGTCTCGAACACGATCTGCAGGGCCAGGAAGAGCGTGGCGTCGGTCGGGTCGAGGCGGGGCGCGACCTCCACAAGATCGGCGGCGCCGACCGGCAGCGTCTCCACCAGGCCGCGGGTCAGCTCGAGCAGCTGGCGGCTCGTGAGGCCGCCGGCGACCGGCGCGCCCGTGCCAGGTGCGAAGGCCGGGTCCGCGACGTCGATGTCGATCGTGAGGTACACCGCAGAGCATGCGGCGAGGCGCTGGCGCGCCAGGGCCAGAACGGCGTCGACACCCTGCCGCTCCAGCTCGCGGGCCGGAACGAAGCGGATGCCGTGGGCTCGCATGAAGTCCAGTTCCACGGCGTTGTAGGAGCGCGTGCCGACGATCAGCAGGTGCTCGGGAGCCAGCCGGCCGGTGTCGAGGGCGCGGCGGACCGGGCACGCGTGGCTCGTGCGCGATCCGTCGTACTCGTCGAAGAGGTCGGGGTGGGCGTCGAGCAGCACCAGGCCGAGCGTTCCGGGCCTCGCCGCGGCGAAGCCCCGGAACAGCGGGATCAGGACCGAATGATCTCCGCCGATCGAGAACAGGAACGGGCGCTCGGCGGCGCAGAGGACGGACTGCGCTGCCTTCTCGACGCGCTCGAAATATCGAAGCACCCCCTCCTCGACCTGTGGTCCGACGTCGCCCAGGTCGCGCACGCGGTGGCGCGCCGGGTCGAGGGCGAAGCCATCCTCGGAGATGGCGGGCGAGGTGTGGGAGATCTTGCGCAGGCGACCCGGCGCCTCGGCGGCGCCAGGTCGCCAGCCGACGCTGCCGTCCCAGGGCACGCCGAGCAGGGTGAGCCAGGATGGCCCGCTCCCCTCGTCGCAGAGGCCGCCCCAGGTCGCGCGTCGGATCACGTCAGCGCTTCACCGCGGCCAGCACCCGCTTCGTGGAGAGCATCACGGGCAGATCCGGGTGGTCGCCATAGATGTTCCAGCCGGTGAATACGGCGATGAGGTCGAGGTCCGGCACGACGAGCAGCTGCTGGCCTCCATAGCCCAGGGCCGCGATCACGACCGGCCGGCCCTCTCTGGCCGGGACGAGCCACCACTTGTAACCATACTGGAGCGCCAGCTTCGAGCGCGAGGTCGCCGAGACGTGCGGCGTCACGGAGTCCCGGACCCAGCCCTCGGGCAGCACACGGCGGCCGTCCCAGGTGCCGTCCTGCAGGAGCAGCTTGCCCAGCTTGGCGAGGTCCCGCGGCGTGAAATACAGCCCGCCCTCGGTGTCTGGCATATCGGTCGGGATGCGCTTCCAGTAGAAGCTCTCGATGCCGAGCGGACGCAACAGGTGCTCGCGCGCGTAGTCGTCGGCCTGCGTCCCGGTGGCTTGACGCAACACCTCGGCGAGCAGCTGCGTGGCGCCGCTGTTGTAGACGAAGCTCTTCCCGGGCTCCTCGGCCATCGGCTGGTCCAGAACGAACTGCACCCAGTCCCTCGACGCCTCCATCGCGGCGCACGTATTCCTCGGGTCGGTGTAGTCCACCGTCGATTCGTCCCACGCGATGCCCGCCGTCATCGTGAGCAGGTGTTTCAGCGTGAGGCGCTCCTGGCGCGCGTCACCGTTCATCCGGAAGCCCTTCAGGTAGCGGGCGACCGGCGCCTCGACCCCCGCGATCTCACCTCGCCCGATCGCGATGCCCACGAGCAGCGACGTCACGCTCTTGGACACGGACTGCATGGTGTGAAGTCGCGTGGCGCGGTAGTAGGGGTGCCAGGTGTCGTCGTAGTAGTTGTAGATGCCGCGCGGACCGTGGCGCTTCGCGTCGAACAGCCGCGCGTAATCGTGGTCGTACGACCGCTCGAAGACGATCCGGCCGTGCCGGATCACGAGCATGCTGTCGACGTGGCCGTGGTCGCCGCGCTTCAACTCGGCGTCGAATGCCTGCAGGGGCTTCACGTCGAGACCCTCCGCTTCGGGTGTGGAACGAGGCCAATCGGCAGCGAAGGCAGGCGCGGCGGCGACGGCGAGGATGAAGGTGCACGCTGTTCGCTGCATGGCGCGCCATCTTCCGCTCGCTGGCAGTGGTGGTCAAGGCGAAGTCGGGTTTGCGCCATTCCGGCGCCGGTCACCTGCGACCAACTCGTTCCGGAACGAGTTCCACAATTCATGCACAGTCGACCCTATTGGCCGAGAGCTGCACGACAGGCTTGAACGGATCGGTCGTCGGCTGCGCTCGACTCGAGGAGGCGCATGAGGTGGCGTCTTGTGACGGCCACGCCGCTCCTGACGTCGGCCTCCGCGGACGCAACGAGCGCCTGTGCGTACGACTCACAGGCCTTCGCCCGATCCGAACGGGCCTCCCACTACGCGCCCAGGTTGTGGAGCGCGGTTCCCTCGCCGGCCCGATGCTCGAGGTCACGGTAGATCCGCAACGACTCGTAGAAGCTCACTGCCGCAGCCTCGAGCTGCCGCAAGCCGAGCTGAGCGTTCCCAAGGTTGTTGAGGATGATGGCCCGCACAACTGGATGCGGAGCCTCGAGCGCGAGCGCCTGCCTATGGAGGCTCGCTGCATGCGCGAATTGGCCGAGGTCCTGGCGGACGAGACCGAGCCCGGTTAGAGCCGTGGAACGACCAGTCGGGTCGCCGACCACGTTCCAGACGGTGACGGCGTGCTGGTAGAGCGCGAGAGCATCCGGGAGACGGCCGCGCGCGCGCTCGGCATTGGCCAGGCCGTCGAGGGCGTCGCCTTCGACCCATGGAGTCCTCTCATGTGACCTGACGCACGAGAACGGCCGCGGGGCGTCACGCACTGCGCCGGATTGTGCGATCGCGAGGGCCTCCCGGTGAGGATTCACCGCCCGCTCTGGCTCGCCGAGCGCCGTCCAGGCCTTGCCGATCTCGTTCAAGTCTTCGGCGGCCTGCCACGGGCGATCCCCGCGGTCGATCTCGAGGGCAGCCTCCAACTGCCGGACAGAGCCCTCCAGAGCGCCGCGGGCTGAGAGGGTCTGGCTCCACTCAAAGCGCAGGTCGGCGAGGGCAGCACGCGCCTGGCGAGCCTGATCTGGTTCGAGGTCCGCTTGGAGTGCGGACACGAGGAGGCCCTCGCTCTCATCGAAGCGGCCCCTGTCCCGCAGGGCCGCCGCCCGTTCCAGGGTCACGCCCAATTCGCGAGGGGCGACTGAGACTCCTTCCGCCTCTGGTCGGAGGCGCCTCTAGGGAGGGTCCGGCCATCTTCCGTGCGGGCGATCGCACCGCTCGCATCGACGGATTCGACGACCCCGTCGTAGAGCCGCTGTCCGGCCTTCACGAGGAAGACGCGGCCGTCGGGTCCGCGGAAGAAAGCCGCCCAAGCGCTTCCGTTAGTGGCCAAGCCCCATAGGTGCACCTCGGTGGCCAGAAACCCTTCCATTCCCGCAGGCCTTTGCCCGGGCCCAGCGGATTCCCCGCTTCGGTAGGCCACGTGGCCGACGAGCCCGCCCGCATCGAGTGGCAACACCACGGCCTTGGGCGCGCCAATCCGGCGCACGAGAATGCGGTCGTCCTCACGCTTCGCCACCAGCCCCGAGGACGCCAGGACAGCGCTCAACTGATCTTCTGTCGCTGTTTCGTCGGCGAACAGAGATGAGTTACCTAGGGGTCCTGCAGGCGCGACGATGTTCAAACCCGTGATGTCCTTCATCACCCGAAGCACGTCGCGCGTGTCGCCTTTGAAGAACTCGAAGGAAACGGGGTGGCCGATACCAGGCAGCGTGAGGTCGGACACCGGTGTGGTGGACACGCGCCGGATGGTTCCGGGCCCGGTGAAGAAAATCCCGAACGCCGAGAGCTGTCTCTCCACCTCCGGTGCCGTCACCCCGTCGAGCTCGACGTCGATCCGGCCGACGACGTAACCCTGCTCAGTGAGACGGAACAGCACCCACACAACCTCGCGAAGCGAGGCATCGCGCAGGCGAAGCGACAAGGTGGCGTCGGGCTCGACACCGGCGAGAGCGGCCGACATCAGACCGCTGCCCAGAACCAAAAGCCTCGCGTTGCTCATTCCAATCCCAACCGACGGATCAAGCTGGCCCGTATCGGCCGCACAGAGCGACTGGTCAGCCTATGGCCGTTCCCGGAAGGCTTCGTAGAGGCGCGTGTGCCGCGTCTCGAGAGGCTGCTCCATCCCGTCGATGAAGACGGCTTCGACTCGGGTCCGCGCGTCCATGATGTCCCCGCTGGTCACGACCAGGTTCGCGTCCTTGCCGGCCTCGATCGAGCCGATCCGCGCCGCAACGCCCAGGATCTCGGCCGGGGACAACGTGATGGCTCGGAGCGCCGCGTCGGCGGGCAGCCCGAAGGCGCGCGCCATCGCCGCCTGGTAGGGCAGGTTGCGAGAGTTGCTCTCCTCGTCGGTCACGATCGCGAAGCGTATTCCTGCCCGGTGAAGCAAGGCAGCATTGGCGAAGGCCGCGTCGTACGGATCCGAGCGGCGCCGAGGCAGACGCAACACGTTGAGCAGGACCGCCACGTCGCGCTGCTTCAGGAGCTCGGCGCAGCGCCAGGCTTCGAGGCCGCCGGCCACGACGAGCTTGAGGCCGCGCGCCTCGGCGAAGGCGACCGCCGCGCGGATCTCGTCTTCGCTGTTGGCGCGCAGGATGACGGGCATCTCGCCGCGCGCCGCGGGGGCCAGGGCTTCGAGGACGGCATCGGGCTTCGGTCGCTCCGCCCGGCCTTCGTGCGCGGCCGACAGCGCGGCGGCGTGGGCCCGGGCATCCTCGAGCAGGTTGCGCAACCGCTCGAGCTGCTTGCGCTGGTTCTCCGTCTTCTCCTTCTGCCGCGCGCGGAAACCTTTCTTCTCGGGCTCCTCGGCCGGGGGCGTCGCATCCGCGGCAGGCCGCCCCGCGGGGAAGGCGACGTGCATCGCCGCGCCGGCGCGGACGGTCATGGCCTCGGGCGTCGAGCCTGCGAGGCGGATGACGGCGCTCTGCCCCGAGACGAAGCCTCCCTCCGGAGCCGAGAGCGCCGTCGTGACGCCGCCCGCGCGCGCGACCGCGATGTGGGCGCTGTGGGGATTCAGCGCGACCCAGCTCTTCGCATTGGGGTTCACGTCGCCGACCTCAGTCGTGTCCATCGACCCGGCGATGCTCGTGATCTCGGTCAGCCCGAGGCTGGTCAGGCCATCGATGAGTCCCGGGTAGATCCACTTCCCCTTGGCGTCCACGACCCGCGCGCCCGCAGGCGCCGGGAGGTCGACGCCGACCGCCGCGATGCGGCCTTTCTCGACGAGGACGGAGCCGTTCTCGATGACGGCGCCCGAGACGGTGACGACACGGCCGCCCTTCAGGACGACGAGCGCGTCTTCGGCGCTCGCGGAGACCGCTAGCGCGAGGCCCAGCAGCACCCGCCGCATCACTGGGCACCCCCGGCGCGCGGGGCCTTGGAGCGCTCGAAGTAGGGCGTGCCGTCGACGAGCGTCATCTCGACGCGGGCGTCCGGCGAGAGCGGGTGCGCCGCGAAGATCGCGATGTCCGCGTCCTTGCCCACCTCGAGCGACCCCACGCGCTCCTCGATGCCGAGCTGCCAGGCCGCGTTCAGCGTGATCATGCGCAGCGCCTCGTCGTCGCTGACGCCGCCGTACTTGACCGCCTTGGCCGCGTCCCAGTAGAGCCGCCGCGCCAGCTCGTTCGAGTCGGAGTTCAGGGAGACCCGCACTCCGTGCGACGCCAGGATCGCCGGGTTGTACGGCGTCGCGTCGTAGGCCTCGAGCTTGAAGCCCCACCAGTCGATGAAGGTGCCGACGCCGGCGCCATGCTTCCTGATCTCGCTCGCGATCTTGTAGGCCTCGAGGCCGTGCTGGAAGGTGCGCACGCGGAAGCCGAAGTCCTCGGCCACCTTCATGAGCATGATCATCTCGTCGGCCCGATAGGCGTGGGAGTGGACGAGCACCTTGCCCTCGAGGATGTCCCTGAGCTCCTCGAGACGCAGGTCCTTGCGTGGAGCGACCGGCCTCTCGCTCTTGGCGCCGACGCTGCGGGTCTTCGCGGCGTAATCGTCCCACTCCTGCTTGTAGGCCCGAGCCTCGGCGAACGCGTTCCGGATCACCTGCTCGACGCCCATCCGCGTGCCCGGATACCGCCGCTGCTCGCGCCGGAAGTTGGCGCGCTTGGGGTTCTCGCCGAGGGCGAACTTGATCCCACGCGGCGCGCCGTCGAAGAGCAGTCTCTCCGGCGGCTGCCCGTAGCGCAGCTTCAGCACCG
>DATFEN010000025.1:0-11050 GCA_035251085.1 Vicinamibacteria bacterium | reverse complement strand
CCCGCACGGCCGGCGGCAGCCGAGACGCGGCCGAGCGGCGCCTCTCCGAAGTCGCCGACGTCCTCGAGGCGCGCACCGCTCGCCTCGAGCGGCCTCAGCCCGAAGCGCTCCGTGCGATCGACGAGCGCCGCGCGCGTCCCGTAGACCACGTATTCGGCCGCCGGCAGCGCATCGGCGGCGAGCGCCTTGAGGACGATCTCGGGCCCGATCCCGGCGGGATCGCCGGTCGTGAGCCCCAGGCGCGGCTTCATGCAGGTCCGTGCACCGCGAGCCGCAAGCGGCCGCAGCGTAGCACGGCGAGCCGTGACGGCCCGCGCCCGACCCTGGCTATGGGATCTGGCGGTCCGCCCGGGCCGCCGCGCCCGGCGCTCCGGTCAGCGCCTTGCCGGGTCGCTGCCCGTCCCGGTAGGCGGCATCGGGCTGGACCTCCATCCCGCGGTCGAACACCTCCTTGAGGTGGCCGTGCAGCGCGATCACGCGCGGAACGTAGTTCCGCGTCTCGGCGGCGAGCTGAGCCGTCCCCGCCCGGAAGAAGCCGGCGTTCAAAGGTCCGCCGTTGTATTCGGCGAGGACCAGCTGCGGGTCCGCGTAGGCCGAGAAGAGCATGTCCAGATACAACACGGCGGCCTCGGTGTTCTTGGCGGGGTCGAAGAGCGTCGTGTCGTCGTAGTTCCAACCGAGCGCGCGAGAGAGTAGGCGCCCCGTGGACGGCCAGATCTGATAGAGGCCGCGAGCGTCCGCAGGGCTCCTCGCCATCGTGTCGTAGCCGCTCTCGACGACGCCGATGGCGAGCAGCAGCAGCGGGTCGACCGTCGGGTACTTCTCGCAGGCCTCCAGCGCGAGCCGCGCGTAGTAGTACGCATCGCCGAGGCTCACCCGAGGGTTGGTCTTCAGGATCCGGTCGCGCATGCCGAGGAGCAACTGCCGCCGGCGGGAGTCGAAGGACATCCCTGCTTCGAGCTGCTGCATCTTCCGCTCCGCACGCGCCATGGCGGCCGCGCTCTCGCGGCCCTGCGCGTCCAGCCCGCGCAGCGCATGCTGCCCGATCAACACCGAGGCGATGAGAGAGAGGCAGAGGAACAGGAACGCCGCGGCCTGCCAGGTGCTCGCTTGACGGATGACGATCGTCCGCGACCTCGGAGCGCTCGAGGGATGGGTCGTCACCGGCCGAGGTCTTCGATCGTGCAGTCCATGCAGGAAGTTGCCCTGTTCGTTGAGGATCATGAGCTCCGCCCTTCTCGTGCCTGGGAAGAACCTGAGAAGGGCTGCCCACCTTGCGAAGTGTGCCCAACGGGGGCACGCGGGCCACGGCCACTACTCCATCTTGACTTATTGCTGGCTTTGATACGACATGCGGCCGGCCGAGTCAAGGAGCCGCGAGGCGGGGGTGACCAACCGCACAGGGGAGAGGCGGGGACGAGCGCTTTGTGTCCCCGGCGATCCTAGCCCTGCCATTCGAGGGAGAGCTTCTTTCCGAAGAGACCGCCGAGCTTGGCCTTCAGGCGAAGCGTGTGGTCGCTCCGGAAGGTGCCGACGAGGCGTCCGGACCAGGCTTCCTTTCCAGCCTGCACCTGGACACGGACCGAATGGGATCCGGGCGAGAAGCCCAGAGGCCGCCCCTGGGTCGTGCGCTTGAGCAGCAGCGTCTTGCCCCGCTGCTTGTCGAGCGCTCGCGTGAGAACGCTCTTGTCGTCCACGAAGACGCTCAGCGTCCCGCTCTTCAGCGAGTGTTCGAAGGCGATCTCGAGGCGTCCGGGCGCCGGCACCGGAGCCGGCCGCGGCGTCGGGCTGGGTGTTGGACTGGGCGCGGCCGCGGTCACGCTCGCAACCGGAGCGGGTGCGACGCGCGGTGTGGCGGCCTTGGCGGGCGATTCGCTACGCAGCGCAACGAGGGGGGACCCGAGCGCGACTGCCGCCAGCAGTCCCAGAAGGAGCGCCTTGCCGAGACGCTGCGGGTGCGGCAATCGGGCTGGTGCCTCGACACTCGCGGGCTCCCCACCCGTGGCAATCAGCGCCCGAATCGCGTCCGCGAGCTCCCGGGCATCCTGGAAGCGCTGATCGGGACACTTGGCGAGCGCCTTGGCCACCAGGTCGTCGATTGCGGGCGGAACATCAGGGACGACGTCCGAGGGCTGGCTCGGCTGGGTGTGGACGACATGGGTGACGATTGCAGGGAGGCTCGCCCCATCGAAGGCGCGCTTCCCGGTCAGCAACGCATAGAGCACGACGCCGAGCGAGAAGAGGTCGCTGCGCCCGTCCACCGGCTCTCCGACGGCCTGCTCGGGCGACATGTAGGAGGGCGTGCCGAGGATGTCTCCAGCGATCGTGAGCGCAGAGCTGGGAAGCTTCGCGATGCCGAAGTCCATGATCTTGGGCTCGCCGGAAGGGAGCACCATGATGTTCGCGGGCTTGATGTCCCGATGGATGACCCCGCGGCGATGGGCGTGCTCGAGCGCGTCCGCCAGCCCCAGCGCGAGGCCGAGCGCCTGGCGCCAGGCCATGGGCCGACCCATGGACACGGTTTCTTCGAGGCTGACGCCTTCGAGATACTCGAAGGCGATGAACAGCGTGCCGGTCGCGGGGTCCTTGCCGCAGTCATGGACCGTCACCACCCCCGGGTGCGACAACGCCGCGGCCGCTCGAGCCTCGACCAGGAAGCGTTGCTCGAAGCTCAGCCGCTCCTGGGCAGACATCGATTGCCTTGGGCGGACGGTCTTGACCGCCACCGTTCGGTTCAGCAGGGGGTCCCGGCCGCGATAGACGACGCCCATCATCCCGGCGCCGATCTCTTCGAGGAGCTCGTAGCGCCCGAGCGTTGCGAGGCCGGTCGACACAGCGGGTGCCTCGAGAGGGCTGGCCGAGGGGAGCATCGCTCTACGACGCCCAGGCCGTCGGTCCCAGGCGGCGGCCCTTCGGCGCTTCCCCTGGCGAGGCCATGTGCTCCGTTCCGGTCCCCACTTCTTCCGCCCCGGCGGCCATGAACCGGGGCGCGATCGCCAGGACCCGGTTCCTGCCCTGGCGCTTGGCAGCGTAGAGCGCGCGGTCGGCGGCCCGGAGCAGGCTGGCGCTGTCGAGGGCGTCCGTGGGGCACTCGGCCACGCCGCCGCTGATGCTGATGCAGCCCAGAGGCTGTTTCTCGGCATGCGGGAACGGGTGCGACGCGATCACCGCACGGATCGCCTCCGCCGCCTGCAGCGCCTCGGCGGAGGTGGTGTCGGGCAGCACGATGAGGAACTCCTCGCCCCCGAAGCGTCCGAAGATGTTCTCGCTCCTGGTATTCTCCCTGACCAGCCGCGCGAGCAGCTTCAGGAGCTGGTCGCCGGCATCATGGCCGTTCGTGTCGTTGTAGTGCTTGAAGTTGTCGATGTCGAAGAGGAATGCCGAGACGCTCGAGACGCGCTGCTGGCTGCGGTAGACGGCCTCGCCGAGCGCCGTCGTCATGTAGCGCTTGTTGTAGACGAGCGTGAGCCCGTCCATGTCGGCTGTGAGCTTGACGTCGCTGTAGGCTGCGGCGTTACGCAGGGCGAGCCCGCCGATCTGTGCCACCACCCGAAGCGCGTCCTTGGCGTGGGCGGACGCGTGGCGCGGCCGCGAGATGGCGATCACGCCCAGGGTCTCGTCACCGAAGAGCATCGGCGCCGCGAGCTCGACCACCAGCCCGGGCAAGCTGTCCCCCTCGAGCTTGCGCCGGCTCATGAGGGTCTGCGACTCGAAGTCCTGGCGCGTCATGACCCGCTGCACCTCGGCGACCCAGCCCAGCTCGCCGCTTCCGAAGTCCAGTTCGGTGCCGAGCGGTACGAGGTCCTTGTGGGACGAGGCGGCGACGACGAGGCGCTTGGGCTTCACGGTCTCCCCGAGCCTCGGCTTGCGGCGGATCAGCACGACGGCCTGCTCGGGCGCCAGCGCGCGCATCAGGATGTTGAGGAGGATGCCCGGAATGCCGCGCTCGGTGACGCCGCTGTGCAGCTCGCGCGCAACGTGCGGGAGCTCGCGCAGGAAGTCCGTCACGAAGCGCTGATCGACCGCGAGCTGCGCCTCCAGCTGTGCGGAGGCGCGGCGCAGGCCGCCCAGCTCCCTCTGGAGGGAGTCGGACTGCCTCTTCGCCTGCTGCACCGAGGCCCGCTCTCGCCCGATCCGGAGCGCGAGAAACACGACGCAACCAACCGCTGCTGTCAGCGCAAGACCCAGGATTATCGAGATCATCTGCGCCCTCCAGGCGACGTTGAGGCGCAGCAAGGGCAACGGGCGTGCCACGCGCGCGCGGGGCGCGCATCACGCTCTCAACTGATTGAACTACAGCCGCTTACAGGTGCTCGCAGCGCACGCCGCCACGCTCGCGGCGTGACCGATTTCACGCCAACGGCGTCCGGTGGCCGGCCAAACCTGCGTTGTCACGGCACGCCGTCACCCAGGCCGGAGACCCAAGGGCGAGCGACGCGTTCGCCTGGCGCTCAGTCGGGGGTCGTGACGCTCACGAGCTCCGAGCGCTCGTCGCCGCCCTTGATCATCACGCCGAGGACGAAGCCCACGCCGGCAGCGTAGTACTTGTGCTCGGCGATCGCCGGCTCGAGCCGCGTCGTCTCCTTGGTCAAGAGCATGCCGCCGAAACAGCCGTATAGGACGCAGGCCGTCTCGTCCTGGCTCACGACCTGGGCGACGTCCTCCGCGACGTCACGCGCGAATTCTTGGCGGTAACGGTCGCCCTTCTTCGGATCGGCCAGCATGATGATGCCCGCCTCGGCGCCGTCGACCCCGGCCTCCCAGGAGCCCTCCGTGCTGATGACGTTGCCGGCCGGGTCCAGCTCCTTCGTGTCCTCGCCGAAGTACCAGACGTTTCCCTCCTCGTCCTGCGCGAACCAGTCGAGCGTGTCCTCGACCAGCACGCCGTCCTCGTAGGCGCGATCGCGGACCACCGTGGTCTCGACGTCCAGGATGCGCTTCGTCCGGCGTGTCACCTCGACGATGTTGCGGGTGCTGACGCCCTCGCTCGAGCCCTCGTATACGAACGTGGTCCCAGGCCTCAGCGGGAAGAACTCATTGTCGATCTCGTCGACGAACGCGGCCGGATCGAAGGTCGGGTCGGGTGCGGCTGGACTGGGCAAGGCCGTGAGAAGGGACGCCGATGCCACCGAAAGGAAGCCCAAGAGTCGCTGCGTGTTCATGACACCCCCATTGGAGACGTGGCCGCAGGTCGTTGTGGAGATTTGGCGACGACCCGGGTCGACCGAACGACTCCCCAAGGAGCAAATGTCGGGCCCGAAGAACCCTCGGCGCCGACACAGTCTGACTGAATCCCTATTCTCTTGATTTTTAGAACCCTTAGTGCCAAGATCCTCAAGCTCACTCTAAAGTCGTCCCTTTGGAAGAACCTTCACGCTGATGGCCGAGGCAAGGCGTGTTCTGCTCGTGCACGACGAGCCGGAAGACCTACGCCGGGTCGTCGAGGTCGTGTCGGCCGAGCTGCCCGATGTGAGCGTCGTCTCGGTGACCGAGGGCGCCATGCTCGCTCACGAGCTGCGCTTCGGCGACGTCGACCTCGTCCTCACGCGGGACCGCCTGACCTGGACGAACGGATTGGCGGTGTTGCACGGGGTGCATGACGTACGCCCGTTGTGCCCCGTGATCCTGCTGGTGGCGTCCCCGGATGCGGAGAAGATCGAGGAAGGCCTGCGAGCGGGCATGAGCGGTGCGTTCCTGACGCTCTCGAGCACGTTCTCCGGCCTCGCAGAGGCGATCGTCCGCGCCTGGGAACAGCCGCGTGAGCCTCGTGCCGCTGGCGCGCCGCTCGACGAGACCCAGTACACGCGTCTGGTCCAGGAAGCCTGCCTGCTCACCGGTCCCGAGTTCTTCCGGATGCTGGTGCGCGTGCTGGGCGAGTCCTTCGACGTGCGCCGCGCGTTCGTGTCGGAGCTTCTCATCGAGAAGCCCGACCGGGTGCGCCTCATCGCCGCCTGGAACGACGGGAACTTCGTCGAGGGAATCGAGTACGACCTGGCCGGCACGCCCTGCGAAACGGTGGTGGGCCGCGGCCGCGCCTACTACCCCACCCAGGTCCAGTCCCTCTTCCCCCGCGATGTCTGGCTGCACCGCCACGGCATGCAGGGCTACTTCGGAGAGCCGCTCTTCGACCGCGCCAACGAAGCTTTGGGCCATTTCGGATTCCTCAGCGACAAACCGCTTCACATCGACCCGTCCTGGGATCGCTTCTTCGGGCTCGTTCAGCTGCGCGCGGCGGGAGAGCTGATGCGCCGGCGTCAGGAGGAGCGCCTGAGCTACCTGTTGCAGCACGACCTGCTCACGGGCCTGCCCAACCGGACGCTCTTCGTGGACCGCCTGAACCAGGCCCTGAGGCGCGCCAACTGGAAGCACGTGCTGGTCTCCGTGATGCTCTGCGATCTCGACCGCTTCAAGCTGGTGAGCGACGCGCTGACGCAGCCCGTCGCCGACCTGCTGCTCCAGGCCGTCGGCCGCCGGCTCGCCGGCTGCGTGCGCGATGGCGATACCGTCGCGCGCCTGGGAAGCAAGGAGTTCGGCCTGCTGCTGGTCGACGTCGCCGCCGTCGATCACGTCTCGCCCCTCGCACGCAAGGTGCTCAAGTCCTTCGCCGAGCCCTACACGGTCGAGGGTCAGCCCGTGAGCCTCGGAGCCAACATCGGGATCAGCGTCTACCCCCACGACGGAGAGGACGCCGAGACCATCCTGCGCTGCGCTGAGGCGGCCACGTTCAGCGCGAGCAACGAAGGGCGCAACGACTATCGCTTCTACACAGGAGCGATGAACGTTAAGGCCGCCCAGCGGCTCCGCCTCGAACAGGGCTTGCGCCTGGCGATCGAGCGGCGCGAGTTCGTGCTCCACTATCAGCCGCTGGTGGACCTGGTCAGCGGCCGCACGACGGGAGTCGAGGCGCTGATCCGCTGGCAGAATCCCGAGCGGGGCCTGGTCGGTCCCGGGGAGTTCATTCCGACGCTCGAGGACACCGGCCTGATCGTCCCCGTGGGCGAGTGGGTGCTGCGCACGGCCTGCGACGAGAAGGAGGGCTGGCGGCGGGCGGGCATCGACATCCCGCGCCTGTCCGTCAACCTGTCGGGCCGCCAGCTCAACGACCCCGGCTTGATCGGCACGGTCGGCCGTGTGATCGAGGACACGCGCATCGATCCGCGCACCCTCGAGCTCGAGATCACCGAGAGCATGATCCAGAACGCCGACGTCGCCGCCGGCATCCTGAGGGACCTGAGCTCCATGGGCGTCACGCTGGCGATCGACGACTTCGGGACCGGCTACTCGTCGCTCAGCTACCTCAAGACCTTCCCGGTCGACACGCTCAAGATCGACCAGTCCTTCGTTCGTGACATCACGACGGACCCCAACGACGCGGCGATCGCGCGGGCCATCATCGGGATGGCCCACAGCCTCCAGATGAGGGTCATCGCCGAGGGCGTCGAGACCGAGGAGCAGCTTGCGTTCCTGTCCTCACAGGAGTGCGACGAGATCCAGGGCTACCTGTTCGGGCGGCCGGTCCCGCCCGGCCAGGTCGGCGGCCTGTTGCACCGCGAATCGTAGCGGCCGACGATCGTCAGGGCGTGCGCACCAGGATGGCGCGCGCGTACAGCAGCTCGAAACCGTGCCTCTGGACGTTTTCATGGGACTTGGACCCCGGCTGCGTGGTGACGACCGCCATGTCGCATTCCGCACGGCTCGCGCTGGCGAGCCGCGTCGCGAGCAGCGCACCCTGCACGCCTTTCCGGCGGTGCTCGGGGAGCGTCGCTGCCCCGCACAGCAGCGCGATGCCGTCGGACAGTCGCATGCTGGCTCCGCCCGCCGCCCCGCCGTTCCGCCGCGCCATGTAACGCACGAAGCCGGGCGTCGAGGCCATGTCGGCGATCACGCACTCGAGCTCGCCACGCGGGAATGACTCGTGGGACGGTACGCCCTGCGCGTCAGGACTTCCGAATCCGGTGACGACCACGTCGAGCCATGCAGGTAGCTCCTCGGTCGGGCTCTCCGTCACGACGATCGCCTCGCCTGAAGGCGCGGTCGGCTCAACCGGCAGGCGACGCCCGAGGACGTTCTCGAAGTTGACGAGGGCGTAGCCGCGCCGCGTGAGGAGCGCAGCGATCGCAGGATCCGCGAGAGACGAGAGCTCGACCTGGACCTGCACACCGCGGTCCATGAACGCCCGCTCGACGGCCGCGAGCGCACCTGCGTCGAGAGGACCAGCGAAACCGAGGCCCGCGACCTTGTTCAAGGGCGAGCCTGGGCCAGTGAAAGTCGCGGCCCCTCCACAGAGGGCCGTCGCGAAGGCGCCCGTGCCGGGGCGCCTCCGCGCGGCCGATGCGGCACTGTCGCTTACGAGCCGCGCCTCGGCGCGTTCGATCCGTGCCGCGAGTGACGTGCTGGCGAAGAGCATCGGCGAAGAGTCGTGAGTCAGGGTCGCACGTCACCGAAGCGCACGGAGTTCACCGCGCCTGCGCGCGGAGAGACACTAGCTCGGGGGCGAGAGACTGCTGTTCGGCGGCGCCGCCAGACCTCCGGTAAGCCGGCTGGTGACGGCCGAAGAGTAGCTCGCGAGATCGGTGCGAAGCGCAGCCACTTCAAGCTTGAGATCCGCGATCGAGTGGGTGGCCTGCTTCAACATGGGTTCGGTCGCGCCCAAGAACACTCCATAGACCGCGACGAGCACACCCACCAGGGTCACAAGGCCGAACAGCGCCTGGGTCAGCAGCACCCGCGCCCAGGCGATCGGCGAATCGGCGTGCAGCTGCCATCCATCAGGGTGCGTCCACAACGTGATGCCCTGGCTCGCCAGGGTCCCGACGACGCCAACGACGGTGAGCAGGAGCCAGGACTTGACGCGCACGACTGGCTCTCCCATCTCGTACTCCTTAGGTATTGGAGGGAACGCCATTCTCTGGCCCGCGGCCGAACCGTGTCAATGGTTGATTGACGCGCGTGAAATGGCGGATGACACGGGTGCATCGCACGCGTCGCCACGCCGTCGCCGCTGTGACCTTGGGCCCGCTCCTCACAGCGAGCACGGAAACGCCCTGGTCGCGGACATCACGGTTCGGGCGCTCATCGCTGGGCCCGCCAAGCTGCATCCCGGCATCGCCACGATCCCCGACCGTTTCGAGTACGTCCTCGTTGAGCCGGCCGCCTAGAGGGGCGCTCCGGGGAACGCGGCAGCAGGCCGGGCTAGATTCGAGAGTTTCAGGGCCAGTACTGGAGTTCCTCCGGACAGCGGCCCTGCTTCGGTTCGGGGATGCGACCGTCGGCAAGAGAAAAGCAGGATGCCGGTGGCGTCCATGCAGAAGCCCGGACGCCCCGCTCGCGGTCCCTCGGGGACGGCGGTGACCGCGTAGCTCTCGACGCTGTCGCGCCCGGTACTCGTTCCCTTGGCCTTCACTGACAGGGCCGGAGGTCCCGCGTAGAACGTGAACCGGTAGCAGTTGCGCACCGGCCTGAGCATCGCCGGCTCCAAGAAGACGGGCGCCTGCGCGGGATAGCCCGAAAGGCATGTCGTCGGTCGCACCAGGCAGTCCAGCGGAGCGTACGCGTCGCCGTTGCTCGACGCATAGGTGGCCTCGCTCGAAGTGATCGTTCGCAGGTCACCGATCACGGCACCGCTGCCGAGGAAGCACGGCCGACCGGGATCAGCGAGTGCATTGAGGCCGAGCGCCGCGATCAGCGCCAACGCGCACAGAACGAGGTCCCACTTCGACGTCGGCGCAACGAGCCGAATCGTGGCGTTGATTCGGGTCGATGCGGCGACGGCCAACACCTGTGGCACCACCGAGTAGATCGTGAATCCCGCGATCGCGTTGGGAACGTCGCCTGCTCTCGGGCCGACCAGAAGCAGTTGCAGCAACCAGAGCGCACCCAGCGGAATCCCGCCAAACGAAAGGCCCAAGGCGAGCGCAGCAGCGAGACGCCGCAATCGGTCCGGGCCGAGACTCAGAACGAGGACGGCCATCCACGCGAGCGCGAGTGGGAGCAGAGCGAGCACGACCCGCGACGTCGGGTCGTCTTCGCCATACCAGCCCCAGCCGACGACGTTCCGGACGCTGAGCACTCCCTGGTACGCGAGGAATAGCCAGGCGAGGGCCGCGAGACGAAGGGCCCAAAGCCACTTGGTGGCCGCCATGCCCGGTCCTCATACCCCGGCCCTCCGCAGCTGTCCAGCTGGCGTCGCCGTTCGATCTGACCGCACTGCCCGCAAGAGAGTAGCGTCCCGGAGGTCGACAGGACTCGTGACCGTGATCGCGGTCCGCAGGGCGGTCACGGACAAGGAAATGTCTCGGCTGAGACTGGCCCGTCTTCGCCGGGGGCGTAAGCGGGCGCGCCTCGGCCATCGCCATCAATCCCTCCGACCCTGACGACATCTGGCTAGGGACGGCCGCGGGCGGCGTGTGGCATTCGAGAGACGGTGGGCGAAACTGGAAACCCGAGTCGGACCAGGAGGAGGCTCTGGCGATCGGAGCGCTCGCCCTGGACGGCTGCGCAACCGGACAGCCGGGCCTTGGTCCCGCTGAGAACTGGACGCTCGTGCCGTTCGGATTCGACACGAGCCAGCCGACCTTCTTCGCCGACGTCACCGGTGATGGCCGCGCCGACGCGATCAGCCTGGTCGGGGGACTCCCCTATGGCTCGATCCAGGTTCGAAGATCGCCGGAGGGTTGTTGTGCGACGCTCTATGCAGGTTCGGGCGAGAATGCAATCCGGCGCGATGCGTATGGACCGCCTGTACAAGGCGGTCTGGCGCGCCATGACCAGGGCGCTCAAGGCAGCGGGGCTCCCGAGCCGCGTCACGCCCCACGCGCTACGCCACGCGTTCGCCTCGCTGCTGATCCAGGCCGGCGAGTCACCCGCGTACGTCCAACAACAACTCGGGCATCGCAGCATCGCGCTGACCGTGGACGTGTACGGCTCCTGGCTCCCCGTCAAAGCAGCGGGTGCCGTGGACCGGCTGGCAGCCGCCACGAGCCCGGATGGTGACACATTGGTGCATTCGGGGCTTCGGAGGCCCAGAATACAGTGTCGGAACGCGGCGCCT
>DATFEN010000023.1:0-3795 GCA_035251085.1 Vicinamibacteria bacterium | reverse complement strand
TGGCCCAGCTTCACGCGGCCCCTCGAGGAGAAGCGGGTCAAGGCGAAGACCGACTACAAGCTGGTCGTGCCGCGCACGGAAGTGCGCTCGGCTGGCGCGGACTCACACCTGGGCCACGTCTTTCCCGACGGTCCGGGTCCGACGGGCCAGAGGTACTGCGTCAAATGTGCGGCGCTGCGCTTCATCCCGCGCGAGAAGCTCGCGGAAGAGGGCTACGGGCAGTACGAGGCGCTGTTCGCGAAGAAGCCGTAAAGCCCGTTACCCCGGGCCCGAGGACACAGAGGACCGGGAGGACCGGGGGGAGAAATGGACCGCGAGACCGGTCCCAAGACTTGATTTCGGAGATTTCTCGCGCTCCGTTCCTCTCGTGCTCTCCCGTTCCGCTGTGATACCGGGCCAGCGTAACGTGTGGGACCGCTACGCCTCCTGCTCGCGGAACTGCTCGAAGCGCGCGGCGAAGCCCTGGAAAAGCGACATCGCGCCGCAGTACAGGAAGCCCAGCTGGAACAGCAGCACGAATGGCAGCGTGGCGAAGATGCCGCTCGTCACCGCGTAGTAGGCCATTGCGGTGAAATACAGCGCGAGGCCCAGCTCGACGAACGGCACGAGGCTCACGCTGCCGCGGTAGCGTCGCGCCCGCCAGTCCTCGCCCGGGCTCTCGACGCGGTGCTTGGGCGTGCGCACGAACTCGGACTCGTGGCCGAGCAGTCCCTCCAGCACGGCCTTGGCATTGTTGACGGACAGGCCGATGCCGAGGGACAGCACCGCGGGCAGGTACTTGATCCGGGCCCGCCAAGCCCCGCCGAAGACCTCGCGCTGGCTCATCAAGTAGAACGAGCAGACGCTCATGGTCGCGCCGAGGAAGAGCGGCACGTCCACGATCATCATCTCGTAGAGCCCCATGTCGTAGCGGATCACCATCGCCGGGAACATGAGGAGGGAGAGCAGCACCATCAGCGGATAGGCGAGGTTGGCGGTGAGGTGGAAGGCCGCCTCGATCTTGACGGGCAGCGGCAGGCCCGAGGCCATGACCTTCGGGAGCAGCTTCCGGCAAGTCTGGATCGAGCCCTTCGCCCAGCGGCGCTGCTGGCTCTTGAACGCGTTCATCTCCACCGGGATCTCGGCCGGCGAGACCACGTCCTGGACGAACACGAAGCGCCAGCCCTTCAGCTGCGCGCGGTAGGAGAGGTCGAGGTCCTCGGTCAGGGTGTCGTGCTGCCAGCCGCCGGCGTCGCCGATCGTCTCACGGCGCCAGATCCCGGCGGTGCCGTTGAAGTTGAAGAAGCGGCCGGCGCGGTTCCTGCCGCCGTGCTCGAGGATGAAGTGGCCGTCCAGGAGCACCGATTGCACCTGCGTGAGCAGCGAGTAGTCGCGGTTCACGTGGCCCCAGCGGACCTGGACCATGCCGACTTTCGGATCCGTGAAATGGCCGAGCGTCTTCTCCAGGATGTCGGGCGGCGCAATGAAGTCGGCATCGAAGATCAGCACGAACTCGCCGCGGGCGACGGAAAGGCCCGCCTCGAGCGCGCCCGCCTTGTAGCCGAGGCGGTCGGTCCGGTGGAGGTAGTGGATATCGAAGCCCTGTTCGCGGTAGCGCTCGACCGCCCCGCGCGCGATCGCGACGGTCTCGTCGCTGGAATCGTCGAGGACCTGGATCTCGAGCAGCTGCTTCGGATAGCGGATCCGGGTCACCGAATCGATAAGCCGATCGGCGACGTACATCTCGTTGTAGAGCGGGAGCTGAACCGTGACGCGCGGGAGCCTGGGGGGCAATGGTAAGGGCAGCGCGCGCCGGCCCCGGTGGCGCACATAGAGGTAGACCATGATGTAGCGGTGCAGTCCGAACACCGCCAGGATGACCAGGGTCAGGAAATACAGGCCGAGGACAAAAAGCTCGACAGGACTCATCGACCGGTCGCAGCCTCCGTGATTCGGGCCCTTCTCTTGACAGCCCCGAACCCGCAAGGGAACATGGCCGTAAGGCGCCGCGGCTGCGACGCCCTCGTCTTGGGCGCGTGTGCCGCACGGGCACAACACATATTGTAGCAAACATCGGGCCAAGCTAAACCAGCGAGAGGAGTTCCGTGGACCCGAGGGACGTGGAGGAGTTGCTCCGCGCGGTCAAGGACGGCACGCTCACGCCTGAGCAGGCGGCGGAGCGCCTCAAGACCCTGCCCTACGAGGACCTGGGGTTCGCGAAGGTCGACCACCACCGCGCCCTTCGCCGCGGCTTCCCGGAGGCTGTGTTCGGGGCCGGCAAGACGCCGGACCAGGTCGTGGCGATCGTAGACCGCATCGTCTCGCGAGGCCAGAGCGCGCTCGTGACGCGTACGGGCGGCGACGTGCACGAATTTGTGAAGGCGCGCCACCCGAGCACGACGTACCACGCCGCGGCGCGTTGCCTCGCGGTTCCCGTGCGCACGCCGGAGCCGCTTCCTGGGCGGGTCGCCGTCGTGTGCGCGGGGACTTCGGACGTGCCCGTTGCGGACGAGGCCGCGGTCACGGCCGAGTTTCACGGGGCGAGCGTCGACCGCATCTACGACGTCGGGGTTGCTGGCCTGCACCGCCTGCTCGACCGCGCCACCACCCTCCGGGAGGCGACCGTGCTCATCGTCGTCGCGGGCATGGAAGGGGCCCTGCCGTCCGTTGTGGGAGGGCTCGTAGATGCTCCGGTCATCGCCGTCCCGACGAGTGTCGGGTACGGGGCTTCGTTCCAAGGCCTGGCGGCCCTGCTGGCGATGTTGAATTCCTGCGCGTCCGGCGTCGCCGTCATGAACATCGACAACGGCTTCGGGGCCGGGCACTTCGCCAGCCTGCTGCTGCGAAAAACCGCCTGCCACAGTTGACAAAACCCTTGATTCTGCTCATTTTATAGGTTGGTCCTGTCCCCCTGACCGTGGAGTCCGGTGGCGGCGGTGGACTCCCAAGGTGGCGACGGCAGGATCCCCGGTGTTCCTGTCTCTAACGCACAGATTGGTGGGCGTTTAGCTTTGAACGGGAACACGTTTCGCGTCCTCGAGTTCGAGAAGATCCGCGCTCTTCTCCTGGGTCATGCCGGAAGTGTGCCCGGCCGAGCCCGAATCAAGGCCCTGAGCCCCCTCATCCAGTTGGAGGCTGTCCGGACAGCCCTGAGTCGGACGACCGAGGCCGTCCGCCTGCTCGAAACCCCGGGCCGGCAGCCCTACCACGACCTCCCCGACCTGGGTGAGGCCCTGGTTTCGGCGCGGGTGGCGGGGGCCTACCTCGAGCCAGTAGGGCTCCTGGACGTGGCGTCATTCGTCGAAGGAGCAGCCGAGATCGCGAGCCGCGTGAGCCTCGCAGAGGCGGCGCCCGCCTTGGCCCGCCGCGCGACCGAGGTCGCCGATTTCGCAGACCTGGGCGCGCTCATCCGCCGCGCCATCCTGCCCTCTCGAGAGGTGGCGGATGATGCCTCGCCGCGCCTCGCCGAGATCCGCCGAGCGATCGCGCTCCTCCGCGTGCAGCTCCACTCGGTGATGGAGTCGTACCTCAAGGGCAAGGAAGCGGACCGCCTGCTCCAGGACAAGCTCGTCACGACGCGCAACGACCGCTACGTGCTCCTGCTCAAGGCCGAACACCGCGGCCAGATCCCGGGCATCGTCCACGGCAGCTCTGGCTCCGGGCAGAGCGTGTTCGTCGAGCCGATGCCTGCCGTCGAGCTGAACAACGACATCGTCTCGCTGGCAGACGAAGAGCGGGCCGAGGTGCTGCGCATCCTGCGGGATCTCACCTCGCGCGTTGCGCTGCGCGCAGACGAACTCGCGCGGGCGGCCGACA
>DATFEN010000019.1:0-3704 GCA_035251085.1 Vicinamibacteria bacterium | reverse complement strand
AGAAGCTGCGGGCCACGGACGCCCGCAAGTTCTACACGGAGGCACTGGCGAAGGATCCAGGCTTCGCGCTCGCGCAGCTCGGCCTCGCGAACAGCGCGGGCACCGCGAAAGAGTTCTTCGACGCCCAGAAGGCGGCGGCGGCGATGACGTCGAAGGTGAGCGAGGGTGAACGCTTGACGATCCTCGGCGTCGACGCGGGCGCGAAGGGCGACTTTCCCGCGCAGAAGGGCTACTACACGAAGCTGGTGGCCGCATTTCCGAACGACGAGCGAGCTCATAACCTGCTGGGCATCGCCTTGTTCGGACAGCAGGACTATCCCGCTGCGATCGAGCACTTCAAGAAGGCCGTCGCGATCAACCCGTCGTTCTCGACGCCCTACAACCAGCTCGGCTACGCGTATCGCTTCGTCGGCAACTACGCCGAGGCCGAGAAGGCCTTCAAGAAGTACATCGAGCTGATCCCCGACGACCCGAACCCGTACGACTCCTACGCCGAGCTGCTGATGAAGACCGGGCGCTTCGACGACTCGATCAAGAACTACGAGAAGGCGCTCACGGTCGACAAGAACTTCGTCGCGTCCTACGTCGGCATCGCCAACAACCAGATGTTCACCGGCCGAGGCGAGGAGGCGCGCAAGACGCTGTCGCGCCTCCAGGCGGTCGCGCGCCACAACGGCGAGCGTCGCCAGGCGCACTTCTGGAGCGCGATGTCCTACATTCACGAGGGCGCCACCGAGAAGGCCCTGGCCGAGATCCAGAAGATGCGCAGCCTGGCCGAGGCCGACCGCGACCTCGCGGCCGCGTCCGGTGACGACAACCAGGTGGGCGAGATCCTGCTCGAGGCCGGCGATCTCGACAAAGCGGCGGCGAAGTTCCGCGAGACGGTCGAGGTGATCGAGCGCGCCGACGTCCCGGCGGAGGCCAAGGAGGCCGCGAGACGCAACGCGCTGTGGGACGAGGCGCGGGTCCTGATCGCACGCGGCGATCTCGCAGGGGCGACCGCGAAGGCCGAGGGATACTCGCGGCAAGTGGCCGTGAAGCAGAACCCGTTCGAGATGCGGCAGGACCACGAGCTGAAGGGTCGGCTGGCGCTGGCTCGGAAGGACCACAAGACGGCGGCGGCCGAGCTGAAGCAGGCGAACCAGCAGGACCCGCGTGTGCTCTATCTCCTCGCCGTCGCGCAGGGCGGAAGCGGGGACAAGGCGGGCGCGCGGGAAAGCGCCGCGCGAGCGGCCGACTTCAACGGGCTCAGCGCGAACTACGGCTACGTGCGCGCGAAGGCGAAGGAGCTCCTGACAAAGAGCTGAGGTCTCGACGCGAGAGGTCCGAGGGCGCCGGCCTCGGGCCTCTCGAAAGACATTCCGGCGGCCAAACCGCCCCCTGACGACCGCCGACCTCCTTATTCGCCGCTGTAGTTTGGCAGGCGACCCTCGGCGTGGATGAAGCGCGCGTAGACCCAGTAGTCCGGTTCGTCCGGCGCCTCGAAAATGGGCGCGACGAACGAACCATGCCACGAGCAGCAGGAATGAGGCGACTAGGATTGCGCTGAGTGGATGCCTGATGCGAGATATTCGGTCCCGAATGCTACACCGGTCCACAATTTGCTGGTGTGCGCCTTGAGGGATCACGTGGAACCTGGGCCGGCCCTCAGGCTGCCTGTGGCCGTGGGCCGCCCGGCCATGGACTTGCGTGGTCGCCTGTCGTGAGCACCTGGGTCATCCTGCCTACGTACAACGAAGCCGGGAACGTGGCGCGGATGGTCGAGGCGCTGACGGCTCTGGGCCGCGGCCTGCGCGTCCTCGTCGTCGACGACGATTCGCCGGACGGGACCGGCGCCATCGCCGACGGTCTGGCGGCTCGCGATGCGAACGTCCAGGTTGTCCATCGAAGCGGCGAACGCGGCCTCGGCACCGCCTATCTCGCCGGCTTCCGCGAGGCGACCCACCGTGGAGGCGAGCGACTCATCACCATGGACTGCGACTTCTCCCACGATCCGGCCATGATCCCCCGTCTCCTAGCCGCCGCCGAGACCGCCGACGTGGTCATCGGCTCGCGCTACGTCGTCGGAGGAAGGATTCAGGGCTGGCCGCCACACCGGCGCCTGATCAGCAAGGCGGCGAACCTCTTCGTCCACGTGTTCTTTCACTTGGCGGCGAACGACTGTACGTCGGGGTTCCGCCTCTACCGCAAGGCGGTCGTCGAAAGCATCCCTTGGGAGCGAGTCCGCTCCACGGGTTATTCCTTCCTGGTCGAGACGCTGCTCTGGGCCTCGGGCCAGGACGGCGTCCGCCTCGCAGAGATACCCATCTGCTTTCGCGACCGCGCCCACGGCAAGAGCAAGCTGGGCGGGCGCGAGGCGATACTGGGTGCGCGGAACCTGCTCCGCCTCTGGTGGCAGTTGGGCCGCCGCGGAACGCGCATGCAGCGCGAGACCTAGAGCCGCGGAGCGCCGGCGCGTGAAGCGAGTACGCGCCGGTAGCGTGGGTGGTCGGTCGAGCCACGACGGATCGAGGCGCTGTGCTTCGGTCAGCTCCGCTGCGGCCTTCCTAGGCTGGCCGCGCCGAACGTAGGCGTAGGCGAGGTAGCCGTGCGTCGGCGGAACCCGGCTCGTCGACGATCGCCTCCGTATAGGACTCCACCGCCGACGTGGCTCGTCAGGCAGAAGGCCAGGTAGACGACGACCGGCGTCCAAAGGAACCACTCGGTGCGCGCTGGACCGCTGGCCCTCGAGCCGGCGCTGATCGTGAGCCCGAGCAACACCTGTCGCTCGTCGCGAGCTGACCGTGGGCCAGAAGGTCGGGGTTCAAGGCCGTGAGCATGAGCGCCAGATCGGCCGCGGGAAACCCCCAGTGCCGGAGCGTCCAGCCGAACACGGCGGCGGCCAGCAGGCATCGAGGAGCCACGCTCGGCACGCGTGCCAGCGCCACGACGCGTCATGGATCGTTCCAGCGGTACACCAACCGGTGCGCGAAGGCCCAAGGGTTCGCCTGCAGCCACGATTCGTCGCGATAGTTCGCGCGAGCGCCCGCCAGCACTGGCAGTGCGCCCGCGAGATGCTTCGCTAGCGGCGGGTGTACGGGATGAGGCAGTGATCGCCTGTGGATTTGGCTCACTCCGGCGGCGATGTACACGCCTTCGTCGAAGGTGGCGGACTTGGATAGCACGCCGTGCCTGCGAGCGTCGCGTAAAGGGCGATGGCCGAGAGCAGCAGCAGCCAGGATCGCTCGATCGTCATCGACCCGCCGCTTTAGACTCTAACGCAGCTCCGGGCGAGAGAAGGTAGACCGCGGCGACCTCGTTCTCGAAGACCTTGGGGAGTAGGCGCTTTCGCCTTGGCTTCAGGACGGCATAGCTCGCCCCATACTGACGCGCGACGCTCAAGAGCGTGTCGGTATCGAAGCGATCGTATCTTCGCGTGGAACCCCCGAGCTGCATCATCCGCCGGTGCCATTCGAAGGCGAAGCCGGCGTCGAAGAACTGCTGGGTGCCGTCCTTCCATTCGCCGACGACGGCCCGCTCGGAAAACACTCGAAACCCCTCGCGGTAGGGCGGCGTCAGGATCACGGCGTCCTTGGGCGTATGGTCGCGCACCCAGACCTGGACCCGGTTCCACGGTTCGGCGTGCATGGAGGCGCGGCCCTGCGCGTAGACGGACGGCAGCGCCCAGAGCCCCGCCACGGCCACGGACAGGGCCGCGGCCGACC
>DATFEN010000018.1:0-4063 GCA_035251085.1 Vicinamibacteria bacterium | reverse complement strand
CGGTCCTCGATGCGGCCCACCAGGTCGACGAGCAGCCGGCGCGCGTCGGGGGCGAGGGTTCCAAAGGCGCGCTCGATCTCCTGGAGCGCGGCCGTGCCCATGCGGCGCAGCGCCTCGAGGGCCACCGCCTGGAGCGCAGGGTCGAGCAGCGACTGGATCAGGCGGTAGGCGGCGCGAGCGTCGGCGATCTCTCCGAGGGCCGCAATGGCGGCCCTCCGTACGGTGGCGTCCTCGTCGTCCAGTCGGCTCAGCAGTCCGGTGGTCGCCTTCACGCTGCCGATGCGGCCGAGGGCGGCAGCGGCGGCGCAGCGCACGCTCCAGTGGTCGTCCTCGAGTGCAAGCAGCAGCGGCGGGACCGCCTGGGGGTCGCCGATCGCCCCGAGGCTGTCGGACGCGGCCCGGCGCAGGTTGCGGTCGCTGTCGCTCAGCACCACGACCAGCGGGCGGACCGCGGCCAGCGCGCGCATCTGGCCCAGGGCCTCGACAGCCGCGAAGCGCAGCTCCTTGCGCGGCTCCTCCAGGAACGGCAGCACGCTCGGCAGCGCCTGCGTGCCGCGGATCTGTCCCAGGGCGCGCAAGGTCACGAAGCGCATCTTGGGGTCGGGATCCTCGAGCAGCGGCAGCAGGTCCTCGGCAGTGTCGGGCTCCTGGAGCTTGCCCAGCGAGAGTACGGCCTGCTGGCGCACAAGGCTCGACTCGTCGAGCAGCGCGGCCCGCAGCAGATCCTTGACGCCGGGCGCCTCCAGCTCTCCGAGGGCCTTGATGGCCGCCCTCCGCACGTGCTCGCGCGCATCCCGGCTCAAGGCGATGAGGGCGGGGGCGGTCTCGGGCTGGCGCAGGAAGCCCAGCGTCTCCGCCGCTCGGATGCGCACCTGAACGTCGCCGCTGCCGAGCGCGTGGAGCAGCAGCGGCACCACCTTCTCCGGCTGCGCGCGTGCCAGCGCCTCCATGGCGCTCTCCTGGATGATCTCGCTCTCGTCGCCGAGCAGCTCGAAGAGCAGCATCGGGGCATCCTCGTGGCCGAGGCGGCCGATCGCGGCCACGGCTTCGGCGCGGACCTCGACGGCGGGGTCGTGGATGAGGGGCGCCACCAGCTCGATCGCGCCCGGCGGCTGGATCCAGGCCAGGCAGCGCAGCGTGCCCTGGCGCACGGCGTCGTCGGGATGCTGGAGCCCGGCATGATAGGCGCCGCGGTCCCGACAGCCGATCGAAACCAGAGCGTGCGTCACGTACTCCTGGAGCCCCGGCTCGGCGAGCATCCCGATGAGGGCGGCCTCGGCGCGCGGCTCCTTCAGCCAGCCGAGCGTGACGACGGCGGTCCGGCGGATCGTGTGGTCGTCGTCGTCCAGCGTGCGGAGCAGGTGCTCGACGAGGTCGCCGCGGCGCAGCGCGGCCTGGACGTCGGGATCGAGGCTCTCCCCATCGGCCGTGGCGCGCTGCTCGATCGCCACCACCGCCTTGATCGCGAGGTTGCGGAGCACGGGGTCGGCCGCATAGAGCCCGGGGATGAGGTGGCGCAGCGCCTCGCGTCCGGCCACGCGGCCCAGCGCCTCGAGGACGAGGCCGCGCAACAGCTCGTCGGAGAGCAGCTCGAGGAGCGCCGGTGTGGCGCGCGGGTCGCCGATCTCGGCAAGCGCGGAGATGGCCGGGTACTGGAGCCACGGCTCGGTGCGCAGCGCCTCGATGAGGGGCGGCACGGCGTCCTTGGAGCCGATCTGGCCCAGGCTCGCGGCTGCCGCGTGTCGCACGTTCACGTCCGGGTCCTGGAGCGCCCGGATCAGCGCGGGCACGCTGCGCTCGTCGCGCAGCGTGCCGAGCATCACGGCGGCGAAGTTGCGGATCTCCTCGTCTTGGTCCTCGGCGAGGGCCAGCAGCGGAGGAACCGCCGCCGCGCCCATCTTCACGTAGATCTCCATGGCGGCGTTGCGCAGCGCGGCATCGGCGTCGTTGCGCAGGGCCGCCTCGAGGGCGGGCAGCAGGGCGTCGCGGTCGAAGCCCGCGAGCTGCTCAGTCGCCGCCTGGCGGACGGGCCAGGAGTCGTCCCCGACCGCGGTCAGGAGCGGTGCGATCGCCTCGCGCAACCCGGAGCGGCCGAGGTGGTCCACGGTCGCGCGGCGCACCGTCTCCTCGCCAGAGCGCAGCGCCTCGAGGGCAGCCTGGATGTCGAGGGTCACTGGCTACGACGCCACGGAGACGCGGAGAGCACGGTCTCCGTGGCCCGTTACTTGGCCCGGAAGACGGCGATCAGCTTCGCCAGGTTCTCGGCCTGCTGCGCCAGGTTCGAGGTGGCTTTGGACATCTCCTCGACCGTGGACAGGTTGTCGCGGGCGATCGTGGAGATGTTCTCCATCGCCTTCACGACCAGCTCCCCGCCTCGCTTCTGTTCCGCCGTGGCGTAGGACACCTGCTGCGTCATCCGGTTCATGTTCTCGACTGATCGGATGATCGTGCGGCTGCCCTCGGCCTGGTCCTTGGTCGCGGTCCCGACCTGGGACGCGATCTTGTTCATGTTCTCGACCGCCAGGCGCACCTGGCGGCCGCCCTGCGCCTGCTCCTTGGTGCCGTAGGCGACCTGGCCGATGGTCTTGTTGATGTGCTCGACGGCCTGACGGATCTGCTTGGAGCCGGCGGCCTGCTCGCGCACGGCCGTCGTGACCTGCTCGGTGACCGCGTTCATGTCGCCGACCGTCTTCAGCACCTCGGCCGAGGCCCGCGACTGCTTGGCGGTGGCCTGTGCGATCTCGGCCATGAGCTGGCTCGAGCGCGTGACGGACTCGATGATAAGGCGCAGCGAGAGACCGGCCTGGTCCGCGAGCTGGATGCCCTCCTTGGTCTCCGACGCGCCGGCCTTCGCGACGTCGACGGCGTCGGTCGTCTCCTGCTGAACCTGGCGGATCACCTCGCCGATCTCCTTGGTGGCCTCGACCGAGCGCTCGGCCAGCTTGCGCACCTCGTCGGCGACCACCGCGAAGCCGCGACCCGCCTCGCCGGCACGGGCGGCTTCGATCGCCGCGTTCAAGGCCAGCAGGTTCGTCTGGTCGGCGATCTCCTCGATGACCTCGAGAATCTTGCCGATCTCCTGGCTGCGCTTGCCCAGGCTCGTGATGACCCGGGCAGTGTTCTCCATGGTCTCCGAGATGGTCTTCATGCCCTGGATGGTCGTGGTCACGGACACGTCGCCTGTGCGCGCGTCCTCGCTGGCCTTCTGGCTGATGCGGTCGGCCTCCGCAGCGATCTTGGCCACGTCGTTCACGGCGCCCGCCATCTCCGAGACCATCTGGCTCGCACGCTGGGACGCGCCCTGGAGCACCTCGGCGTTGCGGGCGACCGCCTCGATCGATGACGTCATCTGCTCGATGGTCACCGACGTCTCCGAGACCGTCTCGGCCACCTGCTCCAGGTTCTTCGCCGCCTGGTCCGTGGAGACGGTCATCTCCTCGACCGTGGCCGAGGCCTCGGCGACCGTCGCGGCGAGCGTGCCCGTGGAGCGTGCCACCTGCTCGATGGAGGCGCCCATCTGGGTGATCGAGGAGGAGGTCTCGTCGACGTACTGGGCGAGTTGCTGCGCGTTGCCGGCCACGGTCTGGATCGAGGCCGCCATCTCCTCCATCGAGGTCGAGGTCTCCTCGGCGGCCTGGGCCTGGCTCTGGGCCCCCTGGGTGATCAGCTTGGCGTTGGCCGAGATCTCCCCGGCGCTCGAAGCGACCTGGACCGAGGTCTCCTGGATGTTGTCCACCACGCGCCTGAGATTCGCCACCATCTCGTTGAGGCTCGCGGCCAGCGTGCCGATCTCATCCGCGGAGTCGATCGTCAGGCTCTCGGTGAGGTCGCCCTTTGCCACGGCTGCGGCCACGTCCACCATGTTCTGCACGGGACGAAACCAGAGCCCGATCAGGAACCAGCCGCCGGTCGCGCCCAGCGCGATCAAGCTCATCCCGACCAGCGTGGTGCGGACGAACAAGCTCGTCTGCCGCGCCTGGAGCTGTGTCGTGGAGAGGACGATCTCGACGCCGCCCTTCTGCTCCTCGCCGCCGGCACCGGGCGCGGTAGCCAGGCCGAGCTC
>DATFEN010000017.1:0-3929 GCA_035251085.1 Vicinamibacteria bacterium | reverse complement strand
TGGCGCCGGAGAGCTCCGCGGTCAGCCCCAGCGCGGCCAGCAGCAGGAACAGGTCGTGCTCGGCGATGCCGAGCTCGACGTGTTGCCCGTCCGGGCCTTCCCGCCAGTGCAGCGCCTGGGGCACGTCCGCGAAGGCGTCGGGCCGCGAGGCGGGATAGTAGATGCCCTTGCGATTCATCCAGCCGGCGAGGTGCGTCGTCACCGCCACGTCCGCGGACACCGTCACGATCGCGTCGCCGGCCGGCAGCAGGCCCAGCCCGGCCAGCGCCCGGCCGAAGGCTTCCTGGGTCGACACCTGCTCGGCGTACGTCTCGTCGAGCGACTCCGGAACCGCCGGCGCCGGACGAGGCGGCGGTGGCGTGAACAGGGCCGGCAGCGCGCGGATGTGCTCGGCCTCCGGCGTGCCGGCCGCGAAGCCCGCCCACTCCTCGCCGGAGGCAACGCCCAGAGTCAGACGCAGCGCCTCGATCTGGGCGGCACTCGTCACCATCGTGTGATTCAACGGGTCGCCGGCAAACGGTAGTCCCCAGCCCTTGATCGTGTGGGCCAGGATCACCGAGGGCCGGTCGCGCTCGCGGGCGGCCGCCGCGTAGGCCTCGAGGATCAGCGCCAGATCGTGGCCGCCGACGTCGGCGACGAGGGCGGGCAGCGTCTCGTCGCCGACGTCGGCGAGCAGCCGATCGAGCCCCCCGTCGATGCCGCCGCCCGTGTCCGTGATCAGCGCCTTGCGGAGCGCGCCGGCCGGCAGGCGCAGGAGCCGCTGGTACTGGGCATTGGAGGCGCTCTCCAGCCGCGTGCGCAGGCGGTCGCCTCCGGGGAGGGCGAAGCGCGCCTGCAAGCGGCGTCCCCAGCGCAGCTCGTCGACGCGCCAGCCGCAGGCCCGGAACATCGCGGCGAGCTGCCGCGGGCGGGCGTCGGGGACAACGCGGTCGAGGCTCTGGCGGTTGACGTCCACGATCCAGAGCACGTTGTCGAGCTGGCCGACGACCTCCTCGCCGAGCGCCTCCCAGATGTTGCCCTCGTCGAGCTCGGCGTCGCCGACCATCACCACGAACCGCTCGGGCTTCGCGTCGGCGCCGTGGTCCACGAGGTACCGGCAGGCAAGGCCGCCGAACGTCGCGGCCACCGCGCCGAGGCCCATCGAGCCGGTCGAGAGGTCGACGACGCGCGAATTCTTGCGGCGGCTCGGATAGGCTTGCAGCCCGCCGAACGCGCGCAGCCCCTGCAGCTCGGCGGCGCTCAGCCGGCCGCGCAGGTACTGGACCGCGTAGAGGGCGGGGGCGGCGTGCGCCTTGGTGGCGACGACGTCGCCGGGACGCAGCGCCTGGAAGTAGAGCGCCGTCAGCAGGCTCACGACGGATGCGGAGGATGCCTGGTGGCCGCCGACCTTCAGACCGTCGGCGCTCGGGCGCGCGTTGGCCTGGTGGACCATCCAGGCGGAGAGCCAGAGCACGCGGCGCTGGATCCGGTCGAGGAGCTCGAGCGAGGTCATCAGGCCCGAAGTATACGTCGCCGGCGTCTCGGAGAAGCCCCGACACCCGGTGGGCGGAGGCTACGCGATCCCGATGAGGTTCCGTCCCGATCGCTTCGCCGCGTAGAGCGCCCGATCCGCCGCCGGCACCAGATCGTCGCTACGCGTCACGTCCTCGGGCAGCCCGGCGATTCCCACGCTCAGCGTCAGTGGCCCGTGGGCGAACCGGTGCCGCTCGATCACGTCCTTGATGCGCCGACCATACTTCACGGCGCCGGACTTGGGCGTGTTGACGAGCAGGATCGCGAACTCGTCACCGCCGTAGCGGGTGACGATCGAGAAGCTCCGCGAGCTGGCGACGATGAGCTGCGCCGCCTCCCGCAGCGTGTCGTCGCCGGCGCGGTGCCCGAGCTCGTCGTTGATGCTCTTGAACCGATCGAGGTCGAGCATGACGAGCGACAGCGGCTCGCCGAAGCGGATGTGACGCCTGGCCTCCTCCTCGAGCCGCAGCGCGAAGTAGCGCCGGTTGTAGGCGCCGGTCAGCGGGTCCTTGAACGACAGCTCCTCGAGGCGCGCGTTGTGGATGGCCACCGCCGCCTGGGAGGCGAGCGCCTTGACCAGCTCTTCCATCTCGCCCGCGAACGGCACCAGCGCGCCGGCCTCGTCACGCGCGTTGAGGAGCTGCAGCACGCCGATCACCTGGCCCTTCGGCTCCTGAAGCGGCACCACCAGGACCGATCCGGCCCGGGCGCGGAACCTCGCGTCGAGCGGATCCTCGAACGCCTCGGGCTGCCCCGGCGTCACCTGATACGCGTGCGGCAGGTTCACGAGCTGGCCGGTCAGCGCGACGTAGCCGGCCAGGCTCGGTTTCGTGAGCGCCAGCGGCTCGGGGGCGAGGTGGCGCCGCTCGCGGCCGCCGAGTGGGTCGAGCCGCGCGTCGGTCCGGGTGGCGGCGACGCGCAGCACGTCGCCGTCGCGGAGGAACAGGGTCCCCGTCTCGGCGTTCGTGAAGTGCCGGGCTTCGGCGACGATCCGCTCGAGGAGCGTGGACAGGTCCCGCTCGCTCGTCAGCGCGATGCCGATGGCGATGAGTCGCTTGAGACGCTCGGTGACGCCGCGGGCATCGGGTGGTTCGGAGCCGGTCGCCGGGAGGCTCATCGTGGCGGGATGGGAAGCCAGAGGCGTGCCACGCCGAATCTGACCTACAAATCGCGGCCGCGACTGGGATTTTCACGCCCGCGGGGGGCCGGCTAACACACTGGCCGCCCGGCTCCTCCATTACCACTTGGTTGCTTTCTTAACGGACCGCTACAATCGACCACGCCATGAATTCCGTCCTCGTGATCGACGACGAGCGAAACATCCGGTCGCTGGTCTCCCGCGTCCTGGGGCAGGACAACATCGAGGTGCATACCGCCGGTGCCGGCAAGGAAGGACTCGAGCTGGCCGGCCAGGTCGAGCCCGACCTGGCCCTGGTCGACCTCCGCCTGCCCGACATCGACGGCATCCAGGTCCTGCGCGAGCTGCGCACGCGCCATCCCCACACCGCCGTCATCATGATCACCGCTTTCGGCCACATCGAGAGCGTGGTGTTGGCCATGAAGAACGGCGCCACCGACTACCTGGAGAAGCCCTTCCAGCATCTGGAGAAGCTGCGGATCTCGGTCACGCGTGCGCTGGAAGAGGTCAAGGCACGCCGGGAGATCACGCGGCTGCAGGGCCTGCAGGAGGGCAAGTACCGCACGAACCAGATCGTCGGCGAGTCGGCCTCGACCCGCCGGCTGCGCGAGGTGATCACCCAGCTGGCCCAGAGTGAGGCTCACACGATCCTCGTACAGGGCGAGAGCGGCACGGGCAAGGAGCTGGTCGCCCGCGGGCTGCACTACGAGAGCGCTCGGCGCAACTCTCCGTTCATGGAAGTCAACTGCGCGGCCATCACCGAGACGCTCTTCGAGAGCGAGCTGTTCGGCCACGAGAAGGGCGCCTTCACCGACGCCAAGAGCACCAAGAAAGGGCTGATGGAGCTCGCCGACGGCGGCACGCTCTTCCTCGACGAGGTCGGCGAGATCCCGGTGGCCAGCCAGGCCAAGCTCCTGCGCTGCTTGCAAGAGCGCACGTTCAAGCGGGTCGGCGGCACCCGGGATCTCAAGGTGGACGTGCGGGTGATCGCGGCCACGAACCGCTCGCTCGAGACCATGGTGAAGGAGGGTAAGTTCCGGGAAGACCTCTTCTACCGGCTCAACGTGATCCCGCTCACGATTCCGCCGCTGCGAGACCGCCAGGAGGACATCCTGCCGCTGGCCCGCCACTTCCTGGCCGAGGCCAACAGCACCTTTCACAAGACGGTCAAGCGCCTGGCGACGGAGGCGGAGACCCTGCTGCTCGCCTACGGCTGGCCGGGCAACGTGCGGGAGCTCAAGAACCTCATCGAGCGTCTCGTCATCCTGAGCATCGGGGA
>DATFEN010000012.1:0-4116 GCA_035251085.1 Vicinamibacteria bacterium | reverse complement strand
CTTGCGAGTGCGCCACGTGAGCCCGCTCGCGGCTCTGCGCAGCGACTACGGCGACGGGCCAGCCCGCGCGCGCGACCGCGTCGACGCGGCGGCCATCGGCGTGCTCGCCCTCGCGGTGCTGATCCTGGCGACATGGCACGCCGGAACGCCTGCAATGGGCGCCGCCTTCGCACTCGGCCTCGGAGCGACGCTCGGAGCTCTCGCGCTGCTCGCGCGCGCCCTGCGCGCCGTGCTGCGCCGCCGGCTCTCGCCGGCGCTTCCCTATGTCTGGAGGCAGGGCCTGGCGAGCCTGCACCGGCCCGCGAATCAGACCATGGCCGTGGTGCTCGCCCTGGGCTTCGGGGTCTTCCTCCTCGCCACGCTGCTCGTGCTCGAGCGGAACCTGCTTCGGGACCTGGATGCCGACGCAAAGCCGGAGCGGCCGAACCTGGCCTTCTTCGACATCCAGAACGACCAGCGTCAGGCTCTCGACGGCCTCGTGCGCGAGGCCGGCGCGCGTTCCCGCCCGGCGATTCCGATCGTTCCGATGCGCCTCGCCTGGCTGAAGGGCCGGCGCATCTCGGAGCTGCTGGGCAGGATGGGACAGGACGGCAGACCCGATCCCCGGGCCTGGGCCTGGCGCCGCGAATACCGCAGCTCCTATCGCGACACGCTGGGAGCGGCGGAGGCGATCATCGCAGGGAGCCACTGGAAGCCTGGAGCATGGACAGGCGGGCCGCCCGGTGAGCCGGTCCCGGTCTCCCTGGATGCCTCGCTCGCCGACGACCTGGAGGTCCAGCTCGGCGACGAGATCGTCTGGGACGTCCAGGGAGTCGAGCTGCGCAGCCGCGTGGCCTCGCTGCGGCGCATTCGCTGGGCTCGCCTCGAGCCGAATTTTTTTGCCGTCTTCCCCGACGGGCCGCTCGCGGACGCGCCGCAGTCGTGGGTCACTCTGGTCCGGCTCGATGACGCAGCGGCACGGGCGCGCCTGGAGGGACGTGTCGTCCAGCGCCTCCCGAACGTGAGCGCCCTCGACCTGGCCGACGTGCAGCGGACGCTCGACGGCATCCTCGACCGCGTCGCCTGGGCGATCCGCTTCATGGCGCTGTTCAGCGGCGGGGTCGGGGCGTGCGTTCTGCTCGGGGCGGTGGCGGCGAGCCGCGAGCAACGCCTGCGCGAGGCCGTGCTGCTCAAGGCGCTGGGCGCGACCCGAGCCCAGGTGCGGCGCATCGTGCTCGCCGAGTACGCCTGTCTCGGCGCGCTCGCCTCCGCGGCGGGAGTGGTGCTCTCGCTCGGAGCGGGCTGGGCGCTGTTGCGCTACGTGTTCGAGACGGAGATGAGCCCGCCGCTTTTGTCCCTGGCCGTCTTCGGCCTGGCGGTCGCGGCCCTCGCGGCCGTGCTCGGCGGCGCCGCCAGCCGCGAGGTGTTCCGAAAGACGGCGCTCCAGCTGCTCCGCGCGGAGTAGAGCCGTTTCCGCGTTGCGCTCGGCGTAGGTAATCGGCTAGCGTTCCGTGATGCCGGGGCACGCCTGATGGTCGAGCTGCTCCACAGCGAGCGGACGATCCGCGTCAAGATCGTCTATTACGGCCCGCCGCTGGGCGGCAAGACCACGAACCTCCAGGTCCTGCACCAGCACGCCCAGGCCCAGCGCCGGGGCGAGTTCGTCTCGATCAACTCCGCCCAGGACCGGACGATCCTGTTCGACCTGCTGCCGTTGAAGGCGCCCGGATTCCGCGGCTACGACATCCGTATCCAGACGGTCGCGGTGCCGGGGCAGGCCATGTACGCCGCCACGCGCCGCCTGATCCTGAAGAACGCCGACGCGTGCGTGTTCGTCGCCAACTCCGCTGCCGACCGCTGGGAGGAGAACCTCCAGAGCCTCCACGAGATGACCCGGAACCTGCTGGCGCACCAGCTCGATCCGGCGGCCCTGCCCCTGGTGCTCCAGTACAACAAGCGCGACCTGCCGCAGGTCACGCCGATCGAGTTCATGGAGCACGCCCTCAACGCGCGCAAGACCGACGCGGTTCCGGCCGTGGCCGTGCGGGGCGAAGGTGTGCTCGAGACCTTCGCCGCGGTGCTGGTGCGCGCGCTGCAGGACCTGTCGCATCGCTACCAGATCGTGCAGACGAGCCGCGGCCAGACGCTGCCGCAGTGGGCCCACGACGCCGTGGTCGGCATGTTCGGCACCACGTCGCTCGCGTTGGAGCCGAACCCCGTGCCCGTCGAGGCCGCGGCCCCGACGCCGACCCCGACACCCGCTGCCCCCGATGCGCCGGCGCCCGACTTCGACTTCGTCGCGCCGACCCCGCCAGAGCCCCCTCCAGAGCGAATGCTCGTCAAGGTCGCGCTCCCAGCCGAAGCCGAGAAGATGGCGGGTCTCGGCCCCGACGCTCGGGCCAACGAGACGCTGGTCGAGAGCTACGCGCAGGCGTCAGCCGAGCTCTCGGCGGCGCTGACCGAAGCCAAGGAGGAGCGCGATGCGCTGAGGCGACGGGGCGACGACCTCCAGCAGGTGCTGAGCGCGACCCATGGCCTGCTGGCGGGCCAGCCGCTCGATCCGACGCTGCGCGCGGTCCTGGTGCGCCTGGCCGACGCGGTGTCGGCCAGCCATGCCTCCTTCCTGGTCCGCTCGCGGGATGGCTCGCTGCGCGTCGCTGCGTTGCGTGGCAGCTTTCAGGAGGAGCCGCTGCTCCGCTCAGAGACAGGCCGGCGCTATCTCGCGGCCCGCATCCAGAACGAGACCGAGCCGCGCCTCCACGCAGCGGCGGATGCCCTCGATCTCGGCGATACGCTCGACTCCTTCGAGCCTCGTTTCGGATCCGTGCTGGCCGTGCCGGTTCGAACGCCGCGCGGCCTTCTGGCCCTGGCGCTTCTCTACCTGCTCCCCGACGCGGTCCTGCCGAGCCCCGCGGTGTTGGCGCACCTCGCGACGGTGGCGCGCTCCCTGACGTCGGCGCTCGAGCTCCACGCGACGCTCGAGACGCTGCACGGCGCCGAGCGCTCGCTCGAGGTGGCGATGCAGGGAACGGCATCGGTCCGCGGCCTGGACGAGGTGGTCCGCTTCCTGGAGTCGCTGCGGGACGAGCTCGGTGCGATGCGCCGCCGGCCCGACGTACCCCCCTGGTTCCTCGGTGAGGTCACGCGCCTGTCGCCGGGACTCATGGGCGCGCTCGCCACCGCGCGCGCGATCGCGGCGTTCAACCGGGGGGCCGTGGAGAAGGAGTCCGTGGCGATCGAAGACCTCGTGGCCGACCTGCATGGCGACGACGTGGAGGTGCAGGGCATTGTCTCCAGGGTGTCCGTGCTCGGCGACCGGGTCCTGCTGCGGCTCGCGCTCAAGGCGCTCGTGGACCAGGTCCGTCATGGTGCCGACGCCGCGCGCCTGCCGCTGCGGTTCGCGGTCGAGGGCGGCCGACTTCGGATCTCCATCGACGAAGCGCCGTCGCCGGTGACGCTGCTCGGCGCACCCGTCGGAGGCACTCCCTCTCCGGTGGTGCTCGCCCTGGGCTTCGTCCGGCGCGTGATCGAGCTCCATGACGGGAGCCTGACCGCAGACGTGGTTGGCTCGGGCAACCGTTACGCGATCCTGTTGCCGTTGGGTTGAGTGAACCGCGAAGGGGCTGGCTTTGATCAAGCCCCCCACCCTAACCCTCCCCCGAGGCGGAGGGACCGGCTGTGAGAATGCTGCCTGCTTCGCCCCCGCCTTGATGCGGAGTCGAAGCAGGCGGGTCTATTGGTTCTGTTATCTGTGGCTCAGATCCTTGGCTAGGTGTGCGGCGCTATTCGTTGCGCCGTAGCCAGGAGAAGATCGAGAAGTTGTTGCGCTCGGCCTCGGCGTCCTGAGCGCCGACCGGCTTGTCCGCGCTGCTCGTACTCTCGGAAGGCCGTTCCTCAGTGGTTGCCGTTTCGGCGGGGGGCGGTGCCGCCTCGTGGTCGTCGCTGTTGAAGTCGTCCTCCGCATCGTCGTGCTCGTCGGCCTCGTGGTCGTCCGCTGGCGGGTTCGCCTCAGAAGTCGCGCCGGCGACCGCTGCGATCCCACCACGGCCGCGGCGGCCCCGGCCGCGTCGCCTCCGCGGTCGCTGGCCGTTCGCAGCGCCGGCCACTTCGCCGTTCGCCTCGGCCGTGGCCGACGGT
>DATFEN010000010.1:0-42496 GCA_035251085.1 Vicinamibacteria bacterium | reverse complement strand
AGGGGACGAGCCGGCGACCCGCGACGTACACGGCCTCGATGCGCCGGGTGTTGCGGATGTCGTCCAGGGGATCGGCCTCGAGCACGACGAAGTCGGCGCGCTTGCCGGGCTCCAGTGTGCCCGCATCCTCCCAGCCGAATGCCGCGGCCGCGTTCCCGGTCGCCATGTTGAGAACGCGCAGCGGGGGGAGCCCAGCGGAGACGAGCAGCTCCAGTTCGCGATGCAGGCCAGCCCCGGGCACCACCCACGGATTCGGCAGGTCGGAGCCGACGAGGAGGGGCACGCCCTCCTCGTCGTACACGCGCACCAGCTCGAGCAGTTTGGGCCACTGAGCGCGGCCTCGTGCGAAGTCCGCCGGCGTCCAATCGGAGGTGAACGTTCCACTGCGCCACGAGACGAGGATCGGATCGGGCAGGAGCGCGAGGTCGGGGCTGGCGGTGTAGAACACGTCGTCGCCGCGCACCTTCGTCTCGTACGCGATCAGCGTCGGATCGATCGGGATCCGGCGGCGCGCGACGTCGCGGACCATCGCGCGCACCTCGGGTCCCCGGGGATCGAGCCACTCCAGCCAGCGCAGGCGCGCCTTCATCGCGCCCTCGCGCCGGATGGCGCGGCGATATTCGGCGCGCCGGCGTTCCGGCAGGCACTCCTCCGACCAGGGCGCGCCGTGGCTGATGAAGTCGATGCCGAGACGCGCGGCCTCGGACCAGCCGGTGGCCTGGAGGTGGCCGACGACCGCGACGTGCCGCGCGCGCGCCGCCTCGATCGCGGCACGCGTCAGCTCCGGCGGCAGGCCGGAGTAGAGCTTCACGTCGTCGACCCCGACCGCCGCCTGGCGCTCCACCTCTCGACGCACGGACTCGGGTGACGGGTAGAGCCCCGTGTCGATCGCATCGCCAGCGGTCCGTAGCCGCGGGCCGAGCACCGCGCCGCTCGCGATGGCGTCGCGCAGTGCGACTCCCACCGCCGCCGGCGCCATCGGGTTGCGAGCGCCAGTCACGCCGAAGGCCAGCAGCGTGCGCAGCACGCGGCGTGTCGTGGCCTCGTCGTAATCCGGATCGTCGCTGCCCGGCCGGCGAAGGAACGTGACGTGCGCATGGGCGTCGATCAGGCCCGGGATCACGCTGCGGCCCGACAGGTCGACGACGCGAGCCGCCCCCGGCGGGCTTGCTTCGCCGCGCTCGCCGATGGCAGCGATGCGGCCTCCCGAGATCACGATCGTTGCGTTCGGTCGCGGCGGAGCGCCTGTCCCGTCGATCAAGTTCACGCCCTCGAGGACGAGGATGTCGGCCGAGAGGAGCACGGAAAGCCAGAGCATGCGCCCCCATCGCTGCAAGGAAGGGGCCACGCTCGGGAGCCGGCCATCCCACGTCCGTGCGTGTCCCTCCCGCCGCGGCCCCGTGTCCCGGCTTATACTTTCGCCCTCCCGCCATGGCCCGCATCGAGAGCCACGTCGACGCCGGCGCGCCCGACTTTCTCGAGAACAAGGCCTACATGGACGGGCTCGAGGCCGACTTGAAGGCGCGGCTGCGGGCCGCGCGCCAGGGTGGCGGAGACGAGGCGTTGAGTCGCCACCGAGAACAGGGCAAGCTGCCTGTGCGCGAGCGGATCGACCGCCTCCTCGATCCCGCCACGCCGTTCCTGGAGATCGCGGCGCTCGCGGCCCACGGCCTCTACGAGGGCGCCGCGCCGGGTGCCGGCATCGTCACGGGCATCGGCCGCGTGCACGGCCGCGAGGTGATCGTGGTCGCCAACGACGCGACCGTGAAGGGCGGCACCTACTTTCCGCTCACGGTGAAGAAGCACCTGCGCGCGCAGGAGATCGCCGCCGAGAACCGCCTGCCCTGCATCTACCTCGTGGACTCGGGCGGCGCGTTCCTGCCGCTCCAGGCCGACGTCTTCCCGGATCGCGACCATTTCGGGCGGATCTTCTACAACGAGGCGCGCCTCTCGGCGGCGGGGATCCCGCAAGTCAGCGTGGTGCTCGGGTCCTGCACGGCGGGGGGCGCGTACGTGCCGGCGATGAGCGACGAGACCGTGATCGTGAAGGGTCGAGGCACGATCTTCCTCGGCGGGCCGCCGCTCGTGAAGGCCGCGACCGGCGAGGAGGTGACGGCAGAGGAGTTGGGCGGCGCCGACGTCCACTGCCGCATCAGCGGCGTCGCCGATCACTACGCCCTCGACGAGGAGCACGCCTTCGAGATCGCCCGCGACGTGGTGTCGAACCTGACCTCGCGCAAGACGCCGCCCTGGGACGTCGCGGAGCCCGAAGACCCGGCCTACGACCCCGCGGAGCTGGGCGGCGTGATCCCCAGGAGCTACCGCAAGGCGTACGACGTCCACGAGGTGATCGCGCGGATCGTCGACGCCAGCCGCTTCGACGAGTTCAAGGCGCTCTACGGATCCACGCTCGTCACCGGGTTCGCCCGCATCATGGGCATGCCTGTCGGCATCCTGGCCAACAACGGCGTGCTGTTCTCCGAGAGCGCGCTCAAGGCCACGCACTTCATCGAGATGTGCTCGCTCCGCAAGATCCCCCTCGTCTTCCTCCAGAACATCACCGGCTTCATCGTCGGCAAAGAGTACGAACAGAGGGGCATCGCCAAGGACGGCGCGAAGATGGTACACGCCGTGGCCAACGCGCCGGTGCCGAAGTTCACGGTCATCGTCGGCGGCAGCTTCGGCGCGGGGAACTACGGCATGTGCGGGCGCGCCTACCAGCCGCGGCAGCTGTGGATGTGGCCCAACGCGCGCATCTCGGTGATGGGGGGCGAACAGGCGGCCTCGGTCCTGACGCAGGTCAAGATCGAGCAGCGGCAGCGGAAGGGGGAGCCGATGTCCGAGGCCGAGGTCGACGCGATCCGGGCGCCGATCGTGGCCAAGTACGAAGAGGAGGGCAGCCCCTACTACTCGACGGCGCGGCTCTGGGACGACGGCGTGATCCCGCCCCGCGAGACGCGCAACGTGCTGGCCCTCGGCATCTCCGCCGCCCTGAACGCTCCAATCCCGGAGGCGCGCTTCGGCGTGTTCCGCATGTGAGCTATTGCCCATTGCACGTAAGCCTGTGCTACACTGTTTTCGTGCACAGGAAAACGGCAGCGGCCAAAACCAACGTCACGTTGCGGCTCGACGCGGGGCTGCTCCGCGAGGCTCGGGTCCTGGCCGCGCAGGAAGGGACGTCGGTCAGTCGCTTGCTGGCGGATCGCCTCGAGGAACTGATCCGTCGGCGCAAGGAGTACGAAACCGCTCGGAGCCGGGCCGTCACACGCCTTCGCAAGGCGCAAGCCCTCGGCTGGACTCGACCCGCCTCCCGCGACGACCTCCATGAGCGATAGGGCGTTCGTCGACACCAACATCCTCGTCTACGCCCACGACACGACGACCGGCTCCAAACACCGGACGGCGAGGGAGCTGGTGGAGGGCCTTTGGAGCACGCGCGGCGGCGTCATCAGCACGCAGGTGCTGCAGGAGCTCTACGTGAACGTGCGCCGGAAGGTGCGTTCGCCACTGCCGGTCGCCGAGGCCCGGCGGCTGCTCGGGGACTACCTCCGTTGGGAAGTGGTCGTGAACACGGGCGAGTCCATCCTCGAAGCGCTGGAGATCGAGGATCGCTATGGCTTGTCCTTCTGGGACTCGCTCATCGTGCAGGCCGCGATCGGGTCGGGCGTCGAGCGCCTCTACTCGGAGGATCTCGGCCACCGGCAAGCCTACGGCCCGTTGCAGGTGATCAACCCCTTCGCCGGCTGATGCGGCCTTGACCTTCGAGCGCCTCGAGATCCAGGTCGACGGCCCCGTGGCGCGCGTGTGGCTGAACCGTCCCGACGTCCGCAACGCGTTCGACGGGCTGATGGTGACGGAGCTGCGCAGGGCCGTGTTCGACCTCCACGAAGTGGATGCGGTGCGGGTCGTCGTCCTGGGAGGCCGTGGCGAGTCCTTCTGCGCGGGGGCCGACCTGCAGTGGATGAAGGCGATGGCCGCGTTCGACCGCAACGAGAACCTGCGCGAGGCACAGGCCCTGGCCGATCTCTTCTTCACCGTTTACGACTCGCCCAAGCCGATCGTGGCGCGGGTCCAAGGCGCGGCTCTCGGCGGAGGCGCCGGCCTCGTCGCGGCGGCGGACATCCCGGTCGCAGCCCTGGGGACGCAGTTCGGCTTCACCGAGGTGCGCCTCGGGATCCTTCCCGCCGTGATCTCGCCGTACGTGATCCGCAAGATCGGCGAGTCCGCAGCGCGCGAGCTGTTCCTGACCGGCGAGCGCTTCGAGGCCGTGAAGGCGCAGGAGATCGGCCTGGTGCGCGCCGCCGTGCCGCTCGAGGACCTCGACGCGGCGGTCGAGTCGCGGGTGCAGGAGCTGCTCAAGGCCGGTCCGCGAGCAGTAGCCGAAGCCAAGGAGCTGATCCAGGAGGTGGCGTTCCGGCGGATCGAGGACGTCCAACGCTACACCGTCGAGGCGATCGCCGAGATCCGCACCTCCCCCGAAGGCCAGGAAGGCATGCGCGCCTTCCTCGAGAAGCGCAAGCCGAACTGGCTGCCGTGACGGTCTTCCGCAAGGTCCTGATCGCGAACCGCGGCGAAATCGCCGTGCGCGTGGCGCGCACCTGCCGCGCCATGGGCATCCCGACCGTGGCGGTGTTCTCTGATGCAGATCGTGGCGCGCTCCACACCCGCGAGTGCGACGAGGCTGTCGCCATCGGCCCGGCCGAGGCCGCGCGCTCGTACCTCGATTTCGAGGCCCTGCTCGCTGCGGCACGCCGGACGCAAGCGGATGCGATCCATCCCGGCTACGGCTTCCTGAGCCAGAACGGCGCCTTCGCGGATGCTGTGCGCGACGCCGGCCTCGCCTTCGTCGGTCCGCCGGGCGACGTGCATCGGCGCATGGGCGACAAGAAGGGCGCGCGGCGGCTCATGGCGTCGGCCGGCGTGCCAGTGGTGTCCGGCTACGACGGCGACGACCAGCAGGACGCGACGCTCGCGGCGGAGGCCGGCCGCATCGGCTGGCCGGTGATGATCAAGCCTTCTTGCGGGGGCGGCGGCAAGGGCATGCGCGTGGTGCGCCGGGCGGAGGACTTCCGTTCCGCGCTGCACGCTTCACGGCGCGAGGCCGAAGCTGCTTTCGGTGACGCGGTGGTCGTGCTCGAACGTTTCGTCGAGCGACCGCGCCACGTCGAGGTCCAAGTGCTGGCGGACGCCCACGGCCGCACTCTCCACCTCTTCGAGCGGGAGTGCTCGATCCAAAGGCGGCACCAGAAGGTGTTGGAGGAGACGCCGAGCCCGGCCCTCCAGGCGGCGCAGCGCGAGGCGCTGTGCGCTGCGGGCGTCGCGGCCGCGCAGGCCGCGGGCTACATCAACGCTGGCACTGTCGAGTTCCTGCTGGATCCCGGTGGGCGCTTCTATTTCCTCGAGATGAACACGCGTCTCCAGGTCGAGCACCCGGTGACAGAGGCCGTCCTCGGGGTGGACCTCGTCCGGTTGCAGCTCGAGGTCGCTGCCGGCCATCCCCTGCCTTTCGAGCAGGGTGCCGTCGTCCCGCGGGGTCATGCCCTGGAGTGCCGCGTGTATGCCGAGGACCCCGAGAACGACGACCTGCCGTCCCCCGGCCGCATCCTGCTGCTCGCCGCGCCGCAAGGTCCGGGCGTTCGCTTCGACGCTGGCGTCGAGACTGGTTCGGACGTCACGGTCCATTACGACCCGCTCCTCGCGAAGGTCGTCACCTGGGGGCGTGAGCGGAGCGAATCCGTGGAGCGGATGCGCGCGGCGCTGCGGCAGACGGCCGTGCTGGGAGTGGTGACGAACCTGGCGCGGCTGCAGCAGATCCTAGCCCATCCCGAGTTCGCGGAAGGCCGCCTCCACACGGGCTTCATCGACGAGCACCTGGCGGAGCTGAGCCACGACGGCCAGCCTGCTCCCGAGGCGCTGGCCGCGGCGGCGATGGCACTGGCAGCGAGTTCCTGTGCGACGCCGAGCACACGCGCGTCCTCGGCTCCGGACCCGTGGGCGAGCCTGTCGGAGTGGAGGCTCCCCTGATCCGCTTCCTGGTCGGGGACGACGAGCGCCGCGTCGAGGTCCGCAAGGACGGCGCGAGCGTCGACGGCGACAGCCTCGCGCTCTCCGTCGAGGAGCTCGCCCATGGAACCTTCGCGGCGCGCCGCGGCGCCGCCGTCGAGACCTTCTTCTGCGTTCGTGACGGCGACGAGGTCCATCTCTCCTGGCGCGGCCACGTCTACCGGTTCGAAGTGCTTCGGGAGGGCCGGCGTACGGCCCAGCGACACACGAGCGGCGGCCTCGAGGCGCCCATGCCGGGCAAGGTCACCGCCGTGAAGGCGCGGGAGGGACAGTCGGTCCGAAAAGGGGAGGAGATCCTGGTCGTCGAAGCGATGAAGATGGAGAACGCGATCCGGGCCCCCCGCGACGGAACGGTCCGTCGCATCGCCGCCAAGGTGGGCGACATGGTGGCCACGGGTTCGGTCCTCGTGGAGCTCGATTGATGACGCGCCTGGCTGCTGGCCATGCTCGGCCTCGCCGGCTGCGGTGAGGACTACCTGGCGGCGCCCATACCCGACGTGTCGGGGCAATCGGGCGACGCAGGCCGGCGGCAGCGTCACCTGCACCGCTCTCGCCTCCGCCGGCCTCGTCCTCGTCGGAACCTGGGAGCGGACGCGCTAAGCCTCAATCGAGCGTTCCCGCATCGATCGCCAGGATCGTGCGAAGCAGCACGTCGACGCCCCGAGCCATCTGCTCGGGCGATGTGTACTCCTTCGGGGAGTGGCTGATTCCGCCAGCGCTGGGGACGAAGATCATGCCGGTGGGCGTCAGCCGCGCCATGTCCTGGGCGTCGTGGCCGGCCCCACTGGGCATCGACAGGTGCTCGAGGCCCAGGGCGTCGGCCGCCGCCGCGATCGAGCGGCGAATGCGCTCGTCCGTGAGCGCGGGCACGGCGGTGGCGTCGATCGCGCGGAACGAGATGCGCGTGCCGGTGCTGGCTTCGATGGCCCGGGCTTCGCCTTGGATGCTCGCGAAGAGCGACTGGATCTTCTCGGCCGACAGATCGCGCAGCTCGAGGCTCATGTCCACCCGGCCTGGGATCACGTTGGGAGCTCCGGGAGCAGCCGCGATGCGTCCCACGGTCCCGACCTGCCTTCCGGGGACGCTCGTGACGACGCGACGCACGGCGAGCACGAGCTGAGCGGCGGCCACGAGCGCGTCGTGGCGCAGGTCCATGGGCGTCGTTCCCGCGTGGTTGGCGACGCCCTCGACCGCTACGTCCCACCAGTTGATGCCGACGATGCCTTCGACGACGCCGACGTCGAATCCCTTCTCCTCCAGGATCGCGCCCTGCTCGATGTGCAACTCGACGAACGCGCGCAGCTCCGTGGAGGCGCGGCGAGCCGAAGCGAGCTGGTCCGGATCGCCGCCGATGGCGCGGATGCCCTCGCGCACAGTCCGGCCGCTGTGGCCCACCACGTCCAGAGCGCCCGGGGTGAGCTCCCCGGCCATGGCGCGGCTGCCCACCAGCCCCCCTTCCTCGTCCGAGAAGACCACCACTTCGAGGGGGTGGCGCGTTCGAAGCGAAGCGGCATTCAACAGCTCGACGCACTCGATCGCGCCGATCACTCCCACGTCGCCGTCGTAGTTTCCGCCCCCCGGCACGGAATCGATGTGGGAGCCGAACAGAATCAAGGGAAGCCGCGGCTCGCGGCCTTCCCGCCGACCGAGGATGTTCCCGGCGGCGTCGATGCGAACGCCGAGGCCGGCCGCCCTCATGAGGGACGCGACGTACTCGCGCCCCGCGACGTCCGCGGCGCTGAAGGCCACGCGGCTCACTCCGCCTTCGGGGTTCGCTCCGAAGCGGGCCAGCGCGAGGATGCGCGCCTCGATTCGGCGCGGATCGGCGCGTGGAGGGCCGCCCGCGGACCGCGCGACTGCAGCCGACGCTGCCGCCATGAGCAGGAGCGCAAGCGTGAGCCGAGTGCGAGGCGCAGCCATCGAATGATTGCCGTCGGGCAGCCAAGTCTGGCTCCCGTGTGTCACGAGCGCAAGGTATAGTCGCGGACAGGTGAGCCTGCCGGCCCGCGTGAGGGTCGTCGAGGTCGGGCCGCGCGACGGCCTGCAGAACGAGGCCGCCCGTGTGTCGGTGGACGACCGTGTCGCCTTCTGCGATGCGCTGCTCGACGCAGGGCTGCCGGTGGTCGAGGTGGGGGCCTTCGTCTCACCCGGCTGGGTGCCGCAGATGGCCGGCTCCGACGAGGTCTTCCGCCGCGTGAGGAAGCGCCCCGGCGCGCGGACTCCCGTTCTCGTTCCGAACCGCAAGGGCTACGACGCGGCACGCGCGGCGGGCTGCCGGGAGATCGCGATCTTCACCGCGGCCAGCGAGACCTTCAACCGCAGGAACATCAACGCCTCGATCGAGGAGAGCTTCGCCCGCTTCGCGGGGTTCGTGCCGGACGCGCGGCTTGAGGGCGCCTGGGTGAGGGGCTACGTCTCCACCTGCTTTGGCTGCCCCTACGAAGGACGAGTGCGGCCCGAAAGAGTGCTCGAGGTCGCCAGCCGACTCGTCGAGGCTGGCTGCGACGAGATCTCGATCGGCGACACCATCGGCGTAGCGGTGCCGACCCAGGTGCGCGACGTGATGGGCAGGCTGCGCGAGAGCGTCGCTCCCGAGCGGCTCGCCGTCCACCTCCACGACACGCGCGGCACCGCCCTGGCCAACGTCCTGGCGGCGCTGCAGGAAGGCATCGCGATCGTCGACAGCTCGGCTGGCGGCCTGGGAGGATGTCCTTATGCCCCGGGGGCCAGTGGGAACCTGGCGACCGAGGACCTCCTCTACATGCTGCACGGCATGGGAGTCGAGACGGGCGTCGCCCTCGATCGGGTCGTCGCCGCCTCGCGGGCTCTTCAGCCCCGGCTCGGCCACGCGCTCCCGAGCAAGTACCTGCAGACGTGCCCGGCTTGAAGGCGAGTCGATGATGTTGAGGATTTCATAACGGCACGTTGCGTTCTCGCCTCGCCTTCTGATTCGGATCGGGCATCGTCCGCGCGCACCACCGTGTGCAGCAAGGGTTTGCGAGGCGCATGCGTCCCTGGCATTCCGCGTGCTTCAAGGCCGAACCAACGAAGCTCCGACGGGGTCCACTAGGTGGCGCTGCTCCTCCGGAGCTCTATCGGGAGGTACCTCATGCCCAGCTCCCGCCGTATCCGCCGACAAGAGGTTCGGAAGCGTCGCCGCCAAGCACGCCGGTCGTTGAACCAGATGCTGCTCGACGACGACTTGTACTTCGTCGAAGAAGACGACGCCGCTGAGCCGCTCTACGAGCTGGCGCCTCGGCGTTACGGTTTCAGCGAAGGTCGGCTCAGGTCGGTGGTGCTGTCCAGGATCGTGGGGGGCTGATCCGGCGGGTAGCCCTCGGCTGCTCGGGCCTTCGGCTCGGGGTCGCGCCGCGGGACAGGCCGCGGGACAGGCCGAGGAAATCCGTCTGAACAGGCGTGCGTCGCTCGCGCACGGAAGCCTCGCCCCGCTGAAAGCTCGCGTCCCCGATTGATCCAGGTTCTCCTTGCGCTCGGCGGCCGCGATCGACCATGCTGCGGGAGATCGCTGGAGGCGACGCATGATCCACCTGAACGTCAATCGTCAGGACCACGAGCTGGACGTCGAGCCCGACACGCCGCTGTTGTGGGTGCTGCGTGACGGCCTCGGCCTGACCGGCACCAAGTACGGCTGCGGGGTTGCGCAATGCGGCGCGTGCACCGTCCACGTCGACGGTGTGGCCGTGCGCTCCTGCGTGACGCCCGTGGCGTCGCTCTCGGGCAAGCGCGTGGTCACGATCGAAGGCCTCCCGGAGGCGGAGGCCAATCCGCTCCGCGAGGCCTGGACCCAGGAGGACGTGCCGCAGTGTGGCTACTGCCAGTCCGGGCAGCTGATGGCCGCCGCCGTCCTGCTGCGCGAGCGCCCGCGCCCCACGGACGCGGACATCGACGACGGGATGAGCGGGAACATCTGCCGATGCGTGACGTATCCGCGCATCCGCAAGGCCATCCACGCCGCAGCGGAGCTCAAGGCGAGGGGGGGTGCGCGGTGAGCGCGCGCCTCGACGTGAAGCGCCGGCTGTTCCTGAAGGCCGGCGCCGCGGCGGGCGGTGGCCTGCTCCTCGGTTTCGCGCTGCCGCGCTCCCTCGGCGCCCAGCCAGCTTCGGGTCCGAAGTATCCGCCCGAGGCGTTCGTACGCATCGCCCCGGACGGCTCGGTCACGGTGATCGTGGGCAAGGCCGAGATGGGCCAGGGCGTCTACACCGCCCTGGCCATGCTGGTTTGCGAAGAGCTCGAGTGCGACTGGTCCCGGGTGCGGGTGGAGTCCGCGCCGGTCGCCGCCGTGTACAACCACACCGCTTTCGGCATGCAGATGACCGGTGGCAGCACCAGCACGTGGTCCTCCTGGGACCAGATGCGTACTGTCGGCGCGACCGCCCGCGAGATGCTGATCGCGACCGCCGCCGAGCGCTGGGGGATCGATCCAGCGAGCTGCCAGGCGCGGAACGGCGTCGTCAGCCACGCGCCGAGCGGTCGCTCGCTGCGTTACGGCGAGCTGGCCGAAGCGGCGGCAAGACGACCCGCCCCCGCCAGCGTGAAGCTGAAGGACGAAAGCGAGTTCCGCCTGATCGGGAAGCCGACGCGCCGCCTCGACACGCCGGCGAAGCTCGACGGACGGGCGGAGTTCGGCATAGACGTGAAGCGGCCGGGAATGCTGACCGCGCTCGTCGCCCGCCCGCCCGTCTTCGGAGGACGGCTGCGGCGTGTCGACGCCGAGCGCGCGCGCCGCATCCGAGGCGTGAGGGGCGTGGTCGAAGTGCCATCGGGCGTGGCCGTCATCGCCGACGGCTTCTGGCCCGCCCGCAAGGGCCGGGCGGCGCTCGGGCTGGAGTGGGACGAGGGCGAAGGCCGCTCGATCACCTCCGCGGCCCTTCGCGAGCAGTTCGCGGCCCTCGCAAAGACGCCAGGCCTCGTGGCGAAGCAGGCGGGGCCCGACATCGACGGGGCCTTCGCCGGCGCGGCGAAGGTCCTCGAAGCCGAGTACGAGGTGCCCTACCTCGCCCACGCCATGATGGAGCCGCTGAACGCGGTGGTGGAACTGCGGCAGGACGGCTGCGAGATCTGGACCGGCACGCAGTTCCAGACGGTGGACCGCGAGGCCGCGGCGAAGGCGGCGGGCCTCAAGCCGGAACAGGTGCAGATCCACACCACGCTGCTGGGTGGAGGCTTCGGCCGCCGCGCGAACCCGGTATCGGACTGGATCGTCGAAGCCGTGGAGGTCGCGAAACGGGCGAAGGCGCCCGTGAAGATCGTGTGGACGCGCGAGGACGACATCAAGGGCGGCTACTACCGCCCGTCGTGGCACGACCGTATCTCCGGTGGGCTCGACGGTGCGGGCAATCCAGTTGCGTGGCGCCACACGCTGGTCGGCCAGTCGATCCTGGCCGGCACGCCCTTCGAGGCGATGATGGTGAAGGACGGCATCGACGGCACTTCGGTCGAGGGCGCGCAGGACCTGCCGTACGCGATCCCCAGCCTGCGCGTGGAGCTGCACAGCCCGCGCGTGGGCATCCCGGTCCTATGGTGGCGCTCCGTCGGCCACTCGCATACGGCCTTCGTGACGGAGTGCTTCCTCGACGAGCTGGCCCGGGCGGCGGGCCGCGATCCGGTCGCCTACCGGCGCGGACTGCTTGGAAGCCATCCGCGCCATCTGGGTGTGCTCGAGCTGGCCGCTGAGAAGGCAGGCTGGGACCGGCCGCTGGCCGCGGGTCGTGCGCGCGGCGTGGCCGTGCACGAGTCCTTCGGCAGCTTCGTGGCCCAGGTGGCCGAGGTCTCAATCGCCGACGGCATGCTCAAGGTCCACCGCGTGGTGTGCGCGATCGACTGCGGCCGGGCTCTGAATCCGAACACCATCGCCGCGCAAATGGAAAGCGGGATCGGCTTCGGCTTGTCGGCCGCCCTCCACGGCGCGATCACGTTCAAGGACGGACGCGTCGAGCAGGGCAACTTCCACGACTACCCGGTCCTGCGGATGCACGAAATGCCCGAAGTGGAGACCCACATCGTGCCGAGCACGGAGAAGCCGGGGGGTGTGGGCGAGCCCGGCACGCCCCCGATCGCCCCGGCCCTCTGTAACGCGCTGTTCGCCCTCACCGGCCGGCCGATCCACCGGCTTCCAATCCGCGCCGAGGACCTGGTCGCATGAGGACCCTCGTGTCGCCCTTGCTTCTGGCAGTGACTTTCATCGCGGCGGGCTCCGCCGATGCGGACGAAGCCGCGGCGAGGGACGCCTTCGCGAAGGCCTATGCGGTCTTCATGCACCCACGCTGTCTCAACTGCCATCCGGCCGGAGAACGGCCGCTCCAGGGGGACGCGAGCGAGGTCCACGCTCAGCGCGTCCAACGGGGGATCGACGGCAAGGGCCGTTTCGCGGTGAAGTGCCTGGCGTGCCATCAGTCGAGCAACACGCCCGGCGAGCACATGCCGCCGGGCGCGCCCAACTGGCACCTTCCCGCCGCCTCCATGAAGCTCGTCTTCGAGGGACGCACGCCTGGGCAGCTCTGCAGGCAGCTCAAGGACCCGAAGCAGAACGGCGGCAAGACCCTGGCGCAGCTTCACGAGCACCTTGCGAAGGACCCGCTCGTGGGCTGGGGCTGGGCGCCGGGCGACGGCCGTGCGCCCGCGCCGGGGACTCAGGCGGAGCTCGGAGCCTACTTCAGGACGTGGATCGACAACGGCGCCGCCTGCGTCGAGTGACGGCCTTCGAGGCCTAGAAGTACAGACGGATCCCGCCGCCGGCCTGGAAGCCGCCCACGTCCAGCTCGGTCTCCGCCGCGTTCGGAGCGGTCAGCTTCGCCTTCGCCTGGGAGAAGCGTCCCTGGATCCCTAACCCGACTTTCCTCGAAAAGCGATAGTCCAGGCTCGCTCCGAGGTTGAATCCGACCGGCTCGTCGCTCACGGTGGTCACCGGAGTGGAAGTCACCGTGACGCTGTCGTAGGGATCGGCGTGTGAGTAGGTGACGTTCGTGAGCAGGTCCGCCTCGACCTTGAACAGGCTGACGCCGACCCAGCCCGAGAAGTCGAGCGAGCCGTCGTGGCCGAAGACCACGACGCTCGCATGACCTGCACGCTCCTGCAGCTTTCCGGTGAGAACGCCTGCTGCGGCGCGCGGCTGGTCGAAGAACAGCGGGTGGGGGAACGACGCCTCGAAGCTTCCGCCCAGGTCGCGCTCGTAGAGCGTTCCGGCCAGCGAGAAGCCGATGCGCTTGAACGCGTTGAACTGCGCCGCCACGTCGAATCCGGGCGCCGCCTCGGCTTCGTAGGCGGTCGTGATGATCGCGGCTTCCGCGAACTGCTCGAAGCTCACCGTCTGGTTGAAGGAGTGCGTTCCCACCTCGTAGCCGCCGCCGAGCAGCAGCTTCACGCGATAGGCATCGTCCGACCCGAACGCTGGTGCGGCGGCGCAGAACAGCAGCAGCGCCGTCGCGGCCCGCATCAGTTCACCCCGACGGCGTTCCAGGCCTGGGTCACGGCCGCCTCCACGGCGCCTCCGGCACCGTAGAGGTCGCGGGCCGCCTGGATCGTGGCTGCACGGGCCGTGCCGAAGCTGGCGCTAGCCGGAAGCATCTCGGTGAAGGCACGGTAGAAGACCTTCTCGATCTGCTCGCGGTTCCCGCCGCCAACCCCCGTCACGGGAAGGCGCGAGTGGCGGTTGGTGCCGCCCTCGATGGCCAGGAAGAAGGCGTTGTTCGCGATGCCCGAGTTGGTGTGGACGCCGCCGTTGTCGGCGCTGCCCAGGAAGCGGATCGCGTAGTGGTCCGGGTCGCCGTAGGCCATTGGGTTCTGCATCGAGCGGAGGCCGCCAGGCGTGATGACGTCCTCGCCCAGGAGATAGTCGGCGCGCAGCGGGCCGTCGCCCGCCGGCTGGAAGAAGAACTCGACGGAGGCGCCCATGATGTCCGAGAAGGCCTCGTTGAGCGCACCCGACTCGTTCTGATAGATGAGCCCGGAGGAGTAGTCCGTCACTCCGTGGGACAGCTCATGGCCCACGATGTCGAGCGCACCGGAGGTGAAGTTCCAGTGCTGGCCGCCGACCCTGACGTGCTCCGGCAGGCCCTCGCCGTAGAACATAACGCCGTCGCCGAGGTAGCCCGCGTTCAGGAAGAAGAGTCCCTTGACCTCGTCGGGATAGGAGAAGAAATCCTCCCGGTTCACGGGGTGCGTGATGCTGCGAATGGTGATGTCGGCGTTGTCCAGGCCGCGGCGCCCAAAGCGCTTGAAGAAGTAGTCGTACACGTAGCCGGCGTGGGTGTGGGCGTCGACGGTGGCGGCGTCCGTCCAGGTGTTGTTGTCGTCCCGGGCGAGATCCTGGTCGAACAGATCCAACACCGCGAAGAAGTGGGCGAGGTCGCCCCGGAAGTCGAAGGTCGCGATGCGCGGCGGGCGCAGCTGATCCTCGGCCACGAAGTCGCCGCCGGCCGGGCGCGCGCTCACCTTCTTCCGATCGCCCAGGACGCCAGTGCCGGTGCCCACGACGGCCTGCGTCTGGACGTCGTTCAGGTCCATCACGATGGCTCCGTTCGTCGCGTCGACGAAGTAGAGACGGACGTCGAAGCCCGTTCGACGCGCGCGGATCTTGAACGTCAGCGCGTAGCGGCTGTCGGCGTGCGGCAGCACCACCAGCTCGGGACGGCCTTGGCGGCCGAAGGGCTCCGCCCCCAGGCCTCGGAGCGCGGCCACGGCCGCCTCGGGGGCGAGAGACGGCGTCGCGTCGAGATCGATGCCCTCGTAGAGTGCGCCGAACACCGAGACGATGCCCTGGTCGCCGGCCTGCACGACGAGCTCGCCGCCCCAGACCGGGACGCCGCGATGCAGCTGGGCATAGCGTTGATGCCGGCGATCGGGGAGCAGCGTGTCAGCGCGCACTCGCGTCAGGCGGACTGCGCCGGCGTCGGCGAGCGTCTGCAGGCGAGCGGCCCACTCGGCGGCCTCCGCAGCGCCGCTCGTCGCGACGCGCCGCTCCTTCACCTGTGCCACAGCGGACGATGCCACGCCGCAGAGGAGGAGCGTGGCGAGGCGAGTGGACCAGCGCATGTGTGCCACCGCAAACTTCCGAGGACGCGACGTTAGGCTCAGTCGCGCCGGCCTGTCAATGTCGCGGCTCCTTGAACACGGCGCCGCCCTTCATCACGAAGGTCACGCGACCGAGCGCGGTCACGTCCGTGAGAGGATCGCCCTCGACCGCGATCACGTCGGCCAGCGCGCCGGCGGCGATCACGCCCAGTTCGCCCTTCGCGCCGAGCATCTCGGCCGGGCGGGACGTGGCCGACACGATGGCGTCCATCGCGGTCATGCCGAGGCGCGTCATCTGTTCGAACTCCCCGGCCATGGGCTGCGTCCACGGCGAGCCCCCGGCGTCGGTGCCGAAGACGATCCTCACGCCCGCCGCGAGCGCCTTCCTGAAGGAGGGCTCGTGCGCCCTCACGCGCGCACGATCGCGGCGTCCCGCCGGCGTGTCCTCCGCCGCCCAGTCGCCGTAGTAGACGCCCAGCGTGGGGCAGTACCACGTAGCCTGTTTGACCATGCGCTGCACGCCGGCGTCGTCCAGGTCGAGGCCGTGCTCGATCGAATCGCAGCCGCCCTCGAGGGCGCGCCGCAGCCCCTCGCCGCCGTAGGCGTGACACGCCACCTTCCGGAAGCGTCCGTGTGCCTCCTCGACCATAGCTCGCAGCTCCTCGACGGTGTAGGTCGCATCCGTGACGAGGCGATCCTCCCGGTCGACGCGCGACTTGTAGGTCATGTAGACCTTGATCCAGTCGGCGCCCTTGTCGATCTGCTCGCGGACGACGCGGCGGGCTTCGAGCGCGCCGTCGGCAGTGGCGACGCCCTTCGGCATGGCCAGCTCGGGTGCGTATCCCGAAAGCGGGTAGCCGCCGGTCGCGCCGATCGCCAGCGTGGCCACGAACATCCGCGGGCCGGGGATGTGACCCCGCTCCACCGCCTGCTTGATGCCGACGTCGCCGTAGCCTGCGCCCTCGGTGCCCAGGTCGCGCAGCGTCGTGAAGCCCTGCTCGAGGGCGCGCCGGGCCGCGACCGTCGCCCGCGCGACACGATAGGCGAGGCCGTGCTGGAGGATGTTGGCATCGTAGCCGCCCTCGGCCGTTTCTTCGCCCTGGAGGAAGACGTGGGTGTGGGAGTCGATCAGGCCCGGCAGGACGGTGTAGGCCGACAAGTCGAGGAGCGTCGCGCCCGCGGCGATGGAAACGGCTGCGGCGTCGCCGACGGCCTTGATGCGCCCGCCTTCGATGACGATCGCCTGCCGTCGCTTCGGCGGCGCGCCAGTGCCGTCGATCAGCACGCCCGCCTGGACGACCGTGACGGCAGCGCCGAGCAGCAGCGGGAGCATCATCATCCCTCCTTTTCTAGAAGTACACGCGGATGCCGGCCGCCGCGTGCGCGCCCCCAGCGTCGACCTCGATCGGTTCGAAACCGGGCGGATCGAGCGTAGCCCGGGCATGGGCATACCGTAAGAATGCGCCGAGGCCCAGGTGCGCCGAGAGGCGGACGTCCAGGCCGAGGCCCGCGTTCCAGCCTGTGGGCGAGTCGGACGTCTCGAGCACCGTCGAGGTGCCGATCGGGATCGGCGGCACTCCAGGCACCATGATCGTCGCGGGGCCGAGGAGCCGCGCGTCGAGATCGAAGAGCGTGACCCCGCCGAACACGGACCCGCGCACGGAACCCGCGCCGCCGCCGAGGACGAGATCGAGATGGCCCGCGCTCTCCTCGACGCGGCCGTTGGGAAGCGTCGCGTCGAGGGTCCGGGGCAGGCCGAACGGTAGCGGTGGCAAGTCGGCATGCAGGACGCCGTTGCCCTCGCGGGTCACCCGGCTGAAGCTCGCCCGCAGGGCCACGTTGCTCGTCAGCGCAAGCTGCAGTCCGAGGTCGAAGCCGAGACCGGCGTCGAGCGCGTAGCTCGCCCTCACGGACACGTCTCTGGAGAGCACCGAAAGCGTACGCGTCGTGTCGAAGCTCAGCTCGCCGGCGGCGAGCGCCACGTTCGCGTGCAGAGCCAGGCGCGGCTCCTCGGCGCCGGCAGAACCATGGCAGAGCGCCGCGAGCAAAACGATGACTCCTCGGCACTTGGCGGTCACGGATGGTGCGCACTATAGCGCGTGGTTTGACCCGCGACGAAGCGTTTCTCTAGAATCCGTCCTCTATGACGCCAGCGGAACGTTGGGTTGAGGAGGTGGCGAAGACGACCCGGCCGGACAAGGTCGTCTGGTGCGACGGTTCCGACGCCGAGAACCAGCGCCTGACCGCCGGGATGCTGGCCGACGGGACCCTCCAGAAGCTCGACGCCAAGGCCGCGCCGGGAAGCTACCTCCATCGCAGCCACCCTTCCGACGTGGCGCGGACCGAGCACCTGACGTTCATCTGCTCGAGGAGTCGGGACGACGCCGGGCCCACCAACAACTGGATGTCGCCCGACGAGGGGAAGGCCAAGGTGACGCCGCTCTTCGAGGACGCGATGAAGGGCCGCACCATGTACGTGGTCCCGTACGTGATGGGACCGCTCGGCTCGCCGTTCAGCAAGGTCGGGGTCGAGGTGACGGACAGCCCCTACGTCGTGGCCAACATGCGGATCATGACGCGGATGGGCAGGGCGGCGCTCGACCAGCTGGGTGGCGGCGACGAGTTCGTGCCGGGCCTGCACTCGATCGGTGACCTGTCGCCGGAGCGCCGCTACATCCTGCACTTCCCCGAGGAGCGGCTGATCTGGAGCGTGGGCTCCGGCTACGGCGGCAACGCGCTCCTGGGCAAGAAGTGCTTCGCGCTCCGCATCGCCTCGACCATGGCCCGCAATCAGGGCTGGATGGCGGAGCACATGCTGATCCTGGAGCTGAGCCTGCCGTCGGGCGAGGCCCACTACATCGTGGCCGCCTTCCCGTCTGCGTGCGGCAAGACGAACCTCGCGATGCTGGTCTCGCCCCTCGAGCATCTGGGGTACAAGGTACGCACGATCGGTGACGACATCGCGTGGCTGCGGCCGGGGCCCGACGGCCGCCTCTGGGCCGTGAACCCCGAGGCTGGCTTCTTCGGCGTCGTACCCGGCACCGGGCCCGACACGAACCCGAACGCGATGGCCACCATCTCCCACGACACCATCTTCACGAACGTGGCCGTCACCACCGATGGCGTGCCTTGGTGGGAGGGCAAGGACAAGAGCCCGCCCGAGAACCTGCTCGACTGGCAGGGAAAGCCCTGGGATCGCCAGGGCAAGGCGGCGCACCCGAACGCGCGCTTCACCGTCGCCGCGCGTCAGTGCCCGAGCATGTCGCCCAAGTGGGAGGACGCGCAGGGCGTGCCGATTTCGGCCATCGTGTTCGGCGGGCGTCGCGCCCGCGTCGCACCCCTCGTCTTCCAGGCCTTCGACTGGGAGCACGGCGTGTTCGTGGCATCGACGATGGGCTCGGAGACGACTGCGGCGGCCACGGGCAAGGTGGGCGTCGTGCGCCGCGATCCCATGGCGATGCTGCCGTTCTGCGGGTACAACATGGCTGACTACTTCGGCCACTGGCTGAGGATGGGGCGCGCCGTGCCGCGGCCCCCCGCCGTCTTCCATGTGAACTGGTTCCGGCAGGACTCAGCAGGCCGCTTCATGTGGCCCGGGTTCGGGCAGAACCTGCGCGTGCTGCTGTGGATGATCGACCGCATCCAGGGCAAGGCGCAGGCGGTGGAGACCCCCGTAGGACTCGTGCCGACGAGCGACTCGCTCAACACGGACGGCCTCGACCTGCCGACGGCGACTCTCGAGGAGCTGCTGCGCGTGGACCGGGACGAATGGGCGGAGGAGGTTCCCGAGATCCGCGCGTTCTTCGACCGTTTCGGCGGGCGCCTGCCCCCGGAGCTGAGCGAGTCGCTCGACAAGCTGGCGCAGCGGCTGGGGGTCACCGCCTCGGCCTGAAGGGCCGACCCAGGATCCGCGCCAGACGTTCAGATCCCGGCGTGACGTGACGCACACCCGGGATACGCCCGCCCGGCCTATGGTCTAAGTGAGGAGGGGTATTCTCATGACTCCTTTGCGCTCATTACGCACTCTTGGAATGGTCGTGACCGCGGTGGCGTCGCTCTCCTGTGGCGGCGACTCCGGAACGGCGCCCGACGGGGGCGGCACACTCGTCATCCAGATGCACGACGCGCCTTTCAACGACGCGTTGGCCGTGCTCGTCACGTTCTCCGACGTCAGCGTTCGCAGCGACGACGGCGACATGGAGGGGCTGAGCTTCGAAGGCGGCGGCAGCCGCACTTGCGACCTGAAGCGGCTCGAGGACGGCCACAACGAGGTCCTCGCGTCCGGCTCGCCGCCCGAGGGCCGCTACACCCAGATCCGCCTGGCGATCGCCGACGCCCACCTGTTCTTCGAGAACGACACTCAGCTGCCGGCGTGCAGGGCCAACCGACAGAATCCGGGCGGGCGGGCCCGCGCCGTCAGCGTTCCCGCGGCCGTCGTCACCCTCGATCGCGAGTTCGAGGTCCGCGAGAACACGCGAACCACGATCACGCTCGACTTCGACGGCGAGAAGTCCTTCCTCGCGGGCGGCGCCGCGGGGCTGTTCAACCTGAACCCGGTGGTCCGGGTGGTCTCGATCGACGGACCCTGAGCGCGGCTAGGCCGCGCTCGCGCCGGCCTCGGCCTGCGACGACACGGCGGTCAGGTCCTTCAGCACGTCCGCCACGTGCTCGGGGCGCTGGTCCGGGCTCTTCGCCAGGCAGCGCACGATCACGGCCTCGAGCTCCACGGGAAGGCGCGGGTTGAGCGTGCGCGGCGCGGGCGCCGGCTGCTGGATGTGGGCCATGACGACCTTCATCGCGGTGTCGCCGCCGAACGGCAGCCGCCCGGTGAACACTTCGAAGAGCACCACGCCGAGCGAGTAGATGTCCGAGCGGAAGTCGGCCGCGGCCCCCTGCGCCTGCTCCGGCGGCATGTAGTCGGGTGTGCCCATCACGGTCCCGGCTGTGGTGAGGCCCGACTCGCCCTGCTTGAGCGTGGCCGCGCGGGCGATTCCGAAGTCCATGATCTTCAGCTCGCCGGTCTCGGGCAGGATCAGCATGTTCTGCGGCTTGACGTCGCGGTGGACCACGCCTTGGCGATGGGCGGCATCGAGGCCCTGGCACATCTGCTTCGCAATGCGCAGGCCCACGCCGATCGGCAGCGCGCCCTTGTTGCGGAGCAGGTCCTTGAGCGTGACGCCCTCGAGGAACTCCATCGAGATGTAAGGCGTGCCGTCGGCCTCGCCGAAATCGTGGGTGCGCAGCACGCATCGGTGGGTGATCTTGCGGGCGAGCTTGATCTCCTGCTTGAAGCGCTCGAGCAGCGTCGGGTCATCCTTCACGACATCGGGACGCAGCACCTTGAGCGCGACATCGTCGTCCAGCTGGCGGTCGTGGGCCTTGTACACGACGCCCATCCCGCCTTTGCCGAGCATGGACAGGATCTCGTAGCGACCGGCGAAGTGAGAGCCGGTCTCCATCTTGACGGCCGTGGGCATGCTGGAAAGTGAAGCCGTCTCGGCGCTCGTCATGTCGCTACTAGCCTGCGGCAGCGTCGCGCCGCCCTTCTTGAGCATGGTCGTCATGCCCTCGCGCAGAAAGCCGATCATCTGCTCCTTCTCGCGAAGGTCGGCGAGCAGGCTGTTGAAGGCGCGGGCGAGCACGCCGATCTCATCCCGGGTGCTGACGGAGACCGCGCCCGCATACGATCCGTCGCGCGCCCTCTCCACCAGGCTCACCAGGGTTCGCACGGGGTCGGTGATGCGCCGCGCGGCGACGTAGGCGAGGACCAGGGCCGCGGCCATCACGACGAGGGACACCTGGACGAGGCTGTTCCGGAACTGGCGGAAGGAGGCCATCTCGGTCGCCAGGCTGCGCAGCGCGACGACGGCGCCGACGGCCTCGCCGGCCGCGGACAGGAGCGGCACCACGACGCCGATGTGGGGCTCGCCGGCCAGCGCGACCTCGAACGGCTCGGCCGCGGCGCTCGCGAACTCCGGCCGGTCCAGGGCGGCCCGCAGCGCGCTCTCCTTCGGGCCCAGCGACGAGACCGAGAGGGCCGGCGGCTTGCCCTTCTCCTGGACGAGGTAGGCGATCTCGCTGTGGGTCAGCTTTCGGATGTCGCCGGCGAGTCCTTCGTTGATTGCGTAGCCGGCGATCAAGACGCCCTTCAGGTCGTTGCCGGTGACCATCGGCACGGCGACCGCGTGGTAGAGCCTCTCGCCCTGGCGCCAGACCGTCGCCGACTCGTCGCCCTCGAGCGGCTTCATGACCACGGGGTCCTGCGACAGGTCCTCGCCGCTCCCCGGACGGTCGCTGCGCGCGATCACGACGCCCGCGGGATCCGTGGCGATGAAGAAGTCGGCCTTGATGTCCTGGCCGCGCTCCTTGAGCGTGTCGGCCACCGAGTCCTGGTCGCGCGTCTCCACGAGCGGCTTGAAGTACGGATCGTTGGCGAGCGCGCGGACGCCCAGCGTGAGCTTGCTGTAGCGGTCCTTCTGGAACGTGTCCCACACGTCCCGCGTCTCGCCGAGGCCGGCCTGGACGGTCCGGTGGGCCAGCGCGTCGGCCTGGCGTGTCGTGTAGATCAAGGTGGTCGCGGCGAGCGCAACGACGATCAGGCTGATGAAGACCAGGACCTTCTGGGTGAGGCCCATTCAGTACTTGTCCCCCGAGGCGCTGTAGTCCTTGCCGAACTTGTTCTTGTGCGGGACGCGCTTGAAGGCCGACGCGTCGAGCGCGAGCTGGGCGCGCACCACGCCGTCGGCGGGCACGGTCAGCTCCTGGGAGGCCTCTCCGCCTCGCTCGTGCCACGCGCGGAGCACGTAGCTGCCCGCGGGCACGTCCTCGATGCTGAACGCGCCGTCCGCGCCCGCCTTGGCGAAGTGGGCCGAATCGGCAACCAGCACGATCGCGCTCATCTGCGGGTGGATGTTGCAGTAGACGCGCACGACGCCCGTTTTCTGGAACGTCTGCGACCTGGATTGCGGGCGCTTGTACAGCTCGAGGTCGAAGCGGTTCTCGCCGGAGACCGAGAACGCGTTGTGGAGGATGGGATCCTCGTTCGGGAAGGCCACGCTGCTGCCCACGGGGACCACGACCAGGTGCGGCTGGAACGCCTTGCCGCGCATCACGATGCTCGCCGTGAGCGGCTTCGGCTTCGCCTTCGCGCCCTCGAGATACACGACCGTCTCTTGGAGGTCGGTCGCGGGCCGGCCGCCCTTGTCGGTGACGGCCACGCTCCCGGAGATGGTGCCGGCGAGGGCGGAAGAGCTAACCGGGAGGAGCGCCAAGGCGAGGAGCGCGCGCACGAGCCTCCTTCATGGTCGTGGAAACCCGGGGATTCTAGCACGCTATAATCGCGCTCCCGCATGCTCCAGGCCGCGCTGTTGCTCGCCGCGAGCGTCTCCGGCGAGGCGGCGCTCCGGCACGCGTCGCGCCTCGCCGCCCTCGGCCCGCACCCGTTGGGCTCGCCCCGCGTCAGCCTGGCGGCGAGCTACGTCGAGTCGCAGTTCCGCGAAGCCGGCCTCCAGGAGGTCCGCCGGCAGGCCTTCGAGAGCTTCGGCGTGACCGGCGCGAACGTGCAGGGAGTGCTGCGCGGGCCCGGAACGGAGTTCATCGTGGTGGCCGCCCACCACGATACCGCGCCGGAGTCGCCCGGCGCGTACGATGACGGCGGCGGCGTTGGCGTGCTGATCGAGACCGCCCGCGTCCTGGCAACGGACGTACTGCGCGCCCGGACGGTCGTGTTCGTTTCATTCGACGGCGAGGAGGCGACGGGCAGGACGACCGTAGCCGGGTCACGCGCCTACGTGAGGGAGTTGGGTCCGCAGGCGCGCGACCTGGTCGGCGCCTTCGTCATCGAGATGTGCGGCTGGCCGGGCGGGACTCCCGCGTTCCAGGCCCTCGCCTACGCGGATCCGCTGCACAAGGACGGCAGCTTGATCGCGCCGCGCTGGCTGATGCAGGCCGCGGCGCGCGGCGCGCGAAACGCGGGAGCTCCGTTCGCGTTCGGCGACCCGTTGATCCCGTGGCTGCATCAGGCTGCCGTGCGCACCTGGCGAGCCAGCCTCTACGGCGACGACCTGGCCTTCCTCCAGGCTCGACTGCCGGCCGTGTTCGTGACCGACTCGTCCTTCACGCGCTTCTATCCCGAGTACCACCAGGCGACGGACATCGCCGATCAGTTGGATCCGGCAGCCCTCGAGCGCATGGGCCGAGCCGTGGTGGGCGCCGTGCGCGCGATCGAGATGGCGCCGCGTGGCGGACCGGCGGAGCCGCACTGGTTCTCGGCCTTCGGGATCATGATCGGCGCGACGACGCTGGTGCTGATCGGCGTCGCTTCGATCATCCCGGGATTCCGGCTCGCGCTGCGCGCCGGCGGCCGCGTTCGGACCGCGCGTTTCGTGCACGCGCTCCTCTTCGGGTTCCTCCTCTACCGGAATCCGGTGCCGACGCTGTTCGCGTTGCTGCTCCCGAACCTGCTCCCGCTCGCGGCGCGTCGCGGCTGGGGCTTGGCCTTGGCGTTGCTGCCGGCGCTTGCACTCCTCGGCCTCGGGGCGCTCGCCTACTACCGCGGCTTCGTCTCGGGCACGTTCCTCACGCCATGGGATCAGGTCGCTGCGCTGGGAGCCCTGGGGCTGGCTCTCGTGCCGGTGAAGCCCGGCGGTCCGCCGGCTCGGTCGGACGGAAAGAGGCGCAAGCGGCGCTGAGCGAATGGATCGGCTCGCGGTCATTCGATCTCCAGCGGTTCCGCCTCGAAGCCGAGCGCCGCGTCGCGGAACACCCAGGCCAGGCTGACGGCCTCGCCGTCCGCACCGATGCCGACGATCAGGTGGACGACGCCGTCGGACAGCCCCTCCGCCGCGAGGCGCCGGTCCGTCTCCGACGGCGTGGCGTGATGGCCAGGATGGCTGTGGTAGTAACCCAAGATCTCCCGGCCGTCGGCGCGGGCCTCGCTCTGGATGCGTAGCAGGTCTGCGGCTGCGATCTCGAAGTGGCGGCGAGGTTCGGCCGAGACGTTCGCGACCGACACCACCTGGGCGACGCGCGCGGGCGCGTGCGCGTCGGCGAGGAGCACGCCGCAGACCTCGTCGGGATGACCCGCACGGGCGTGGGCCACCAGCGCGCTCAGGTCGCTGCGGCGGATCTTCACGCGGGAGCGGCATGGTAGCATTCCGCGGGTCGCGATGGAGAACATCCTCGAAGGAAGCCTCGAGCGCTTCGAGGTCCCCGACCTGCTCACCTTCCTCGATCTCGGCAGGCGCACCGGCGTGCTGGTGCTCGAGCGGCCCCAACAGGAGACCAAGCTGTTCCTCAGGGGCGGCAAGCCGGTCTTCGCGACCTCCACACGCGAGGACCTGCGCCTCGGCAGCACGCTGGTGCGGCTGGGCAAGGTGAAGGCCGAGGATCTCGACCGCGTCCTTCAGCAACAGAGCGGCGGGCGCGTCGGCCAGATGCTGCTCTCGAGCAAGCTCCTGAGCGAGGACGAGCTCGCGAGCTACCTGAAGGTCCAGGTCTCCGAGGTCATCTTCGACACCTTCGGCTGGCGGGCCGGCACCTTCGTGTTCTTCGACAGGGTGCCGCCGCCCGCGACGGCCGTCACGCTGGAGATGAACCTCCAGAACCTCGTCATGGAGGGTGTGCGGCGCCTGGACGAGCGCGCCCGGCTGGCCGACGTTTTCCCCGACCTGAACATGGTGGTCGAGGCGCTCGCCAATCCGGAGCGCGTGAAGCAGAGCGTCAACCTCACCAAGGAGGAGTGGCAGGTCTTCTTCCTGGTGGACGGCCGGCGCAGCCTCACGGAGATCTGCCGGCTTGCGGGCAACCCCGACGAGCTGGCCACGCTCCAGATCCTCCACAACCTGGTCCAGGCGAAGTTCGTGGCGGTCGTGGGGCCGATGCCCGAGACGCCGGAGGACTTCGCGACCCGGCTTCCGGCACCCCTGGAGCCCGGCGGCACCCAGCACTTCGGCAGCGGGCCGCCGGCGGGGAAGGTGTCGGTGGAGTTCAGCCCCCCGGTCCACCAGCGGCGCCTCGAGGACGACACCAAGGAGGTCGTCAACCCGCGGGCGATCCAGTACCTGGCCGCCGCCAACAAGGTAGTGGTCAGCCGCCTCACGCTGCTCGCGGCCGCGGGCGAGACGTCGTTCCCGCTCAACCGCGACTCCCACACGCTGGGCCGGCATCGCAACAACGACATCGTCATCACCGACCCGAAGGTCTCGTCCTTCCATGCGCGCATCGATCGCACCGGCGAGGGCTTCACCATCACCGACCTCAAGAGCCGCAACGGCATCTTCGTCAATGGACGCCGCGTGGAGACGGCCCGCCTCAAGGGTGGCGAGGAGATCCGCGTGGGCACGGCGCGGCTCGTCTACAAGGTCGACTACACGAGCTCGGCGCCCTGAGCCGCGTCCCGCTAGGTGGTGGCCCCCATGTCCCTGTGCCGTCACGCATGCGTCGCCGCGGCCCTGCTCGCGACCGGCTCCTGCAGGCGGCAAGACGCGCCGGCTTCGCCCGCGCCCGTCGCGAGCGGCGAGGCCGAGCGTCCGCCGCGCATCGTGTTCGTGCTCCTGGACACCGTGCGCTCCGATCATCTGGCCCCTTACGGCTACGCCCGGGACACCATGCCGTTCCTCTCGCAGCTGGCTGCAAAGGGCGTCGTCTTCGAGAAGGCCTGGGCGCCGTCGAGCTGGACCCCGTCCTCCATGGCCTCGATCTTCACCGGCCTGTGGGTCAACCAGCACGGCGTCCTCATCGGATTCCTGGCGACCCGACGCGCGTTGAACCAAGGCGACGAGGTCCAGCTCAACCGGATCCCCCAGGCCGCCGAGACGCTGCCCGAGGTCATGAGGCGAGCCGGCTACCGCACCTACGGCGCGGCGGACAACGTCAACATCGGCAGGCCGATGGGCTTTGCCCGGGGCTTCGACCGCTTCATGATGAAGAGCCACGGCGCCGTCCGCGACCGCGTCGCGAAGTGGAAGGCGGAGCTGGCGAGGCGCGGCTCGTACTTCCTCTATCTTCATTACATCGAGGGGCACGGTCCGTATCGGGAGCCCGCGAAGCCGGGCAAGACGCAGATCGAAACCAACGTCGACCTCTACGACGCCGCGCTCACGCTATTGGACAGCGAGCTCAAGACACACCTCGAGGCGCTTTCGCTGACCGGGCCGGGATCGTTCGTCGTGATCACCGCCGACCACGGCGAGGAGTTCTGGGACCATGGCGGCACGGGTCACGACAACCAGGTCTACGAGGAGCTGCTACGAGTACCGCTGATCGTCTACGCGCCGGGCCTGCTCCAGCCCGGCCGCGTCGCAACGCCCGTGACCACCATCGACATCCTTCCGACCTTACGTGAGGTCGCGAAGGCGCCGCCCAGCGCGCGCGACCAGGGCATCAGCCTCCTCAAGACGCTGCGCGGCGAGGTGAGCGGCCCGCGGACGTTCTACCCGATGCGCTGGTGGGAGCCTTCGGACGTCCGCCTCGCCAAGAAGGCGGTGGTCCGGGAGCGTTACAAGTACATCCTCAACCTGCCCGAAGGCAGGGAAGAGCTGTACGACCTCGAGACGGACCCCAAGGAAGGGACGAACCTTGCCGGTGAGCTTCCGCAGGTCGCGTCGGACCTCAAGCAGAGCCTGCGTGCCTTCGAGCACAAGGCCGAGACGTACCCGCGCGAGTTCGCCGAGACGGTGCGTCTCACCCGCGAGCAGGCCGAGGAGCTGAAGGCGCTCGGGTACGTGCAGTAGTGCCCGAGATCCGACCATTTCGCGGCCTGCTGTACCGAGACGACATCGACCCGGCCCTGGTCCTCGCGCCTCCCTACGACGTGATCACCGAGGCTCATCGGCAGGCGCTCCTGGCGCGTCACGAGCGGAACGTGGTGCGCCTGATCCTGGCGGGAACACCAGGAGAGGCGGGATACGCGGACGCCGGTGCCACGTTCTCCCGGTGGCGAGCGAACGGAACGCTGCTCGAGGATTCGAAGGAAGCGCTGTACGTCCTCGAGCAGGCCTTCGCTCACGACGGCGGCACCTCGACCCGCCGCGGCCTGCTGGCGCGCTTCCGGTCCGAGGACGCGTCCCACGGGCGCATCCTGCCCCACGAGCACACCCGGGCCGCGGCCCGGGAGGACCGCTGGCGCATGCTGCTCGCGACGCGCGCGAACTTCAGCCCGATCCTGCTGATGCTCGAGGACCCGGCGGGCCGCATCGACAGCCAGCTGGGAGATCAGGCGGATGGCGCCCCTCTCAGGGCCTTCAGCGACGACCAGGGCGTCGAGCACAAGCTCTGGCGCGTCACGGATGCCTCGGCGTTGACGGCCTTCCGGGATGCCCTCGCCGCGGCCAAGGCCTACATCGCCGACGGCCACCACCGCTACGCTACGGCGCTCCAGTATCGCGACGAGCATGGCAACGACGGTGCCTTCACGTTCGGCTACTTCACGCCGATCGGAGCTCCGGGCCTCGTGGTCCTGCCGTACCACCGCATCCTCTCGGCGGGACCGACGCCCGCGGCTGCTCGTCAGGTGCTCGGCGAAGCCTTTCGACTCACCGCTGCTTCGTCGGTCGCCGATGCGGCCACTCGCGTCGCCGCGTCTGCCGCGCCCTACGCCGTCGCGCTGGCATGGCCCTCGGGAGACGCGATCGTTGCGGAAGCGCAGGCGGCCGCCGACGCCTGGGTTCCTGCCGACGAGCCGCCTTCACTCCGTGCCTTGGACACCTTCTTGGTGCATCGCGGCGTTCTGCCACGGCTTGGCGTCGCCGACGACGCCGTCGGCTACGTCCACTCGCTGACGGAAGCCAAGGAGGCAGTCGTACGTGGGGCGGTTGCGGTCCTCATGCGCGGGACGCCCGTCGAGCAGATCACCGCCGTCGCCGACGCTCGCGAGTCCATGCCCGCCAAGAGCACGTTCTTCCACCCGAAGCTGCCGTCGGGATTGGTGATCCATCCGCTGCCGACCTGACTGCGCGAGGCGCGCTGATCTAGTCGCTCGCCCAGATCGCGTCGAGCAGGGCACCGGGACGGTTGGAGCCGACGCCGAACAGGTCGAAGCGGGCGAGGTCCTTCAGCTCCTCGACGTCGTCGACGACCCAGGTCGCGACCTTGATGCCGGCCTTGCGCGCGGCCACGGTCAGCTCCTCGGAGAGCATGCCCTTCTCGGGCATCACGAGGTCGGTGTCGACCTCGCGCGCGCCCGCGACCACCTCATCCGGCGTCGCGCGATGGAAGAGATGGCCGCGGCGCATCTCGGGGGCGAACCTCTGGCAGCGGCGCAGCGCCCGGCGCTCGAAGGAGATGAGCAGGACCTCCTCGTCCATCCGCGCGTCGCGCACCACGGCGACGGTGCGGGCCTCGATGCCGTCGGCCTCCTCGTCGGTCACCGACTCCTTCTTGATCTCGATCATCACCTTGGCGCGTCCGCGGGCGAGGGTGAGCACCTCGGCGAGGGTCGGCACCCGCTCCGAAGCGTACTTGTCGCCGAAGCGCTCCGGATATCCGGCCGACAGCTTGCGCAGCTCCGCGAAGCTCAGCTCGGCGACGCGGCCGCTGCCGTCCGTGGTGCGGTCGACCGAGCCGTCGTGGATCACCACGACCTGACCGTCCTTCGTGAGCTGCACGTCCAGCTCGAGCAGGTCGGCGCCGAGGTCGAGGGCGCTCTTGAACGACGCGAGGGTGTTCTCGGGACGGTGGGCGGAGTCGCCGCGGTGAGCGATGATGAGAGGGGTCAAGTCCGGTTCAGCGCGGCGCGACCTCTGCCTCGGCGCCGGCGCGAGGCAGCGTCTTCTCGTAGATCTTGGCGTCGATGAACACGCGCAGCAGCGCGCCGTCGAGCTTCCCCTGGCCCGCCTCGTCGTTCAGGATGTTGAGCGCGCGCTCCACCGGCACCGATTTCTTGTAGGGCCGGTCCCAGGCCACGAGGGCGTCGAAGATGTCCGAAATGGTCATCATCTTCGACTGGACCGGGATCTCCGGATCCTTCAGCTTGCGGGGATAGCCCGTGCCGTCGAGCTTCTCGTGGTGCGCATAGGCGATCTCGGGGACCCGGCGGAACTCGCCGGTCCACGGGATCTCGGCCAGGAAGCGGAAGGTGTGGGTCACGTGGCTCTCGATCTCGCGCCTTTCCTTCTCCGACAGGCTGCCGCGCCGGATCGAGAGGGCCTGCACCTCGTTGGGCGTGAGGAACGGCTGCCGGTTGCCGTCGATGTCGCTGTAGATCCGGTTGGGCAGGTCCATCAGCGCCCGGAAGCTCTCCTCCTCGAGAATCGTGGGCTCGTTGGCCTGCAGGATCATCCGCTGGATCTGGTCGACCTCGGCGTGGCGCGCCTCGTAGTCTCGATCCATCTGGGCGAGCAGCTCCTGGGCTCCCTTGCCCGACTGGATCTGCTCGAGCTTGGCCCGCAGGTGTTCGGCCTCGAGCGCCTTCTTGATGAAGGCGATGCGCTGCCGCACCAGGTGCATCTCGCCCACGTACAGTTTCTTGCCTTTGATCAGGACCTTCTCGCGCACGCCAACCTTCCCGAAGTCGTGGAGCAGGCTGGCGTAGCGGATCTCCTGGAGCTGGTCGCTCGTGAAGCGGAGCTCCCGGAACGGGCCGTCGTCCAGGGCATCCACCTTCTCGGCCAGGCCCACGGTGAGCTCGGCGACCCGTCGCGAGTGCCCGGACGTGGTGGGATCGCGCTGCTCGACGGCGGTCACCGACGCTTCGACGAAGGATGCGAACAGCCGGCGGATGTCCCTGATGAGCCGCGTGTTCTCGTAGGCCACGGCGGCCTGGCTCGTCAGGGAGGCGACCAGCTGCTCGTCCACGGAGGTGAACGGGATGACGATCTCGTCGACCAGGGCCAGCGGCCGCAACAGGGTCCCCGCGTCGCGCTTCTTGTTGATGAGCTGCACGACGCCGATGACCTGGTCCTTGTGGTCCTTCATCGCGACGACCAGCATCGACTTCGTGCGGTAGCCGGACTTCTCGTCCTTCGCACGCGAGGTGCCGCCGCTGCCGGCATAGGGGGCGCCCGCGGGCAGGTGGTAGACGTCCGCGATGTTGACCGTTTCGCCCGTCAAGGCGACGTAGCCGGCGATGGAGCTGGGGGCGAGGGGGATCTTGAACTTCTCGAAGGGGATCTGCAGCGACTCGTTCTGGGTCAGCTCGCAGCGCAGCTCGTCGTCGGTGGTGGTTTCGTGGTCCTTGCCGCGCAGCACCAGGTAGAGGCTACCCGCATCGGCGTCGGTGATCTCGCGGCACTTGGCCAGGATCAGGTCCAGCAGCTTGTTGATGTCGCGCTCGGACGAGAGCGCGACGCCGATCTTGTTCAGCTCGTCGAGCTCGCTCTTCTTGCGCTCCAGCGCTTGGTTGAGCTGGGTGATGACGCGTCGGCTGTGGATGGTGTCGAGGGCGCGCTCCAGGCGCCGGCGCAGGCGCCCGGGCGTGACGGGCCGGAACAGGATGTCGTCGAGGAACGCGTAGCGCTTGAGCAGCTCGTCCGCGTCCTCGCCGGCGTCCACCACGCCGACGAGGAGCGCCAGCTGGTTGCCGCCGGCCTTGAACCAGGCCTCCAGTTCGTCGCGATGGGCCTCCAGCGCCTGCGCGTCGACGAGGACGACCGTGCCTCCTCGGCTATCGAGCTGGGCCTTCAGCTCGGGCAGCGTGCGGGCCTCGCTCGCCGCGATGCCAGGCGGAAGTTTGCCCGCGAGGATCTCGCGGGAGCGGCCCCAGATCAGAATGCTCGCCATATCGCCAGGAGCCCTGGAGCGACGGAGGTTAGCACAGTTCCCGAAGCTCCAACAGGCTCGCCAGGATCCGGTCGGGCGGGCACGCCCGCAGGCTCTCGGGGTCGAGGCCCCAGGCCACGCCGACCACCGCGACGCCGGCGGCGCGACCGGTCTGCACGTCGACCGCCGAGTCGCCCACGAGCAGCGTGTCGGAGGGCGAAACTCCGAGCTCCCGCATCAGGAGGCGCAGCGGTTCCGGATCCGGCTTGCGTCCCGGGAAGTCGCCCGCGCCCCAGATTCGCGCGAAGAACGCCGCGACGCCGAGGCCGTTCAGGATCGTGCGGCACATCGGACCCGGCTTGTTCGAGAGCACGGCGAGGATGCGGCCCGTCAGGGCGGCCAGGCTCTCGGCAACGCCGGGATAGAGGACCGTCGTGTCGAGCAGGCGCGCTTCGTAGTGCCTCAGGAAGATGGGCAGCACGTCGTCCGCCGGACGAGGCAGGCCGGCCTGCCTCAGGCTGCCCTCGATGAGGGCGCGCGCGCCGTTGCCGATCAAGGAGCGAACGAGCGGCACCGGCAGGGGCGGGGCGCTCGGAGCGATCTCGCAGAGCGCGGCGTTCACGGCCGCCGCCAGGTCAGCGGTCGAATCCACCAGCGTCCCGTCGAGGTCGAAGACGATGAGGCGTTTCGCCATGCGCCTACTTTCCCAGGTAGCCGAGCGCGCGGAGCCTCTCCTGGGCTTCGGCGTCGAGGTCGATCACCTCGCGGCCCGCGGCGAGGGCCAGCCAGGCGGAGACGCCGGTCGGGTTGGGCTGCTCCGGCGCGAACGGATCTCCCTCGCCGTCGAGGTCCGGCAGGGCGGCGGGCAGGGCCGCTGGATGCCCGGCCGACGCACCTAGCCACACGTCATCCGGCACGAGAGGACGGCCACCCCGCGTGCCGCTGATCCGGACCTGCGCGCCGCGTGGCCGGACGACGAACGAGAACTCGCGCGCGACTCCGGGCTTCGGGCGCAGGGCCGCGGCGAGCCGCCCGCTTCCGGCCTGCGTCACGCTCTCTCCTTTGCCCAGGCCCACGCTCGCCAGCTCCTGGATCAGGCCAGCGGTCTCGATCTCCAGGCGGATCGGATCGGCGCCGGCGACCCGCACGACGTTTCTGAACGGGTTGGGAACGAGCGCCGACTCGACCAGAGCGCGGAGGGTGCGCAGCCGGTCTGGCCGTGCCGCGGCGGCGTCCTGCGTCTCGCGCGGGTCCTTCACGAGGTCGAACAAGCTCTCGGCGCTCTCCGGGCTGAAGCGGCGGACGTACTTCTCGCGGTCCGTGCGCAGGCCATGGGCCACGACACCACGGTGGCTGATCTCGAGCGCCGCGGGCCGCTCGGGAGCGTGTCCCTCGATGGCCCGCTGGAGCGGAAGGCCCTGGTGAGCAGGGTCCGAGGCCAAGCCCAACGCCTCGAGAATGGTCGGCGCCACGTCGATCTCCTGCACCTGCCCCGCGATGCGACGCCCGGAGTGGCGCCCGCCGGGAAGCCTCAAGACCAGCGGGATGCGCACCAGCTCGTCGTAGAGGCTGGTGCCGTGGCCGAAGTGTCCATGCTCGAGGAACTCCTCGCCGTGATCGGCGAGGAACGCGACCACGGATCGCTCCAGGAGCCCGTCCTCTTCGAGGCCTCGGACGAAGCGGCCGAACTCTCGGTCACCGTAGGCGATCTCGCCGTCGTAACGCGCCACGAAGGAGTCGCGGTGGGCGGCTGGATCGGCCTGCTCGCGCGGGTCGTGGCCGGGGCTCTCAGGCGTCGGCTTCGGGTCGAAGAGCGCGTCGAAGGGCGCCGGCGGCACGTACGGGATGTGGGGATCCATGGTGTGGACGTAGACGAAGGCGGGCCGACCGCGCACGGCCCGCAGCCAGGCCAGCGATTCGCTCACCACGTCCTCCGCGAGCGCGCGCGTCGACGGACGCCCCTCCCGGTCGCGGATGCCCTTGAAGACATCGAAGCCCCGGTCGAAGCCCGAGCCCTTCTCGTAGATGACCGAGTTCGCCACGAAGGCGGCCGTGGCGTAGCCGCGCTGGTGCAGACGCTCCGCCAGCGTGGTGGCCTGCGCCGGCAGCGGATCCCGCAGGTGCACGGCGCCGTGTCGGCCCGGCAGGAGCGAGGTCAAGAGCGATGCCACCGAGGGCCGCGTCCAGGACGACGGTGCCACTGCGGTCTCGAACACGATCGAGCGTGCTGCGAAGCGCGCCAGCTCGGGCGTGGTGTCGCGCGCATAGCCGTAGACGCTCGTGTGATCGGCGCGCAGCGTGTCGACGAGGTAGACGGCGACCACCGGCGCGCGCGCGTCCGAGGTGACGGTCGGGGTCGCCCAGACCACGTCGCGCGGGTCGCTCGAGGCCTCGGAGCTGCGCGTCTCCAGGACGATCTCCGCATTGCCGGCAAAGTCTCCCAGATTCGCGCTTCCCGGGAAGAAACCACGGTGAGCGGGGCGGTTGGCGGGATCGACGAGCTGCGAGAACACGACCTGCTCGTCCTTGCCGCGTCGGACCTTGACTACGAACTCCACCGGTGCCCCCGTCCAGCGCCGGGCGCCGACGCCGCACGCGAAGGTCAGCCGCGCTCCGGAGGGGATCTCGGCGTCGAAGCTCACTCGGCTGGGCGGCGCGGCGGGGAGGATGCGCCGCTGATCGTCGTCGATCCGCACCGTCTTCCCGAGCTGGTCCTTGAGCCAGGCGGCGTTCCGGCCCGCGACGTCCGCCGACGCGATCCGCTCTGCGGATGCCAGGAGGTCCAGTGCCGGGCTTGGAGCACAGCCGCTCAGCGGCAGGAAAAGGAGCGCGATGACGCGAGGGCCCACAAGCCGTCCTTCTAGCATGCCTTCGTGCTAGTGTCGCCGCGGCCTTCATGCGCAAGAGCGCCATCCTCCTGACGCTCGTCGGGCTGGTCGTCCGCGTGCTCTTCGCCGCCCTCGAGCCCGCGGCGCAGCTCGTGGGCGACGAGCACACCTGGAGGGGATGGGCGCTCGAGCTGCTCACGCCCGAGGTGCGGTTCGACCCGGCGGCGAGCCGCATCCTCTTCTATCCGCCTCTGTATCCCTACTTCCTGGCCGCGCTCCACGGCCTCACGGGCTCGTGGACCCTGGTCAAGCTCGCGCAGGCGGCCCTGGGCGCGCTGCTGGTGCCCGCGGTCGTGAGGGTGACGGCCCACGCCATGGGCGAGCGCGCCGCGGTAGCGGCCGGCGTGATCGCCGCCGTGTATCCGGACCTGGTCTGGTTCTCCGCGCACTTCTGGTCCGAGACGCTGTTCCTGGTCCTGCTGTGGTGGGGCTTCGAGCGGCTGCTCGCCGCGCAGCGCTCGGGTGCGCGCGCCGCGGCTCTCGCCGCAGGCCTGCTCTGGGGCCTGGCGACCCTGACGCGCGAGACCGCGCTCTACTTCATTCCGCTCGCGGCGCTCTGGCTGTGGGAGGCTCGCCGCGAGGTGCGAACGGCGGCGGCGTATGCTCTTGCGGCGGCTCTCGTCATCCTTCCATGGACTTGGCGGAACTCGGTCGTCTGGGACGCCTTCGTGCCGGTTTCGACGGCCGGCGGCCTGAACCTGTGGCAGGGGAACGCGCGAATGACCCGCGAGGAGGTGTACGCGGAGTACGCGAAGGTCCCGGGACGAGTCGCGAAGTATCGCTACGCGCGCGAGAAGGGGATCGAGGCCATCCGCGAGCGGCAGCCGGAATGGTTGCTCGAGAAGCTGCGCGGCGAGATGCCGCGCTTCTGGGAGGCGGACAGCCTCGCGCTGGCCCACATCGACCGCGGGGCCTACGGCGCGGTGCAGCCCTCGTTCCGCAGGGCCGCCGGCTTCGTGTTCGTGGCGCCGTACCTCGCGCTCCTGCTCCCGTTCGCGCTCGGCGTGGCGTGCATCGGCTGGAGCCGTGCCAGCGGCCTGCTCCTCGGATTCCTCATCTTCCACAACCTGCTCCACGTGGCCACGCACGGGTTCGCGCGCTACCGCCTTCCGATCCTGCCCGTGGTCTTCGCGTTCGCGACCGCGGCGCTCGCCGAAGCTCGGTGGCGACGGCTGTCGCCCCGGCGCCTCGTCGTCGCGGCGCTCGTTGCGGGCATCCTGGGCGCGTCGGTGGCGCCGAGCCTGCGCGAAGCGCTGCCGGAAGAGGAAGCCGGGCCTTCGTCCTGACTACCGAGGATCGAGCGAGGCGTAGGCCGCGGCGACCTTCGCAGCATGGCATGCCGTGCTGTACTCGCGCTCGAGCAGCGCCCGGCCTCGATCGGCCCGAGCCCGAGCCTCCGCCGGCTCGGCCAGCGCCTGCCGCACGCCCTTCGCCAGCCCCGCGGCCGTCGGCTCGACCAGGAAGGCCATGCCGTCGTCGAGGAGCTGCGTATGCGTCTCGATGCGCGTCGCGACGAGCGGTTTGCCCGAGGCGAGGTAGGTGTAGACCTTGAAGGGCGTGTTGGTTCCGCGTGAACGCGGCGAGGCCACCACGTCGGCGAGCGCCAGGAACAGCGGTAGCTCGGATGGCGGCCGCTTGCCGGCGAAGAAGCAGCGTCCGCCTTTCCCCTTGAGCGCCTCGATCTCCGCGGGCTCCCCGCCCACGAACAGGAACTGCGCCGCGGGCACGCTGGTCGAGGCCTCCACCAGCAACGGCACCCCCTGGTAGGGCTCGAAGTTGCCCGTGTAGAGCACCACGGGCTCCGAGGCCAGGCCGAGGGCCGCGCGCAGGGCTGCAACCCTGTCGGAATCCGGCGTCGAGCCCTCCACGAGGGGCGGGTCCTCGATCTGGAACACGCGCGCCGAAGGCGCCTGTCGCTTCACGCCGCTCGTCAGGCTCGGGCACACCGTGACGACGGCCGCAGCGTGGCGCAGGGCGTGGCGCTCGAGAGCGAGCGCCGACCACAGCAGAGGCCCGCGCGTCGCGAAGCCCGAGTCGCGCAGCTGCTCGGGGATCGAGGAGTCCACGTCGACCACCAGCGGCACGCCACGCAGGCGCGCGAACGGAGCGATCAGATGCGCCGCTTCCTCGACCGCGTGCACGACGTCGTAGCGGCGCGTGAACAGCAGCCACACCGCCTGGATCAGGAACGGAACGTCGAGCAGGAGCTTCGCGAGCGAGGCTCCGGCCCGGACCCGGCCGACCGGCAGCGGGAGACTGCGCCTGTGCACGAGGCCAGGGATTTCCACGGGCTCGCCCTGCGCGTAGGTGAGCAGCTCGACGCGGTGTCCGAGGCCGAGGAGAGCTCGGACCATGGCCAGCACCGCGAGCGGCGTGCCGCGGACTTCGAAGAAGGGCTGTGGAGCGAGGAAGAGAATGCGTCGGCTCATGGGATGAAAACGACGAGCTGAGGCCGCCTCAGTGGCTCAGAAAGCGCTCCGCGTCGATGGCAGCCATGCACCCACTGCCCGCTGCGGTCACTGCCTGCCGGTAGCGATGGTCCTGCACGTCTCCGGCCGCGAAGACGCCGGGGACGCTGGTGGCCGTGGTGTTGTCGCGCGTGAGCAGGTACCCGCTCTCGTTCATCTCGACCTGGCCTTTGAACGCGCCCGTGTTCGGCTCGTGGCCGATCGCCATGAACACGCCGCCAACGGCAGGCTCGGTGGTGGCGCCGGTCTTCAAGTTGCGCACCCGGACGCCGCGCAGCTGGCCCTCCTCCTTGCCGAGGTAGCCCTCGAGGGTGCTGTCCAGCAGCCAGGCGATCTTGGGGTTGGCGCGCGCCTTCTCCTGCATGATCTTCGACGCGCGCAGCGTGTCGCGGCGATGCACGACCGTGACCTTCGAGGCGAACTTGGTCAGGAACGTCGCTTCCTCCATCGCGGTATCGCCCCCCCCGACCACCATCACCTCCTTGCCCTTGTAGAAGAAACCGTCGCAAGTGGCGCAGGCCGAGACGCCCCCGATCCTGGTCCGGAAATCGATCTCGTCGGGAAGCCCGAGCCATTTCGCCCGCGCGCCGGTGGCGACGATCAGCACGTCCGCCTGGAGCGCCGCGTCCGCCAGCTTGAGGCTGAACGGCCGCTCGTGGAGGCTCGCCTCCGCGAGGGCGCCGAAGGCGAACTCGGTGCCGAAGCGCTCCGCCTGCTTGCGCATCTTCGCCATCAGCTCCGGGCCCAGGATGCCCTCGGGGAAGCCTGGGTAGTTGTCCACCTCGGTCGTGAGCATGAGCTGGCCGCCAGGGACGTCGGTGGGATCGTCGCCACCGCCGCCTTCGACGACCAGCGGCTCGAGGTTCGCACGCGACGCGTACAGGGCGGCCGTGAGCCCCGCAGGCCCAGAGCCGAGGATGACGACCTTGTAGCGATTCTTAGAGGGCATCGAATCCGTATGATACGGTCACGCCATGGCGACGGTCGACCGCATCGACGTGATCCTCTCGACGCTCAACGCGACCGACGTGGGCAGCCTGGAGAGCATCGCGGACAAGCTGCGCCAGGTCGAGGGCGAGCTCGAGGCGCTCGCGCAGGAGGAGCTCGCGGTCCGCGCCAGGGAGACGATCGCCGCCCTCGAGCGGGGCGACCTGGTGGAGTTCAGGCGCGGCCGGGCCTTCCTGCAATCGAAGGTCGGCCACTTGCGCTAGGGCCGAGCCCTACGCGCTCCCGGTCTCCGGGCTCGTCAGCTGGACCGGCGAGGGCGAGGCATGGTGCAGCACCATGAGCCAGCCGGCCGGCGTGCGCTGGAACAGGTTCGTGGCCTGGGCCACCGCCAGGCCCACGTCGCCCTCGTTGGCGGCCGTGATGTTCTCCGAGCAGGCCACCATTCCCACCCCGCCCAGCACCGTGACGTCGACGGCGGTGGGGGTCACCCGGAGCCAACGCGTCGTCGCGAAGATCTCCTGCCAGGAGCGGCGGATCTCCTGCCAGCCCACGATCGCATCGCTGCCTGGATGTACGCAGCGCACCCAGCGTTCGTGGGACCAGAGCACGTCCATCGCGTCGAGGTCGAGGCTCTCGAGGGCGCGGTAGAAGCGCTCGTTGACATCGCGCAGCCCGGCGTGGTCGTCGGCCATGGGGCGATTGTATGTCGGCCACACGCCGAGGCTCCTCTTTACGCTCCGCTCGCTTCCCGATACTCTTTCGAGCGATGGTCACCGCCGCTGCGCCCGCGGCCCTCGAGACCCGCCACTCGTGGGTTGGAAACCGCGAGGTCGTCGGCCGCGGGGGGATCCGCGCCGCTGTCAACCCCGCGACCGGTGACGCTTTCGCCGCGGCCAGCCTGCTGGACGCCGAGCAGGCCAAGGAGGCGGTCGCGGCGGCGCGCAGCGCCGCTGCCGCGTGGGGCGGGCTGGACTTCCGCACTCGCGGCCAGGTCCTGCTCGCCGCCCGCGACATCCTGGCGGCCGAGGCGGATGAGCTCGCGCGCCTGATCGCCAGCGAGCAGGGCAAGCCCGTGGCCGAGGCGCTCGCGGCCGACGTGTTCCCGAGCCTCGAAGCGCTCCGGCACCTGGCGCTCCACGCCGAGCGGTCGCTGCGCCAGGAGGCGATGGAGAGCGAGGTGCCGCTGTTCGTCCACAAGGACGCGAGCCTGGCGTTCGAGCCCTTCGGCGTCGTCCTCGTGATCACGCCCTGGAACTATCCGCTGTTCCTGGCGATGAGCGCCGCTGCGACGGCCCTGGCCGCCGGAAACGCTGTGGTGCTGAAGCCAGCCCCTTCGACGACGCTGGTCGGCCTCAAGATCGGGGACATTTTCCGGCGCGCGGGGCTGCCCGAGGGAGTGCTCGCAGTGGTGGCCGTGGACGACCGCGTGGCCGCGGGGCTCGTCGAGGATTCACGCATCGGCAAGATCGCGTTCATCGGCAGTGTCGCGACGGGCCAGAAGATCATGGCCGCCGCCGCCCGGAACCTGATCCCGGTCCTGCTCGAGCTGGGCGGCAAGGATGCGGCCATCGTGTGTCGTGACGCGGACATCGACCGCGCCGCCCAAGGAATCGTCTGGGGCGCGTTCATGAACACGGGGCAGACCTGCGTGTCCGTGGAGCGCGTGTACGTCGAGGCGCCCGTGGCCGAGGCGTTCGTCGCGCGCGTGGTCGAGGAGACGCGGCGACTCAGGGTCGGCGACCCGTTGCGGCCCGAGACCGACGTCGGCCCGCTGACGCTGGAGCGACAGCGGGCAGTGGTCGAGGAACACGTGAAGGACGCCGTGGCTCGCGGGGCCAGGGTGATCACCGGCGGTGCGCGGCCGCCGGGCCGCGGCCACTTCTATCCTCCGACCGTCCTGACCGGCGTCGACCACACGATGCGGATCATGCGCGAGGAGACCTTCGGCCCGGTGCTCCCGATCCGCGCCGTGAAGGACGTCGACGAGGCGATCGCGCTCGCCAACGACAGCGAGTATGGCCTGACCGCGAGCGGCTGGACGCGCGACCGCAAGCTGGCCGCGCGCCTCCAGCGGGAGCTGCGGGCGGGCGTCGTGACGATCAACGACTGCGTCTCGAGCATCGGCGAGCCGACCGCTCCGTACGGCGGATTCGGCAAGAGCGGGATCGGCCGCTCCCACGGCGCCCTGGGCCTGCGCGAGATGGTCCGCTCCAAGTACGTGACCTGGGACGGCGCGCGCCGCGCCGCCGCCTGGTGGTTCCCCTACGGCGAGGGCTTCGCCGGGTTCATGAGGTCGGCCGTGCCCGCGATCCATGGCAGCGGCCTCGCGCGCCGGCTCGGCGCGCAACTTCGCCTGCTCGCCTGCTCTCGATTCTGGCGCGGCGTGAACGTGTTCGCCCTGCTGCGCCGTCTCGATCGCTTCGTCTCGTAGGGGCAGCCGTGGCCGTGCCGGGCTCCCAGCTCTCGTCCACCAAGCGGCCCAAGTGGCTCCACGTCACGGTGGGGATCTTCCTGATCCTCGTGGCGATCGCCCTGAACGCCGGCTGGCAGTTCCTCGCCTCGGAGGAGGCGCGCGTCGCCCGCGAGTTCCAGACCGTCCGCTTCGTCGTCTACTTCTTCGGGATGCTGCTGTTCCTGCTGCTGATCGCGGGCCTCGCGCTGCTCGTGATCCTGCTCGTCCGCGAGGTGCGCCTCAACGAGCGCCAGAGCAACTTCGTGAGCGCCGTGACCCACGAGCTGAAGACGCCGGTGGCGTCGCTCAAGCTCTACCTCGACACCCTCGAGCTGCGCGAGGTGCCCGAGGTGCGCCGCGCGGAGTTCTACAGGACCATGCGCCAGGACATCGAGCGGCTCAACGCGACGATCAACAACGTCCTGAACGCCGCGATGTACACGGATCGCCCGGTCGTGGACCCGCAGCCGCTGGACTTCGCGAAGCTGGTGCGGCGCTGCATCGAGCTCACGCGGACGCGCAACCAGCTCGGGGCGGATGTCATCCGGTGCGACGGACCGGAGACGCTCGTCCTGCGTGGCGACGCCGCGGCTCTCGAGACTGCCGTCCTGAACCTGCTGGACAACGCAGTGAAGTACTCGCGGGAGAACGTGCAGATCGAGGTCGAGGTGGGAGCCCACGGCGACGGGCAGGCCTTCTTGCGCATTCGAGATCACGGGGTCGGCATGAGCCGCGCGCACCTCGCCTACATCTTCAACCGCTTCTACCGCATCGGCGCCGAGGTGCGGCGCCGCCGGACCGGAACCGGCCTGGGCCTGTTCATCGTGAAGTCGGTGGTCAAGGGTCACCACGGCACCGTGGCCGCCGAGAGCCCGGGCCCCGACCGCGGCTCGACGTTCACGATCACGTTGCCCGGCGTGCTCGACCGGCCCGAGCCCGGGGCGGCGGCTTAAGAAGCGATGGCGCGCCTCCTGGTCGTCGAGGACGAGGCTCACCTGGCCACCGGCATCAAGTTCAACCTGGAGATCGAGGGATACGAGGTCGAGGTGATCGGCGACGGCGCCGAGGCGCTGGCTCGGCTGCTGCGTCCGCCGGCTTTCGACCTGGTGATCCTCGACGTCATGCTGCCCGGCCTCGACGGCTTCGAGATCGTCGAGCGTCTGCGCAACAGCGGAAACTACGTGGCGACGCTGATGCTCACCGCCAAGAGCCTGCCCGAGGACGTGGTCCAGGGTCTGGAGGCGGGAGCGGACGACTACCTGCCCAAGCCGTTCGACCTGACCGTGCTCCTGGCCCGGGTCAAGGGCCTGCTGCGGCGCCGCGACTGGGCCAGGGGCCCTGGCGACGGGCCGGAGCGCGCCACGATCGGCGACGCCGAAGTGGACTTCGCGGGCTTCGAGGTGCGCCGCGGCGGCCAGGTGCAGAAGCTCACGCTGCTCGAGGCCATGCTGCTCAAGCTGCTCGTGCAGAACGCCGGCCGCGTGGTGACGAAGGCGGAGATCCTGGAGAACGTCTGGAACCTCTCGCCCGACACGCAGACCCGTGCCGTGGACAACTTCGTGATGAGGCTGCGTCGCTACTTGGAACGAGACCCTCGCGAGCCGAAGCACTTGCTCACGGTGCGGGGCGCGGGCTACCGGCTGGAGCCCTAGCCTCCGCTGACGGGCGGCACGAACACGACCTCGTCGCCCTCGGCGAGCGGCTCGTCGAAGCCCACGTAGCGGCGGTTGACGGCCGCGGTCAGGCTCGGCCGCTTGCTCAGGAGCATCGGGTGCGCGCGGCCCATCAGACGGAAGACATCCTCTGGAGTGCCACCCTTCTCGAGCTCGAGCTCCAGCTCCGCCTGACCCACGGCCTCGCGGAGCGAAGCGAACAGCCTCACGCGCACGCGCATCCCCGCAGGCTAAGCCGCGCGGCCGCGCCGATCAAGCGGATCGCTTGACGTGCCCGCCGTGCGGCGGGAAGCTTCGCACTTTCCGAACACGATGCCCTTCGAATGGCTGCAAACGCCGAAAGCCGCGCCGGGCAGCGGGCTGTTCGCGCGCGGCCGGCGGTCTCGCGCGATCGAGCAGATCCGCGGCCAGCTCCAGGGCCAGATCGCCCCCAGCGTCGAGCTGCGTCTCGAGCTCGTCGACCTCCTGATCGCGGCCGGCCGCGTCAAGGAGGCGGTGCCCGTGCTGCTGGGCCTCGCCGACGAGTTCGGCCGCGACGGCTTCGTCGCGAAGGCCGTGGCCGTCTTGAAGCGGATCGAGAAGCTCGAGCCCGGCCGCAAGGACGTCGAGTCCCGGCTGGGACGGCTCGTGCACCAGCAGCAGGAAGCAGCCCCGCTCGTCAAGGCAGCGCCGCCGCCGGAGGTTCTTGCTGAGGGCGAGCCGCCGAGCATGGAGCTCGAAATCGAGTCAGGGCCCGCGCCCTTGGAGGCCGCGTCGCGGGCACCGGCCGAGGGCCTGACGGACGGCGAGTTCGACGAGGAGCTCGTGGTGCTCGCCGAGGACGTCGTCCGGCGGACGCCGGCGCCGGCCGACGCGCGCGCGCGCACCGTCGCCTTCGCCGAGCGGCTGCTGGCCTGCGACCTCTTCCGCAGCGTTCCGGAGGAAGAGCTGCTCGCGATCGTGCGCGCTCTCAAGCTCCGCAGCGCCGAGCCGGGCGAGGTGATCCTCGCCGAGGGCGAACCGGGCGAAGGGCTCTTCGTCATCGCGACGGGCGGCGTGAAGGTCTTCATCGCCAACCCCTCCGGCCGCAACGTGCCGGTGGCGCGCCTCGGCGAGGGCCAGTACTTCGGCGAGATCGCGAGCCTGTCGGGGCGACCGCGCACCGCCACCGTCATCGCCGCGGCGCGCTGCGAGCTGCTGGAGCTGGATGCGCCGCTCCTTCGCGAGGTCACGACCCGGCATGCCGGAATGGCCCGGCGCCTCGAGGACGTCTACGTCGAGCGCCTGTCGAGCGCCGAG
>DATFEN010000277.1:0-8365 GCA_035251085.1 Vicinamibacteria bacterium | reverse complement strand
AAGCGATCGCCGAGAAGGTGGTCGCCGCCCTGGCCCTGGAGCTGACCGCCGAGGAGCGGGAGCGCTTGCGGGCCCGCCCCACGCACGACCTCGCGGCCTACGAAGCCTACGCGCGAGGCCGGCACTTCTGGAGCCGACTCTCCGCTGCCACGCTCCAGAGGGCCTTCGTGGCGTTCCAGGAAGCGGCAGAGCGAGACCCCGCGTTCGCCGCGCCGCATGCCGGCATCGCGGACCTCTTTCTGGTCTCGGGCTTCTCCGGCCTTCTGGCACCGCATGAAGCGATGCGGCTGGCGGGCGAGTCCGCGGACCGCGCACTCGCGCTCGATGCCGATCTCCCCGAGGCCCACGTGGCCCGCGCCTACGTACGACTTTTCGCCTCCTGGGACTTTGCGGCCGCCGACGCCGACCTCAACCGCGCCGTCGCCTTGGACCCTCGCTCCGCCGCGGCCCATCAATGGCTCGGCATCCTGCACGCCACGCGCGGCCGCTTCGCCGACTTCGCGGCCGCGCTGAACAGGGCCCGTGCCCTGGATCCGACGTCGGTGCTCGTCGCGAGCATGGAGGCGTTCCTGGCCTCGCTGCTGAACGAGCCCGCACGCGAGCTGGCGTGCGCGCAGCGCGCCGTGGAGCTGGAGCCTCACCACTTCGTAGCGCACTGGGCGCTGGGTCTCGCGCTGCTGCGGAGCGGTCGCGAAGCCGACGCCTTGGCCGCGCACCGGAAAGCCCTCGAGCTCGCGGAAGGGGCCGCGTTCATGAAGGCGGTGCTGGCGCGGACGCTCGCCCTCGCTGGACGGAAGCGCGACGCAGGGTCGTTGCTCGCGTGGCTCGACGGCCAGGAGAACGCATCGCCGTATCAGCTCGCCACCATCCATGTGGCGCTCGGTGCGAGGGCGCGCGCGCTCGCCCGCCTGCGCACGGCCCTCGAAGTGCGCGATCCCTGGCTCGTCTGGCTTCGGGTCGATCCGATGCTGGCCGGACTCCGTCGCGAGAGCGCTTTCAGAGCCGGCGTCCGCAAGGTCTTCGGCCCGACCTAGCGTGCGCGCGATGCTGATGACCGCCCCCCAGCGACCGTTGGTCGCGCGCGAGCTGCCCAGGCCCGAGCCGGCCCCGGGTCAGGTGCGGCTGCGCGTGACGGCATGCGGCGTGTGCCGCACGGACCTCCACATCCTCGACGGCGAGCTGCGCGCACGGCGCCTGCCGCTCGTGCCGGGCCACCAGGTGGTCGGCGTCGTCGAGGCCCTGGGTGCTTCGGCCGGACGCTGGAAGGGCGGCGAGCGCGTCGGCGTGCCGTGGCTCGCGTGGGCCTGCGGCGCCTGTGACTACTGCCGCGCGGAACGGGAGAACCTCTGCGATGCCGCACGCTTCACCGGATACGACGTCGACGGCGGATATGCGGAGCACGTGGTCGTCGATGAGCGCTTCGCCTTCCCGATCCCGGACGCCTACTCCGACGTGGAAGCTGCGCCGCTCCTGTGCGCCGGGTTCATCGGCTTCAGGGCGCTCTCGCTCGCGGGCGAGGCCGCGCGCATCGGCTTCTACGGCTTCGGCTCGGCCGCCCACCTGCTCACGCAGGTGGCGCGCTGGCAGGGGCGCGAGGTGTTCGCCTTCACCCGGCCCGGCGACGCGACCGGCCAGGCCTTCGCGCGAGGCCTGGGCGCCACGTGGGCGGGCGGCGCGGAGGAGTCACCGCCGTCCAAGCTCGACGCCGTGCTGATCTTCGCGCCCGTCGGCGAGCTCGTGCCGCGAGCCCTTCGTGCCGTGCGCAAGGGCGGGAGCGTCGTCTGCGCCGGCATCCACATGAGCGACATCCCCTCGTTCCCGTACGAGATCCTGTGGGAGGAGCGTATGGTGCGCTCGGTGGCCAACCTCACGCGCCGAGACGGCGAGGAGTTTTTGCGCATCGCGCCGCTCGCCGGCGTGCGGCCCGAGGTCGAGAGCTACAGGCTAGAGGACGCGAACGTGGCGCTCGGCGCGCTGCGCGCGGGCCGTGTGCGCGGCACGGCGGTGCTCGAGCTGGCCTGAACTCTCACTTCCCCGCCGATGGCTGGGGCCGCAGGGCGAGCTGGCCCTGGCGAGCGACGTCGATCGACTGTCCGAGGATGCGCAGGGCCTCCTGCGGCGCGTGGAAGCCGGTGGAGTTCTCGGCCTCGACGAAGTCCAGGTAGAACTGCGAGCGCCGCTGCAGCTTCTGGGCGGCCTCGATGCGATCGGCGGCAGCGTTCGCCGCGCGCGAGCCCTTGAGGTCGGCGATCAGGGCGACGAGGGCGTCCATGGCCTGGTTGCGCATGCCCAAGACACGCTCCTGCGTCGTCTCCACCCGGGCCGTGAGTTCGGCCTCTGGCCATCGGTGGCACGACTGACACGCGTGGTTGACGTTCAGGAGCGGGCTGCGCACGTGGTGGTCGGTGATCTTGAGGGCGCCGACCCGGGTGTAAGGCATGTGGCAGTCGGCGCAGGCCACCCCCGAGCGCGCGTGTATCCCCTGGTTCCACATCTCGAACTCGGGATGCTGCGCCTTCAGGACAGGCGCTCCGCTCTCGGCGTGGACCCAGTCCTTGAAGCCCGCCTCGTCGTAGTAGTCGGCGATCTGCTCGACCTTGAGGCCTTTCGACCATGGATACGTGAGCCGCTTCTCCGGGCCCCTGAAGTAGTACTCCACATGACACTGGCCACACACGAACGCGCGCATCTCCTGTCGCGTCGCGTCCCGATTCACGTCGTAGTCAGAGATTCCCTGCGAGGCCTTGTAAGCCTTCATCCCCTCGAGGAAGCCGGGGCGTGTGACGCGGAGCTGCAAGGTCCGGGCGTCGTGACAGTCGATGCAGGCGACGGCATGCGTCACGGTCTTGCGCGCCTCGGCATACGGCATCGCGTTCAGCCTGTCGAATCCCCTGAACAGGTCGCCGTCGCCGGCCTTTCGATACGGCACGTACATGGACGCGTGGCAGTTCAGGCACGTACCCGGCTGCTTCGTCACCTGCTGGCGCTCCGTGTACACCTGGTCCTCGAGCATGTAGGCGTGCCCGCGCTCCTCGCGGAAGTCCTTCGCGAACGCGTAGCCCGCCCACATCGTCTTGAGGCGTGGGTCCTCCTCCAGCCGGGACTGGGCCACGAGCGAGCGCGGGTCTGCGGCCGTCGGCGTCCGCGGAACGGCTTCGCTGCCTCCGTAGCGCGTCCGCACCTGGTCCACGGTCCGCCGGTAGCCGTCGTACTGCAACGGAAAGTTCTTGCCCCAGACGGCCGGATCCTCGGTGTCGTCGGTCAGCTCGACGACTCGGTAGAACGGATTCCGGGCCTCCTGCTTGCGTTCGAAGATGTTGATGAGAAGTGCGACCGCGCCGGCCGTGGCGACGGCCGCCGCGCCCGCCATGGCCAGCATGCGTCCGCGCGTCAGGGCCATCGCATCACCTCAGGGCACCCGACACGGCGCCCAGCTCCAGGTGCCCAACCGAGCTGTGGCAGCGTAGGCAAGAGACCTCGTCCTTGCGTCCGTGGACCTCACGGTTCCCCACCATCGCCTCGACGACGGCCTCATGGCAGTGTCGGCACGCCTGCTCCGTGACGCTGCGGCTCCGCGGCGTGATGCGGATCGGCTCGGCGAACGTCCCTGTCGTGAAGTAGAACGAGTGCCAAAAGCCGTGGGAGGCCTTGGTCGCGTACTTGCCCACGACATCCGACGGCGTGTGGCAGTCGTTGCACGTCGCGACGGAGCGATGGCTCGACTTGACCCATCCGTCGTACTGGTCGTTCATCACGTGGCAGTTGGCGCAGGCCTTCGGATCATTGGTCAGATAGGACCCGCCGCGCGCATAGACGAAAGTGTAAACGCCGACGCCGGCGGCCGCACCGGCCAGAGCCGCCACCGCCACCACTCCTTTGACGCTGCCGGCCATTCGACGCGATGCTAACTCTGCCGCGAGGGCCGCGCGGGGCAGCAATCATCGGGACACCTGTCGGGGAGCGCCTCGAGCCGGCCCAGCGTACGGCGCGGCGCACCGTCATTACGCTCCTGGACCAGCTCGCGTATCGCGGCAACCAGGCTCGGGTGGGTCCCCACAGTGCCCGCGCGCACGAGGTTCAGGCCGACCGCCTCGGAGGTGGCGCGAGCCGCGATGTCGAGGTCGTAGACGACCTCCATGTGGTCCGACAGGAAGCCGATCGGCGCCACGACCGCGGCGGCGGCGCCTTCGCCTGCGAGGCGCCGCAGCTCCTCGTTCACGTCCGGCTCGAGCCATGGCTGAGAGGGCGGCCCGCTCCGGCTCTGGTACGCCAAAGACCACTGCGACGCGGCGACGCGCTCCGCCACGAGGCGCGCTACTTCGCGGAACTGCGCTTCGTAGGCGCAGCTGGCCGCCATGGTACTGGGCAGGCTGTGGGCTGTGAACACGACGGGGGCGAGCGGATCGGCGAGCTCGGCCCGTGCGGTTCGGAGCCTCTCAGCGCATGCGTCGATGAAACCGGGGTGATCGAACGGCGCTCTCAGCTTCTCGATCTCCGGAGCCGCCGCCCCGACATCCGCGCGCGCTGCGGCGATGTCCTCGAGGTATTGGCGGCAACCGGAGTACGAGCTGAAGACGGACGTCACGAACGCGACGGCGCGACGCACGCCGTCCCGCGCCATCTCCCGCAGCGTGTCCGCGAGGAAGGGATGCCAGTTGCGGTTGCCCCAATAGATCGGCAGCCGCAGCGAATGGGCGTCGAGCTCGGCGCGCAGCCCGGCTACGAGCGCACGGTTCTGGTCGTTCAGCGGGCTCCGGCCCTCGAAGCGCATGTAGTGATCGGCCACTTCGCGCTTTCGCTCGGCCGGAACGTTCCGGCCGCGGAGCACGTTGTCCAGGAACGGCATCACGTCCTCAGGTCTCTCGGGTCCGCCGAACGAGACCAGCAGGAACGCGTCGTAGTCCTCGGCCACCGTTGCGACTATAGCCGCAGGCGGCGGGATTGCGGCCGCGCGGCCCGCCGTGTATCGTCACGTCGCGATGCGCTGGCGCCTGGTGCCCATCGGCCTCGCCGCAGCGCTCGGCGCCGTGGCGCTCGCCCAGCAATCGGAGCCCGAACCCGCGGGCGACCTCACCGGGCGTTGGGCCGGCTCGGCGAAATTCCAGACCGACGGGGCCGCGCAGTGTCGTTATGAAGGCGGCGCCGACCCGCCCTCGCTCACGCTGGAGCTGCGTACCGACGGAACGGGCCGGCTTCGCCTGAACCTCGAGCCGCCCCCCGGCACGAGCTGTCCAACGGTGGCCTTCGAGTCCGACGTGAGCGAGGCCACCCTCACGCCGACGACCGCGCGATTCAAGGACGCTCGCGAGCGCGAATGGAACCTCGCGCTCCAGGCGGGCGTGCTGCGCGGCCTCTTCTCGGGCACCGACGGCAGCGGAGAACTCGTCCTGCAGCGTCTGCGCGGCAGGCAGCGCGCGGCAGCCCGCGAGAAGACGCCTGCCCCGAGTCCGGCTCCCGGCCCGAGTGTCAGCCCCAGTCCGAGTCCGAGCCCGGGCTCGTCACCCGAGGCCGCCACGGCTGGCGCCGGTGGTACCAAAGGGCCGGGAATGAAGAAGGGCCTCATCGGTTTCGTGGGGGCCAACATCGTCGGCCTCGGAGCGCTCGTTGCGACGAGCGCGGCCACACAGGACGACAGCGCCGGCACGTCCACGCTCGTGTGCTCTCCCCGGGCTTGCATCATCGGCGCGCCCGGTGAGCCGTGCGACTGTACGTCCACGATCACGACTGGCCAGGCCTGTGGCCAGACGGATGCGGGCGTCCCCATTCGCGGCCCGTGCGTGCTGCCCGACCTCCCATGTCAGGCGCTCTTGAGCTGCAACAACAGCGTCTGTGAGGATCGGCTCGGGTCCTGCCCGTTCTAGGAAGGACGGCGCCACCCGACGTCACCGGTGAGCTCCGCGCTTACCGGGTAAGACTCGCCAAGTCCTAGTATCGCATGGTAGGAACACGCGCAGGAGGTCGCCCATGACGCGCACGCAGGTCTGCCAGCTCCTCGGCGTCGCCCCGAAGAGCCTCTACCTCTGGGAGCGCGACGGAAAAATCCCCAAGCCGCGCCGCGACCGCCGTGGCTGGCGCGCCTATTCCGACGGCGACGTGAAGGCGCTCAGGAGGTTCCTCGGCGTCGGTGGCGACGAGACAGCCGAGAGGCCGCGGCGTGGACGCCGCGTGCTGGAGGGCCTGAGCGCGCGCAATCAGCTCCGCGGTACGGTGGTGGCCGTCAAGAGCGGCGGCGTGCTGTGCGAGGTCGTGATGCGCCTCGGTGATGGACAGGAGATCACCTCCGTCATCACGAGCCGATCGGCGGAGCAGCTGGACCTGCGTCGGGGCCAGACCGTGGTCGCGGTCATCAAGTCCACTGAAGTGATGCTGTTTCGTTGAGGCGCGCCCTAGGAGGAAGAATGAGGCGACTCTCATTCGCAGCTCGGCTGGCCGCGCTGGTGGCCGCGGTGGCAGCGCCGGTCGCGTCGGCTGAGACCATTCGCGTCTTCGCGGCGGCGTCGCTGATGGAGGCGTTCCGGGACATGGCCGCGCTGTACGAGCTGCAGCACGCCGGCGACGCCATCGAGTTGAACTTCGCGGGAAGCCAGGTCCTGCGGACACAGATCGAGCAGGGCGCGTCGGCCGACGTTTTCGCGTCAGCCGACCTCGTGCATGCCGAGGTGCTCAAGGCCGCCGGCCTCCTCGGTCCCTACATGGTCTTTGCCCGAAACAGATTGGTCGTCGTGGTGCCTGCCGCGAGTCCGAGAGTGAAAGGGCTGCAGGACGTCGCGCGGCCGGGGGTCAAGGTCCTCGTCGCGGGGCCGACCGTTCCCGTGGGCCGCTACACCACGCAAGCGCTCGCAAGACTCGGCGCCGCCGGCCTCTACGGGGACGACTTCCAGACCCGCGTGCGGGCCAACGTCGTCAGCCAGGAGACCAACGTTCGCGCCGTCCTGGCCAAGGTCGGGCTCGGCGAGGCGGACGCCGGCTTCGTCTACATCACCGACGCGGCCACCGCCGCGCAGAAGGTCCAGGTCATCGACATCCCAGAGCGTCACAACGTCATCGCCGAGTACCCGATCGGAGTGGTGACGAAGAGCGCTGCGGCCACGCAAGCGAAGGCTTTCTCGGATCTCGTCCTCGGCCCTGAAGGCCAGGCGATCCTGCGCAAGTACGGCTTCGCCCGCTGATGCGCGAGGGCGGCCGGCGGGAGGCGCTGCCACGCAGCGTGTGGGTCGCTTCCATCCCCTTGGCGCTGTACATATGCGTGCCCCTGGTGGCGCTGCTGTTCGTCGTGCCGCCCACCGATCTGGCTCGGCACCTCGCCTCGCCGATGGCCGTGCGCGCGCTATGGCTGACCCTGAAGACGACAGTGATCGCCACTTCCTTGGTCGTCGTCCTCGGCACGCCGCTCGCATTCATGCTGGCCCGCGGCTCGTTTCGCGGCCGCGAGCTCCTGGACACGCTCGTGGACCTGCCGATCACCATCCCGCCGGTCGTCGCGGGCGTGGCGCTGCTCCTGGCGTTCGGGCGACGTGGCCTGATCGGACGGCAGCTCGAGCTGTTCGGTGTCGAGATCCCCTTCACGTCGGTGGCGGTGGTGATGGCCCAGCTGTTCATCGCAAGCCCCTTCTTCGTGAAGGCGGCGAGCGCGGGCTTCGAGGCCGTGGACTCGCGGCTGGAGGCGGCCGCCCGCACGCTCGGGGCGAGCCGTTGGCGGGTGTTCTGGACGATCAGCGTGCCCCTGGCCCGTCCGGCCTTGCTCTCTGGCGTCGTCCTCGCCTGGGCGCGCGCCCTCTCGGAGTTCGGGGCCACGATGATGTTCGCGGGCAACTTCCCGGGCCGCACGCAGACGCTCACGCTGGCGGTGATGAGCGCTCTCGAGAGCGACCTCGAGACGGCCGTCGCCGTGTCGGTGCTGTCCCTCGCGCTCGCCGTCACGGCGCTGCTCGGCGCGAAGTGGCTGGCGGGTCAATGGCGGGTGCCGCTTGCCTGACGACGGTCTCCGGCTCGAGGCGCAGCTTGCCTTGGGCGCATTCACGCTCGACGTCCGCCTTTCGGCGTCACCCGGCGAGACCGTCGTCCTCGTGGGTCCGAGCGGCTCGGGCAAGAGCACGTGCCTGGATCTGATCGCGGGACTCCTCCAACCAAGGTCCGGGCGAGTCGAGTGTCGAGGCGAGGTCTGGTGCGACACGGCGCGCGGCCTTCACGTGCCCCCCCAGAAACGCCGCGTCGGCCTCGTGTTCCAGGACTACGCGCTGTTCCCGCATCTGACCGTTCTCGCCAATGTGGCGTACGGACCCACCTCTCGCGGCCGAGCCTCCGAGGACGCGGGGCGGATTGCGCGTCAGTGGATCGAGCGGCTGGGGCTCGCCGGCGCGGAGGG
>DATFEN010000198.1:0-28949 GCA_035251085.1 Vicinamibacteria bacterium | reverse complement strand
CGAGCGGTTGATCACGTCGAGCGACACGTCCGTCTCCTTGCTCGAGGTCACGACCACGCGGCTGTCGAGCAGGATGTCGATGGCCTTCTCCTTGACGATCGCCTCGATGTGCGGGCGGATCTTCACGCCGAACTCGTTCTCGTAGGCCTGGGCCTGCTGTTGCGCCTTCTCGCGCATGCGCTGGATCTCGCCCTGGCCGTCCTCCACGAAGGCTTGCCGGTCGCGCTGCTTCTTCTTCAGCTCCGCGGTCTTGTTCTCGACGGCCTCCGGCGACATGACGCCTCCCTGCTTCTCGAGTTCGTCCTGCAGCGCCTTGATCGCGGTATCGAGCTTGTTCAGATCGGCCTGCTTCTTCTGGCCCGCGGCGTCGATCTCGGTCTTGAGCTCCTCGAGCTTCTTCGCATAGCTCTTGCCGAGCACGCTCTCGGCGTAGATGCGTTCCATGTTGATCACGGCCAGGCGCGGGCCTTTCGCTGCTGCGGGCGCGGCTTCCTGGGCCGGCGCGAGGGGCGCCGCGAGGAGCAGGGTCAGTGGGAGCAGGTACGTCTTTCTCATGTCTTCTCCTTAGAAGGTGGTGCCGACGGCGAACTTGAAGGTCGACTTCTCCTGGAAGCTGTCGCGCTGGGGATTCCAGGCGTAGATGAGGCGGAAGGGCACGTTGATGACGGGCATGAAGAAGCGCAGCTCGGCCCCGGTCGAGGTGCGGAACTCCCTGATGTCGATGCGCTCTTCCTCCAGGAAGGCCTGCCCGGCGTCGTAGAACAGCAGGAAGCGCAGCGGCCCGAACAGGTCGAAGTAGTACTCGGCGTTGAACAGCGCGTACTTGTTGCCGCCGAGCGCACGGTTGAACGAGTCCACCGGGCCCACGGTCCTGATGTTCACGCCGCGGATCTGTGTCTCGCCCCCCAGGAAGAAGCGCTGGTAGTAGGGCAGCGTCCGAGTGTCTCCGAAGGCGGTGATGAACGCGGCCTCCACGCGCAGCCCCAGGGCGGTCTTCCGGGTATGGGGGATGAAGAGCACGCCCTCGACCGTGGGCCGGAAGTAGTCCACGGTCCCACCCAACGGGCCGCCCGCCACCTGGAGGCTCACGTTCAGCTTCCGCCCCGACCTCGGCGTGAACGGGCTGTCGATGGTGTTGTGGTTGATGGAAGGCGTGACGCGGCTCTCGGTGCGGTTCTGGTCGGCGCCGAAGAAGGCAGGGTTGAAGAGCGGCTCGTCGGAGGGCGTGCCGGTGCTGCTCGTCGTGAGCCCGGAGATCTTCACCACCTCGAAGCCATAGTTCAGGAAGATCCGGCTGAAGCGGCCGACCGGCATGCCGGTCGTGACGCCGCCTCCGGTGCCCTCCTGCGTATACCCGACGAACGTGCCGAAGCTCTCGTACCGGATCTTGCGCTTGAAGACGTCGGCGCCCAGCGTGATGGGCCGGTCCAGGAAGTAGGGCTCGGTGATCGAGAGCTGGTAGTTCTTGGTCCGTTTGCCGCTCTGCGCGTACACCGACAGCGTCTCGCCCAGGCCGAGGAAGTTCGAGGTCGCGAAGGAGGCGTTGATGAAGGTTCCCTCCAGGCCCGACACGCCCCCGCCGAACGTGAACTGGTTGCGGTTCTGCTCCTCCACCTTGAAGGTGAGGTCGAGGTGGTCCTCCTTGCCCGGCGTCTGCGTGATCTCGGGCGGCGCCTCCAGGGGCTTGAAGTAGCCGAGCTGGTTGAGGCGGCGCAGCGTGAGCTTGAGCGCCTCGGTGTTGAAGACGTCGGACTCGTTCAGGTAGATCTCGCGGCGGATCACCTTGTCGCGGGTCGTCTCGTTCCCCGTGAAGCGAATGCGGCCCACGTAGTACTTCTTGTCCTCCTCCATCGTGAGCGTCAGGTCGACGACCTTCTTCTCCGGATCCGGCTTGCGCTTGGTGTAGCCGGTCATCTGGAAGTAGCCCACGGAGCCGTAGATCTCGTTGAGCTTCGCGTAGCCTTTCTTGAGGCGCGAGTCGTTGTAGACGTCTCCGGTCTTGAGCTTGAAGAGGTCGCGCACCGCGTCTTCCTTGAAGACCGTGAGCCCCTCGAACTTGACCTCGCCCACCCGGTACTGCTCGCCCTCGGTGACCGGGATGTCCACGTGCAGCCACTTGACGGGCTTCTTCTTGAAGAAGCCCGACTTGCCGTCGCTGTAGCTCAGGCTGGGCTGGCCCACGGTGGCCTGCACGTAGCCGTTGTTCAGGTAGAAGTCGCGGAGCTTCTCCTGGTCCTCGCTCCACTTCTCCTCGCTGAACTTGTTCTTGCCGTTGATCCAGGTCAGCTTGAAGAAGCCGGTCTCCTTGATCTTCTTCATCGCGCCCCGGAGGCGCCCGTCGGAGAAGACGTCGTTGCCCGTGAAGCTGATCTTCTTGACCTTCGTCTTGGGCCCGTCGTCGATCACGAAGGAGAGCTGCAGCCCCGCGGCGCCCACCGACTTCGTCTCGTGCTTCACGCTCGCGAAGGTGAGCCCCTTCTCCTCGAGGGCCTGCTGGATCACCTCCTCGACCCGCTTGGCCTTGCCCGGATCGTAGAACGTGTCGATGCGGATGAGGGCGTCCTTCTCCTTGAGCTTGTCCTCGATGTTCGTCGTGGTCAGCTCCTTGCTGCCGCGGTAGTCCACGATCTGGATGCGCCGCCGTTCGCGCACCACGAAGCTCACGATCTTGCCCTTCTCCCCGTCGCGCACGTCGAGCAGCAGGTCATCGAGGAAGCCCGTGTCCCACAGCCGCCGGAAATCCTCGCGCACGCGGACCTCGTCGTAGCGGTCGCCGGGCTTGGTCGAGACGTAGTACAGCAGCGTCTCGGTCTGCAGGTACTGGTTGCGGAGGACGTCGACGCGCTCGACGAGCGGTCCCTCTGGGGCGGGCTCCTGGGCCGACGCCGCGCACGGCAGCGCCAGCGCGGCGGCGGCGAGCGCCGCCCGGAAGACCTCGCGAAGCCGTCTCACGACGCTAGCGCTCCGCCCCGCCCGTCCTGCCAGTAGTAGAGGACGCTGCCCTCCACGCCGACCTCGATCCTGAGCCCGGGCTGCACTTGACCGCGGATGAACGCCTCCGAGAGCGTGTCCTCGATGAAGCGCTGGATCGCCCGCCGCAGCGGCCGCGCCCCGTACGCCCGCTCCGGCGCCGTCTTGCGCAGGATCCACTCGACGCCCTCGTCCCGGATCGCGATCTCGATGTCCTTGCGCGCGAGGTTATCCGAGAGCTGCGCCACCAGGAGCCGCGTGATGCGGGCCAGGTCCTCCTCGGTGAGCGCCTCGAAGACGATGATCTCGTCGATGCGGTTGATGAACTCGGGGTTGAAGGTGCGCTTCACCTCGCCCATCACCATCTCGCTGATCTCCTCCGCGGTCTGGCGCGGCTCCCCCGAGGTGAAGCCCATGCGGCCCTTCTTCTCGATGAAGCGCGCGCCGATGTTGGAGGTCATGATCAGGATCGTGTTCTTGAAGTCGATCGTGTTGCCGAGGCCGTCGGTGAGCTGGCCGTCCTCGAACACCTGCAGCAGCAGGTTGAACACGTCGGGATGGGCCTTCTCGATCTCGTCGAGGAGCACCACCGAGTAGGGGTTTCGCTTGACGCGCTCGGTGAGCTGCCCACCCTCCTCGTGCCCGACGTAACCGGGAGGCGAGCCGATCAGCTTCGAGACCGAGTGCTTCTCCATGTATTCCGACATGTCGAAGCGGACCAGGTTGCGCTCGGACCCGAACAGCAGCGCGGCCAGGCTGCGCGCCACCTCGGTCTTCCCCACGCCGGTCGGGCCCAGGAACACGAACGAGCCCACCGGCCGGTTGGGGTTCTTGAGGCCCGCGCGCGTGCGGCGGATGGCCCGCGCCACCGCGCCGATCGCCGCGTCCTGGGAGATCACGCGCCTGTGGAGGTCCTCCTCGAGGCGCAGCAGCTTGGCCGACTCCTCCTCCTTCACGGCGGTGATCGGGATGCCGGTCCAGCGCGAGACCACTTCGTCGACGTCGTCCTTGGTCACCTCGCGCGGCACTGCGGGAGCCAGATCCCAGTGCTCCCGCACGATCTGCAGGTTCTCGCGCTGGGCGATCTCCTCGTCGCGGAAGAACGCACCGCGCTCGAAGGGGTCGTTCCGATCGACGACGACGCGGATCTTCCGCGAGAACTCGGGCACCTCGTCGACCTGGGCGTCGCGCAGCTTCACGCGGCTGCCCGCCTCGTCGAGCAGGTCGATCGCCTTGTCGGGCAGGAAGCGGTCGGGGATGTAGCGGTTCGACTGGTAGACGGCCGCCTCGAGCGCCTCCTCGGTGTAGCCCACGTGGTGGAACTTCTCGTAGCGGTCCTTGATGCCGCGGAGGATCTCGATCGTCTCCTCCTCGGTCGGCGAAGCGACCTTCACGGCCTGGAAGCGTCGCTCCAGGGAGCGGTCCTTCTCGATGTACTTTCGGTACTCGGCCGGCGTCGTGGCGCCGATGCACTGGATCTCGCCGCGGGAGAGCGCCGGCTTCAGGATGTTCGCCGCGTCGAGGCTGCCCTCCGCCGAGCCCGCCCCCACCAGGGTGTGGAGCTCGTCGATGAAGATGACGATGTTGCGGCTCTCGGTGAGCTCGCGCATGATCGTCTTCAAGCGCTCCTCGAACTGGCCGCGGTACTTGGTGCCGGCGACGATCAGCGAGATGTCGAGGGCCAGGATGCGCTTGTCGGCCAGGTACACGGGGACGTCTCCCTGGACGATCTTGTTCGCGAGACCCTCGACGAGCGCCGTCTTGCCCACGCCGGGCTCGCCGATCAGCACCGGATTGTTGCGCGTGCGGCGGCACAGCACCTGGACGATGCGCTGCAGCTCGTCGCCGCGGCCGACGAGTGGATCGAGAGCGCCGCGCGCGGCTGCGTCGGTGAGGTCGCGGGAGAACTCGGAGAGCAGCGGCGTCTCCTTGGCCTTGCCGACGTTGGCCTTCTCGTTGAGGAGCTGGACGATGTCCTCGCGCACGCTGCCGAGGCGCATGCCCTTGTCGGCGAGGAGCTGCGCCGCCACGCACTTCTCCTCGCGCATCAGGCCGAGCAGGATGTGTTCGGTCCCGATGTAGTTGTGGAGCATGCGCTCCGCCTCCTCGGAGGCGAACGAGAGCACGCGCTTCGATTCGGCCGAGAGCGGGATGTCCACCGAGGTGGAGACCTTGTCCCGGAACGGGGCGCGCCCCTCGATGTCTTTGCGGACCTGCTCCATGGACAGGTGGCTCTTGCTGAAGAGCCGGGAGGTCAGCCCCTTGCCCTCGCGGATGAGCCCCAGAAGCAAGTGCTCGGTCTCGATCGAGTTGCTGCCGAGCTGGCTCGCCTCGTAGCGGGCGAAGAAGATCACCCGCCGTGCCCGCTCCGTGTATCGCTCGAACATCCGCACGATTCTAGCAGCTATTACGCAGCGGCCAGGGGCTCGAGCCGACCCGCGACGAGCCGCCGCGTTCGGTCGCAAGAGCGCGCCAGGCCTTCGTTGTGTGTCACCACGACCACGGTGAGCCTCCGTTCCTTGTTGAGACGTCGCAGCAGCTCGTGGAGTCGCGCCCCCGTCTCGGAATCGAGGTTCCCCGTGGGCTCGTCGGCCAGCAGGACCCGCGGCGAAGTCGCCAGCGCCCGGGCGACGGCGACGCGCTGCTGCTCCCCGCCCGACAGCGCACCGGGGCGGTGGGTGAGCCGCTCGCCGAGCCCCAGCTCGACCAGGAGCGCCTGGGCGCGCGCCAAGGCCTCGCCCGCCGGCCGGCGCCCGATGAACAGCGGCATCGCGACGTTCTCCAGCGCCGTGAACTCGGGAAGCAGGTGATGGAACTGGAAGACGAAGCCGATGGTCCTGTTGCGAAAAGTCCTGAGGCGGCCCTCGTCCATCGCGAACACGTCCTCTCCATCCAGCGCCACCGTGCCGCTCTCCGGTCGATCGAGCGTTCCGAGGACGTGGAGCAGCGTCGACTTTCCGACCCCCGAGGCGCCGGTGATGGACAGCATCTCGCCGTCCTGCACCTCGAGGTCGAGCCCCTGAAGCACGGGCACGTAGCCGGCGGCCGTCCGGTAGCCCTTCACGAGCGCGCTCGCGCGCATCAGCACCTCAGCCATGGACCACCGCCGAGGCGAGCGTCGTCGTCATTCGTAGCGCAGTGCTTCTGCGGGGTCGAGGCGCGCCGCGCCGCGGGCCGGGTGGACCGTCGCCAGGAAGCACGTGAGCAGCGCGCCGACGATCACGACCGCGGCGTCCCCCGGGAGCAGCGCGAACGGCACGTAGGCGATCTGGTACACGTCCTGGGGGACCTGGATCAGCTTCCAATGATCCAGGACCTGGCACGCACCCCAGCCGAGCAGCGTGCCGGCGACGGTGCCGACCGCGCCGATCACGGTGCCCTGCAGCATGAAGATGCCGGCGATCGTGCCCCTCGCCGCGCCCATCGAGACGAGGATGCCGATGTCCTTGTGCTTCTCCATCACCATCAGGATCAGCGTGGCCACGATGTTGAGCGCGGCCACGGCCACGATCAGCCCGATCGTGATCGCGATCGCGGTCTTCTCGAGCCATAGCGCGGAGAACAGGCTCTGGTTCATCTGGATCCAATCGGTCGTGATGTAGCCGTCGCCGAGCGCGCGCAGCACCTGGTCGGCGATCGTGCGGACCGCGTACATGTCGTCGACGCGGACCTCGACGAGGCTGGCGCGGTCCCCGACGTCGAAGAGGCGCTGAGCCGTCGCGAGCGGCAGGTAGGCCCACTCGGCGTCGAACTCGTAGAGCCCGCTGCGCACGGTGCCGAGCACTCGATAGCGTGCCACGCGCGGCAGCACACCCATCGGCGAGAGCCGCCCCTGGGGCGACGTCACCGTGACGACGTCTCCCGCGCCGACGCCGAGGCTCGCAGCGAGATCGCGTCCGAGCAGGATCGGCGCCATGCCCTCGCCCGGTGCGACCAGCGCGTCGAGCGAGCCGTCCTCCACTTGACGCGCCAGCTCGGTCACCGTCCTCTCGTCGGCCGGGACGATGCCTTTGAGCGTCGCGACGGCGGAGCCGCCGGCGCTGGCGAGCAGGCCCTTGCCGTAGACGACCGGCGCCGCTCCCAGGACGCGGGGCACCTTGCGGACCTCGTCGACGACGGCCCGATAGTCCTCGATGGCGTCGCTGCGCCCCTTGAAGAGGCTCAGGTGGGCGGTCGCGCCGAGGATGCGCGCCCTCACCTCGGTCTGGAGGCCCGTCATCAGGCCGAGGGCGATGAGCACGGCCATCACCCCCACGGCTACGCCGAGGATCGAGATGCCGGAGATCACCGAGATGAAGGCCTGTTTGCGGCGCGCCGTCAGGTAGCGGAGCGCGACGCGCAGCTCGAACGGCATGGTCAGGGGCGGCCCTGTTCGGGACGCATGTGGGGGAACAGGATCACGTCCCGGATCGAACGAGATCCCGTGACGAGCATGACCAGACGGTCTATCCCGACGCCGCAGCCGCCGGTCGGCGGCATGCCGTGGCCCAGGGCGCGGATGTAGTCGTCGTCCATCACGTGGGCCTCGGCGTCGCCCGCTTCGCGTGCCCGCGCCTGATCCAGGAAACGCTCGCGCTGCTCGAGCGGGTCGTTCAGCTCGGAGAAGCCGTTCGCGATCTCCATGCCCGCGGCGAAGAGCTCGAAGCGGTCGGCGACCCGGGGGTCGTCGCTCCGCCGCTTCGAGAGCGGCGAGATCTCGACAGGATGGTCGACGACGAAGGTCGGGTGCCACAGCTCCGGCTGCACGAAATCCTCGAAGAGCTGCGCGATCCGCTTGCCGTGCGAGAGCGGCGCGTAGTCGGAAGCGTCCACCTTGCGACGGGAGCAGGCGCCCCGGAAAGACGCCGAGCGCACGTAGGCGTCGAGCGCCGCCGGGTCTTCGAGCCAGCCGGCCGTGAAGCCCGCCTCCGCATCCTTCGCGAGCCCCGCGCCGATCGCGTCCGCCATGCGCACGCGTGCGAACGGGGCGGCGAAGGACATATCCCGCCCTTCGTAGACGGCCGGCGCATCGCCGAGCACCCTGCGCGCCGCCGCCACGACGAGCTCCTCGGTGAAGCTCATCACGTCGCGGCAGTCGGAGTACGCCGTGTAGAACTCCAGCATGGTGAACTCGGGGTTGTGGTGCGAGTCGATGCCCTCGTTCCGGAAATTGCGGTTGATCTCGTAGACGCGCTCCAGCCCGCCCACGGTCAGGCGCTTGAGATAGAGCTCGGGCGCGATCCTCAAGAAGAGGTCCATCCCGAGCGCGTTGTGATGCGTGAGGAAGGGCCGCGCGAGCGCACCGCCGGGGATCGGCTGCATCATGGGCGTCTCGACCTCGACGTAGCCGTGCTCCTCCATGAAGCGGCGGATCGCCGCAACCAGGGCGGCACGCGCCAGGAACGTCTTGCGCACGTCGGGGTTCGCGATCAGGTCGAGGTAGCGCCGCCGGTGGCGCGTCTCGACGTCCTCCAGCCCATGCCATTTTTCGGGAGGCGGCAGCAGGGCCTTCGAGAGGAAGCTCAGCTCTTTCACTTGGACCGACAGCTCCCCCATCCGCGTACGCATCACGTGGCCCCGCGCACCGACGAAGTCTCCGAGGTCGACGAGGTCGAAGATCCGGTACCCGTCCTCTCCCACGTCGTCCTTACGGACATAGAGCTGCAGCTTCGCCTCCCCGTCGCCCAACGTCGCGAAGGACGCCTTCCCCATCGGCCGTCTGAGGAGCACGCGGCCAGCCACTCGGACCTCGGCCGGCTCGGCCGTGAGCTCAGCCGCCGTCTTGCTCCCCCACGTCGCAGCGACCTGGGCGAGGGTGTGGGAGCGCAGGAAGCGATTCGGGTAGGGTGGTACCCCGAGCGCCTTCAGCGCCTCGAGCTTCTGGAGGCGGTGGACGGACTCCTCCGGCCAGTCCGGGACGGGCGGCGAGTCGGCGTCACGCTCCTCGGACACGCTCGCCCACCCGTCTCACACGCCGCATGATCGCGTCGAGCACGCCATTCACGAACGCGGTCGAGTCCGCCTCGCCGAAGCGCCGAGCCATCTCCACGGCCTCGTCGATGACGACCGCCGAGGGGGTCTCGGCGTCGTTCACGAGCTCGAACACGCCGATGCGGATGATGTTGCGGTCCACGGCGGCGATGCGGTCGAAGCGCCAGTTCTTCGAGACGGCGGTGATCTCCTCGTCGATGCGCTCGACCTGCCCCTGGGCGCCGCGCGCGAGCCGTTCGGCCATGGAGCGCGTGAGATCCGTCGTGCTGCGGACCTTCCAATAGGAGTCGATGACGTTGTCCATCGCCTCGCGGGTCATGTCCCATTGGTAGAGCATCTGGAACGCGCACTCCCGCGCCCTGGTTCGCCTACCCATGGTCCACCGCAACCATGGCCAGGAAGACCACAGAGGACACCGAGAACGACCGGAGACAACACAGAGGATTCAAGTCATTTCCTCCGTGGAACGCCCTTACTTCTCTGTGTCCTCTTCGTTCTCCTCTGTGCTCTCGGTTGTTGTCCTGACCGTCGTAACGTGCGCAGCGTCAGCGCCATCGCCACCGCGGCGCGTGCCGCCTCCGCGCCTTTGTTCTCCGCGCCGGGCAGCGATCGCTCCACGGCCTGCGCCTCGCTCTCACAGGTCAGCACGCCGAACGCCACCGGCACACCGCTGTCGAGGGCCGCACGCTGCAGGCCGGACGCCGCTTCACGCGCGATGTGCTCGTAGTGGTCGGTGTCGCCGCGGATGACCGCGCCGAGGGCCACGATCGCATCGAAGCGGCCCGAGCCCGCCGCCGCCCGCGCGGCCAGCGGCAGCTCGAAGGCGCCCGGAACGTCCGCGACCATGGCGTGGGCCACTCCCATCTCGGTCAGCGCCGCCTCGGCGCCAGCGCAGAGCCCGTCGACGATGCCGGGGTTGAAGCGCGCGCGCAGCACGGCCACGCGCAGGCCGCGGCCATCCAGCTGCCCCGGCGGCACCTCTTTCATGCGCGCGGCACCACCGGGCTCATTTGCCCTGGAACTTCGCCGGCCGTTTCTCGAGGAAGGCGCGCGTGCCTTCCTTCATGTCCTCCGTCGTGCACAGCAGGCCGAACAGGGTGGCCTCGAGATGCTGCGCCTCGTCGAAGGACATCTCGAGCCCGGCGTTGACCGCCTCGATCGAGAAGCGCAGCGCGACCGGCGCGTTGGCTGCCATCTTGCGCACGAGGGCTTCGGCCTCCGCCAGCAGATCGTCCTTCGTGACCACCTTGTTCACGAGGCCGATGCGATGCGCCTCGGCGGCGTCGACCGGCTCACCGGTGAGAAGGATCTCGAGGGCGCGTCCCTTTCCGACCAGGCGCGCCAGCCGCTGCGTGCCGGCGTAGCCGCACATCAGCCCGAGCTTGACCTCCGGCGTCCCGAGCTTCGCGTTCTGGGAGGCCACTCGCAGGTGGCATGCCATCGCGAGCTCGCACCCGCCGCCGAGCGCAAAGCCGTTGACCGCCGCGACGACCGGCTTGCCGAGCTTCTCGATGCGATCGAGCACCCGCTGGCCCCGGATCGACTTCTCCTTCCCGCTGACCGGCGTCTCGCGCGACAGCTCGCCGATGTCGGCCCCCGCCACGAACGCTTTCTCTCCGGCTCCGGTCAAGACCACTCCAAGCACCTCGGGGTCCGACGCGAGCGAGGCGAAGGCCGCGTCCAGCTCGGCCATGACCCGGTCGTTCAGGGCGTTCAGCTTTTCCGGCCGGTTGATCGTCAGGATGGCGACGCCGTCGCGCTTCTGGACGAGCAAAGTCTCGAAGCTGTCCACTGGAGCCTCCGTGCTGGGTTAGACCAGGCCGGCCATCGGCCGCGGCGGGTCCTGGCTGTAATCGTAGAAGCCCCGGCCGGCCTTGCGGCCGTGGAGGCCCGCCTGCACCATGCGCTTGAGCAGCGGCGGCGGCGCGAAGCGCTTCTCGCGGAACTCGTCGAACATGATGTTGGCGATGTAGTAGGTGGTGTCGTTGCCGACGAAGTCGAGGAGGGTGAGCGGACCCATCGGATGGCCGCAGCCGAGCTGCATGCCCCGGTCGATGTCCTCGATCGACCCGACGCCCTCCCCGAGCGCGCGGATCGCGTCGAGCAGGTACGGCACGAGCAGCCGGTTCACGATGAAGCCCGTCTTGTCCGTCGCCTTGATCGGTTGCTTGCCCAGGCTCTTGGCGAAGGCGTAGGCCTCGTCGAAGGCGGCGCTCGAGGTGAGCGGCGAGCGCACCACCTCGACCAGTTTCATCAGCGGCACCGGGTTGAAGAAGTGCAGGCCGACGAATCGATCCGCCCGCTTCGTGAAAGCGGCCATCTCCGTGATCGAAAGCGACGATGTGTTGGAGGCGAAGATCGTGTGAGCCGGGCAGGCCTGGTCCAGGGCCTGGTAGACCTCGCGCTTCAGGTCGAGGTTCTCGACGACGGCCTCGATCACCACATCGCAGCGGCCCAGTTCGTCGAGCTTCGTCGTCCCGGCCAGGCGGCCCATCACCTCCGCCTTCCTCTCGGGCGTGAGCTTGCCTTTTTCCACGCCTTTCTGCAGGAAGCCGTCGATTTTCGCGAGGCCTTTCATCAGGAGCACGTCGGAGACCTCACGGACCACGACCGCGTAGCCCGCCTCGGCCGCCACCTGGGCGATGCCCGAGCCCATGAGCCCGCAGCCCACGACGCCGACGGTTTCGATGGCCATCTAGCCCTCGCGCTCGATGATCATGGCGATGCCCTGTCCTCCCCCGATGCACGCCGTTGCCAGGCCGTAGCGCGCCTTGCGCCGGCGCAGCTCCAGCATCAGGGTGAGCAGGAGACGCGCGCCGGTGGCGCCGAGGGGATGGCCGAGGGCGATCGCGCCACCGTTGACGTTGGTCCTCTCGCGGTCGAGGCCCAGCTCCTTCTCGACGGCGAGGTACTGACCCGCGAAGGCCTCGTTGACCTCGACGAGGTCGATGTCGGACAGCTTCAGCCCCGCCGCCGCCAGGGCCTTTTGCGACGCGGGCACCGGTCCGATCCCCATGATCTCGGGCGGCACCCCCGCGACGCCCCAGGAAACGATCCGCGCCATCGGCTCGAGCCCGCGGGCCTTCGCTTCCTCCCGGCCCGCCACGACCAGGGCCGCGGCGCCGTCCACGATGCCGCTGGCATTGCCGGCGGTCACGAAACCATCCTTGCCGAACGCGGGCTTCAATGCCGCGAGCCCCTCGAGCGTCGTGTCGGGCCGCAGGTGGTCGTCGTCCTCGACGCGCACGGTCTTGCGGCCGGCCGGTGCGTCCACCGGGACGATCTCCTCCTTGAAGAAGCATCGAGCCTTCGCCTCGGCCGCGGCCTTCTGGCTGCGCAGCGCGTAGGCATCCATCTGCTCGCGGGTGATCCCGTGGCGCCGCGCCAGGTTGTCGGAGGTCTGGGCCATGTACAAACCGCATTGCGTATCGAGGAGCGCGACCATCAGCGAGTCCTCGAGCTTGCCCTGGCCGAGACCGAAGCCGCCGCGCGCGCCGCGGATGACGTGAGGCGCCTGCGTCATGTTCTCCATGCCGCCGGCCAGCGCGAGCTTCGCCTCCCCGAGGCGGATCATCTGCGCCGCGCTGACCGCCGCCTGGATCCCCGAGCCGCACAGCCGGTTGACGGTCAGGGCCGGCGTCTCGATCGGCACGCCTGCCTTGAGGCCGACGTGCCGAGCGCCGTAGATCGCATCGCCCGAGGTCTGGAGCGCGTTGCCCATCACCACGTGGTCGATCCATTCGGGCTTCACCCCGGATCGATCGAGCGCGGCGCGTGCGGCGGCACCGCCCAGCTCCAGAGCCGAAAGCTCCTTGAAATCCCCAACGTACTCGCGCATGGGAGTGCGCGCTCCGCCCACGATCACGACGTGCTGGCTCATCTCTGCATTGGTCTCCGAAGGAACGGGAATTATACCTTGCGGCAGGAGCGCCTTGACTCGGCGAGAACGCGGGCGTTACGCTCGGCGCGCTCGCGATGCGGCGTCACACACGACGGGCCGCCCTCGTCGCCGTCATCCTCCTCCCAGGCTGCGGGCAGGACTACCCGAACCCCTTCGAGGATCCTTCGCTCATCGCCACCGTCGCGCCACCCGCCGGCACGGAGCTCGTGTTCGCGAGCGACGGCTGGGCCAGCGCTCCGGGCCGCGGCCGCGAGCTGATGGCCGTGGCCGCCGACGGGAGCCAGCTCACGCGCCTGACGTTCTGCGACAGCGACGCCCGCCCTTGCGACATGCAGGAGGCCGCTCTCGCGCCCGACAACGAGCGCGCGGCCGTGCGGCGCGTGCTCGCGGACACGACCGGCGATGGACGCCTCGACGACGGCGACGACGCGAGCCTCGCCTACGTGGACCTCGCCGCGAAGGTCGAGGCCGAGCTCCTGCCCGCGACGGCCCGGACCAGCGGGATCGACTGGGCCCCGACCCAGGACATCCTGGTCTACAGCGCCCTGGGCGCCGGCGGAGAGGACCTGTTCCGCACCACGCCGCGCCGGCCGACGCCCGACAACGCGCAGGAGACCGTCGACCTCTCCTGCCCCACTTTCGCGGGCGCGCCTCCAAGCTGCGACGTCCAGCTCAGCGAGCTGCGTCCTCGCATCGATCCCGCCGGAACGGTCGCCGCCTACGCGCGCTTCCAGGCGGGGGGCTCCGCCGAGCTCTGGATCTTCCAGACGACCGCGAACCAGACCCGCGTCACGACCGCCCCCGCCGGCGCCGCATTGCTCCCAGGCACGTCGTATCGCATCGGGTCCGACACCGACCCCACGTTCTCACCGGACGGGCGCACGCTCGTGTACCGGCACCTGACGGCCGCGGGCGACGGCCGCGGCATCTGGGAGATCCGCACGGTGCGGACCAACGGCAGCGAGCTCCGGACGCTCGCCGCCGGCGATGCCTGGCGCGGCGCGCCCGACTGGGCCGCCGACGGCATCGTCTTCCCCGAGGCCGACGCCACAGGCACGAGTCTCGTGATCGTCCAAGGCGACGGCTCCGGGCGACGCGCCATCACGTCCTTCCCGGCGGGCGTCCGCCTCGACAACCCTCGCTGGCTCCGCCGCTAGTCAGCGCCCCGCGGGCTGAAACATCCCCTCACGATAGGCGGAGATGCGGCCGAGGACCGCGGAGGCCGCGACGGTCAGCGGCGAGGCCAGGTACAGCCGCCCCGGGCCCGAGCGGTTCTGGTAGTTGCGGTTGATCGCGGAGACCGTGACCTGTTCCTTGGACGCGGAGACGCCCGGCCCGCACCCGATGCATGCGCCGCAGCCCGGATGGATCACGCGCACGCCGGTCCTCTCGAACACGTCCACGTAGCCGCGCCGGCGCGCGTAGTCCTCGACGCTCTCGGAGCCGAACTGGATGAAGAAGTCCACCCCGTCCTTGACTTTGAGCCCCGCGTCCAGGGCGTCGCGCATGACCCGGGCGTACATGTCGAGGTCCGCCTCCTTGCCCGCCGTGCACGAGCCGCCGTACGCGATGTCGATCCGGACCTCGCCGAGATCCTCGACGAGCGCGCCGTTCGTCGGATCCGAGGGGATCCCCTTGGCGGGATCGCCGGGAGTGGCAACCATGGGGCGGATCGCGCCCAGGTCGATCTCATGGACGCCGCCCGCGTACTCCGCGCCGGGATCGGGCGCGATGCAGCGGGCCCGGAGCGCCTCGAGCGACGCGCCGGGCCGGCGCTCCAGGATCCAGCGCAGCATCGACTCGTCCGCCTCGACCACGCCCGCCTTGGCCGAGCACTCCGTCGCCATGTTCGCGAGGGTGGCGCGCTCATCGGGATCCAGCGTCAGCAGCCCGGGACCGCCGAACTCCACCACCCGGTCGAGGGTCTCCTGGCGCTTCGCGTGGTTGGCCAGGATGTGCAGCATCACGTCCTTGGCGGTGACGCCCGGGCGCAGCTCGCCTCGAAGCTCGAAGCGGATCGATTCGGGCACCTCGACGAAGGTGTAGCCGGACACCACGAGGGCCGCGTACTCGGTCGCGCCGACGCCGTACGCCAGGGCGTTCAGCGAGCCCCCCATGCATGTGTGGCTGTCGGTGGCCTGGATGAAGTCGCCGGGCTCGATGATGCGCTCGCGAGCCACGCTGTGGCAGATCCCGGGCGAGATCCCGTCGCGCGCCGAATAGTCCTGCACGCCCGTGTGCTTCTGGAAGGTGCGCTGGAGGTCGCGCAGCGCCTGGATTTTGGGCGCGAAGGGCGCCATCCGCGGGACGCCGTCCGCATAGATGAGGTGGTCCTCGAACACCGCGAACTTGCGCGGGTCCGCGAGGCTGTAGCCGGGGCCGTGCTCCTGCTCCAGGAAGTGATGGACCTGGCCTGTCGTGAACTCGTGTGAGTACCCGCCGTCGACGCGGACGCACAGCGCGTCGCCGGGCTTGACGTACGCGGGCCCGGTCTCGCCGACCACGTGCCTCGACAGGATCTTCTCGGCGAGCGTCATCGCCCGCTCGCCGGTCGCGCGGGACGGCAATTCGACCTCGCCGCGGGCATAGGCCTTGGTGAAGGCGAACAGCCCGCCGTGCTCGATGACCATCCGCGTGATCGGATCCCATCCCGACTGGAACTCCGCGAGCGGGATGCTCTCGCCCCTCTCGAGGCGCACCAGCATCGCGTGGTCCCCCATCAGCACGCCCTGGGCGACGTTGTTGCGCGCGTGGATGGGCGCGAACGAGGCGGCGATCGCGATGCGGATCCCGGACCACTTCTCCGCCTGCACCGCCGTCTCGCGGGAGGAACCGACACCCTTCCGGTAGCCCGAGACGATCACCTCGAAGTTCCCCTCCAGGAGCGCGCCTTCGGGGAACAGCCGCTGGCCGTCGACGCTGATCCCGGCATAGGCGTTCCGCGCGATGGCTTCGGGCCGGTAGTCGAAGCAGGCCCAGGCCGGTGTCATGGCGTCCGTGTTGATGTCGTCCATCAGGTCCTCGACCCGCAGGTCCGTCATCCGCAGGTCCAGCGCCCCCAGAAGCTGTCTCCGGATCAGCTCGGGATCCTTGGTCAGGAAGAAGGCACGCTTGCCCGGCGTCAGGGCGACGCTCCGCACCATCAGGCGATTTTAGCTCTTGCCCCGCAGACAGGTCGCGATGCTCTCTCCGACCTCCCGCGTGCCGAGCCGGCCTCCGACGTCCGCGGTGGTGCGCCCGCTCTCGACGGCCAGGCGCACCGCCTGCTCGATGCGCTTCGACTCCTGCTTCCAGCCGACGTGGTCGAGCAGCAGGGCCGCGGAGAGCACTGCCCCCATCGGGTTCGCGACGTTGCGCCCGGCGAGGCCCGGCGAAGAGCCGTGGACCGGCTCGAAGAGCGACAGGCGCCCCGGGTGGATGTTCGCCGACGCGGCCATGCCGAGCCCGCCCTGCAGGCCGGCGGCGAGGTCCGTCACGATGTCGCCGAACATGTTGGAGGTCACCACGACCTGGAACTGCTGCGGGTCGCGGACGAGCTGCAGGCACAGGTTGTCGACGTAGAGGTGCCGCGCTTCGATCGCCGGGTATTGCGCCGCGACCGTCTTGAACACGCGCTGCCACAGCTCGTGGGCATGAACCAGCACGTTCGACTTGTCCGCCATCACGACCTTCGTGCGCCCCGTGGCGGTGGCGAAATCGAAGGCGTGCCGGACGATGCGTTCGACGCCCTTGCGCGTGTTGAGGTCGATCTCCGTCGCGACCTCGTCGGGGGTGTCCCGCTTGAAGTGGCCGCCCATCATCACGTAGAGGCCTTCGGTGTTCTCGCGGAACACGACGAAGTCCACGTCGGCCGGGCCCTTGCCCTTCAGCGGGCAGAGCCTCTCGTGGAACAACTGGACCGGCCGGTAGTTGACATAGAGATCCAGCTTGAAGCGCATGCCGAGCAGGATGTCGGCGGCGTGCCGGTTGTCGGGAACGCGCGGGTCGCCCATCGCTCCGAGCAGGATCGCGTCGAAACCGTCCTGGAGCATCTCGAGCGCGCCCGCGGGGAGCGTCTCGCCGGTCCTGAGATAGTGCTCTGCGCCCCACTCGAAATGGGTCAGGGCGATCTTCCTGCCCGCGGTCTCCGCCACGACATCGAGCGCCTTCGTCGCCTCGCGGATGACCTCGACGCCGATCCCGTCGCCGGGCACCACCGCGATGCGCAGGCTCACCGCTTCCGCTCGAAATGCCACTGGCGCAGCAGCACCGCCAGCGCGCAGCCGCCGGCGTCCTTCGCGACGTCGGCCGCGCTCGATTCCCGGGACGGGACGAAGCTCTGGTGCCACTCGTCGCAGACGCCGTACACCACGGCGATGGCGACGGCGAGGAGCGCCCCGTGCAATTGCAGCCGCGCGGCGAAGCCCCCGGCGAGTGCGCGGCAGAGCAGCAGTCCCAACAGGAAGTACGCTGCGCCGTGGGTTATCCAATCCGGCACGCGCCCGAGGCGCCCAGTCTCGGACTGCGCAGACGAATAGAAGATGACCGCCATCCAGGCGAACGGAGGCCCCCAGAGCGACAGCAGCCGCTCCATCGCGCTAGCCGCGAACCTGCGCCATGAGCCAGCCGGCGAGCAGCGCGGAGAGGACGAACGAACCGAACACGATCGCGCCGAAGCGGAGGCGGCTCTTCGGCTCGCGGCGCAGGAGCACGGCGAAGACCGCGGCCACGAGCGCCGAATACGCCAGCAGGTTGAGGAGGTGGCTGATCACGTCTTGCGTCCCAGCGCGATGTCGACGACGTCGAGCACGACCAGCACGTTCAGCAGGCCCGCGGTCGAGGTGAAGGCGATGCCGTAGTCGAACGTCGCCGAGCGGATGTCGCCCGCCGCGAACCCCAACGCCCGGGCCAACAGGTAGGGCAGCCCGATCGCCATCTGGCCCACGCCGATGACCAGGGCCAGCGGGTCGTCGAGCCCGGCGTGGAGGGCGAGACGCGCATCCATCGACAGCCCGAGCACGAACAAGCCCGAAAGCGCCAGGAAGAAGAACGCGCCTCGCTGCCGCGCGCCGAGCCAGGCGTGGCCACCTCCCGGCACGAGCCATCCCAGCAGGCAGGCGGGCAGTGCGGCTGCGGGCCGGGCGATGCTCTGTCCCTGTTGGTCCGGCTCGGTGTTGCTCGACGTCGTCTCCATTGATCTCGCCCGGCGCCGGACGGAAGCCGCGATCCTACCATAGCGACATCGGCGCGCCCGGACCCTGCTAATATCGAAGCGTGACGCTCCGTCATCTCAAGGGGTTTTTGTGCCTCGCGCTCGTGGCGGCGGCAGCCCCGCGCGCCCTCGCGATCGACGCGCTGCCGCTGTCCGAGATCCGCCCGGGCATGAAAGGGGTGGGACGCACCGTCTTCGAGGGGACGCGCATCGACGAGTTCCAGGTCGAGGTGCTGGGAGTCCTCGAGAACGTGCTGGGCCCCGGAGGCAGCATCGTGCTGGCGCGCCTCGAGGGCGGACCGCTCGAGAAGACCGGCGTGATCGCCGGCATGAGTGGCAGCCCGGTCTTCATCGGCGGCCGGCTGCTGGGCGCCGTGGCCTACAGCTTCCCGTTCGCGAAGGAGACGATCGGCGGCATCACTCCGTTCGCCGAGATGGTCGCCGCAACGTCGGTCGACACGCCTCGCTCTGCCTCCGCGCGCTTCGTTCCACGCTTCGGAGCGCAGGGGCCTGCGCTGCCCCTCGACCGCCAGGCGCTGCTCTCGGCGCTGAGGCGCCCGCTGCCCGCGGTCGTCGCCGATCCGGGGGCGTTCCGCGGCGCGCTTCCGCCCGCTCTCGCGGGCGCATCCCTGCAGCCGCTCTCGGTCCCCCTCGTCTTCTCGGGCTTCGATCCCTCGGTCCTCGAATGGGCCCGGCCGCTGTTCGCCGGCCTCGGCTTCACACCGGTCGCCGGCCTGGGGGCCGGAAGCACGACGGAGCAGCAGGATGCGCCCCCGCTGACCGCCGGCTCCGCGGTCGGCGTCTCGCTCGTGGAGGGCGACTTCGACCTGTCCTCGACCGGCACGGTCACCGCGGTGGACGGCGACCGCGTCTACGCGTTCGGCCATCCTTTCTTCAACCTCGGTCCGACGCAATTCCCGCTGCGCAAGGCGTACGTCTACTCCGTCTTCCCCAGCCTGTACTCCTCATTCAAGATCACGGCACCGAGGGACGTGGTCGGCACGATGGACCAGGACCGCTCCACCGGCATCGCCGGACGCCTCGGCGCGGCGCCGCGCATGATCCCCGTCAAGGTCACGCTGGCCACGAGCCGCGGCCAGGAGCGTCGCTACGCTTTCCGCGTGGTGGAGGACGAGCTGCTGTCCCCCGTGCTCGCCTTCATCTCCGTGCTCTCCGCGGTGCAGGGCAGCGAGCGAGCCTTCGGCACCGCCACGATCAAGGTGAGCGCGAAGGCCGAGCTCTCGGGCGGCCGCGAAGTGCGCGTCGAGGACCTGTTCGCCGACGAGCAGCCCAGCGTCCAGGCGTCGGCCCTGGTGGCGGCTCCGCTGGCCTACCTGATGTCCAACGATTTCGAGCGCGTGACCGTGGAGGGGCTGACCGTAGAGGTCTCCTCCCAGGAGACGGTGCAGACCGCGGCGATCCAGCGCGCTTGGCTGGAGCGCTCGGGTCCGCTGCGGCCCGGGGCGGCCGTCCCGCTCAAGGTGCTGCTGCGCACGTATCGAGGCGAGACCCGGACCGAGACGATTCCGCTCCGCGTGCCGCCCAACGCAGCCGAGGGCACGTACGCCCTGCTCGTATCCGATGCGAACGCGATGACCAGCCTCGAGCAGCGCGAGATGCGCCAGCCGTTCGTGCCCCGCGACCTCGACCAGCTGGTGCGGGCCATCAACGGCCTGCGGCGCAACAACCACCTCTACGCCCGGCTGATGCGCCCCGACGCGGGCGCCATCGTCGGTGGCGAGTACATGCAGTCGCTGCCGCCGTCGGTGCTCTCGGTGCTGGGCAGCGGTGAGTCCGGCGTCGTCCCCATCCGGACGGCCGCGGTGTGGGACTACGACCTCGCCACGCCCTTTGCGCTCTCCGGCTCCCGCGTGCTGTCGGTGACCGTGGAGCGCTGATCCACCCCACCATCTCGACTCCAGGAGGTTCGATGCTCCGTCGCCACACCCGGGCCTTCGTCCTCGCCTGCCTCGCGGCTCTGCCGCTGCTCGCCGCGCAGCCGCAGTTCTTCCGCATCGAGGGCGCGAAAGACTTCCTCGACGGCGACAACGAAGGCGTCTCGGTGGACTCCGACGGGCGCCTCCGCCTGGCCCCCGTGTCGCGCATGCTCCACGACACCGAGGCTCCCTTCTTGTGGTGCCTCGCTCGCGACGCCGCCGGAAACGTCTACGCCGGCACCGGCAACGACGGAAAGGTGTTTCGCGTCGGCAAGGACGGCAAGAGCGCGCTCGCGTTCGACGCTCCCGAGCTCGAGGTCCATGCTCTGGCCGTGGGCTCCGACGGGCGGCTGTACGTGGGTAGCTCGCCCGACGGCAAGATCTATGCGGTCGACGCGGCGGGCATCGGCGTGCCGTTCTTCGATCCCGAGGAGCGCTACATCTGGGCCTTGGCGTTCGACGGGAGCGGCAACCTGATCGTCGCCACGGGCGCGGAGGGCAAGGTCTACCGCGTCGACTCGAAGGGCCAGGGGAAGGTCGTCCTCACGGCGTCCGACACGCACGTTACGGCGCTGGCGATCAGCCCGCAAGGCGACGTGTTCGCGGGCAGCTCTCCGAACGGGGTCCTGTATCGCGTGGACGCGGGGGGCAAGGTGTCGGTCCTCCATGACTCGGCTTATCGCGAGATCAAGGCTCTCGACCGCGGCCCCGACGGCAGCCTCTACGTCCTGGCGGTCGATGGGAAGGGGGGTGAGGAGCCGCGCCCGCTGCCGGCGCCTTTGCCGCCTCCCATTCCCTCCCCTTCGCCGGGGGTGCCGCCCGCCGACGTGACGGTCATGGAGACCTTCGCGCTGCCTCCGCCACCGGTCGCCCCTGCCGCGCCGCGCGGCGATACGCGCGCCGCGGGAGCGAAAGGCGCGCTGCTGCGCGTATGGCCGACCGGCGAGGTCGAGACGCTGTGGTCGTCGAACGACGACCTGCCGCACGCGCTGCTACGCACCGACGTGGGCCTGCTGGTGGCCACTGGGAACAAGGGCAAGCTGTATCGCGTCAGCGAGGATCGCACCTGGACCATGGTGGCGGCCTTCGCGGCCGAGCAGGTGACTGCGCTGCTACGCGCTGACGCCGAGTTCGTGCTGGGCACTTCGAACCCCGGCAAGCTCTTCTCGCTCGGCACGCGCCCGGGCACCGCCGGCACGTTCACTTCGAAGGTCAAGGACACCGACACGGTCTCGACGTGGGGCCGGATCCGCTGGGAGGCCGAGGTTCCCGCGGGCTCGACGGTGGAGGTCCAGACGCGCTCCGGAAACACGGCCAACCCCGACTCCACGTGGTCCGACTGGTCGGCGTCCTACAAGCAGAAGGACGGCGACCCGATCCTGGGAGAGCGTGCGCGCTACCTCCAGGTGCGCGCGGTCCTTTCGGGCAAGGACGGGGCGACCCCGGTTGTGGACTCGGTCAGCGCAGCGTACCTGCAGCGGAACCTTCGGCCGCAGGTGCAGACCGTCACGATCCACCCGGCCGGCGAGGTCTTCCAGAAGCCGCTGACAGTCACGGGCGAGATCGAGATCCTCGGCCTCGAGCCCGGCGAGGCATCGGACGTCCGTCCGTCCCTGTCAGCGTCTCCCCGTCCGCCCGGCTTTGGACAGCCGACGGCATACAGCCGGCGGATGTATCAGCGCGGCATGCAGACCTTCTCGTGGAAGGCCGATGACCCGAACGCCGACACCCTCGTCTACGACGTCCAGTACCGTGCCGTGGGCGACACGACGCTTCGCACGCTGCGCCGCGCCACCAGCGACACGGTGCTGGCGTGGGACACATCCACCGTCCCCAACGGTCGCTACGTGATCAAGGTGATCGCGCGCGATACGCCCGGCAACCCCGAGAGCCTCGCGCTCTCCGGGGACAAGGAGAGCACGCCATTCGACGTGGACAACACGCCGCCGTCGGTCGGAGCCGCCCTCGAGGGCAGCCGCGTGCGCGCCACGGTGAGCGACGACTGGAGCATCATCAAGAAGGCCGAGTACTCGGTGGACGGCGGACGCTGGCACGAGGTCCATCCCGTGGACGGCATCAACGACGCTCGACAGGAGCGCTACGACATCACTCCCGGACCGTTCACCGAGCCCGGGCCCCATCTCCTCGTCGTCAGGGCCACCGACCTGCTCGGCAACGTGGCATCGGCCCGCGTGGAAGTGAAGTAGGCGCTGGACGTCCTCGTCGTCCGCGCCGGCGCCCTGGGAGACGTCCTGCTGCTGCGCCGCGCCGTTTGGGCGCTGCGCGAGGCCGACTGCGTTGTGTCGCTGCTCGCGCCCGCGGCGCCGAGCCAGGTCCTCGAGGGCGGCGGGCCCGCTGAGGTCGGAACGCTGCTGCCCTGGGAATCGGCCGCCTTCGCCCCGCTGCACCACGACTCCGGGCCGCTTCCGGACGCCTCGCTGCGGCTCCTGACGGCCTTCGGCGCGGCGGTCGTGTTCTCGCGGGACGCGACGCTCGTGAAACGCCTCGGCGAGATCATCCCGACCGTCATCCAGCGTGATCCGTCGCCGCCGCCGGGCGCGGGCCATGTCTCCGTATGGCTGGCCGACGCGGTCCGGGAACTGGGGATCCCCGTTCGAAACGACGAGCCCCCATCCCTGTCCACCAGGCCGGTCGAGACGGCCGAGCTGACCAGCCGGCTGCCCGATCGCTTCCTGGCCCTCCATCCGGGCAGCGGATCGCCGCGGAAGAACTGGCCGGTGGAGCGATTCGCCGCCCTCGCCGATGCCCTGGCGCCCCAGGAGCCGTTTGCGCTCATCGACGGTCCTGCCGACCGCGCGGTGAGCGCTCGCCTCGCCAGCATCGCGCAGCGCGCAGTCCTGGCCCGCGACCGCAGCGTATCCTTCGTCGCAGCGCTGCTGCAGCGCGCACGCTTGTACGTGGGCAACGACTCCGGGGTCAGCCACCTCGCGGCCGCCGTCGGAACACCGACCCTGGCGCTGTTCGGCCCCACCGATCCTGTCGTCTGGGCCCCCGTAGGGGTGGCGGCCAGGACGCTGCGCGCGCTCGACGGAGACCTGGAGCGGCTCGAGGTGCGAACCGTTCTCGACTACGTCTCGGGCGCGTGGACGTCGAGCCGGCTGATGAGCCGGTAGACGTTCACCGCGACCGGTCGCCCGCGGTAGCGTGCCGGCTCGAAGCGCTCACGCAGTAGCGCGTTCATCATGCGGCCGGCATCGGCCGCGCGCCCATCGAGCAGCGTCACTTCGGCCACTCGCCCGTCGCGCGTCACGACGGTCTCGAAGAAGTGCGAGTCCTCGCGTGACGGCACGAAGTCGTCGGCCAGGGCCGGCGCCTGGAGCCGCGGCGCAGCCAGCTCCAGCAGCACCAGAGGGCTGCCGTCGATGCCACGACCGAGCGTGAAGCGGTCCTGCACGCGGCGCGGTGCCGCGTCGAGCAGGATCGCCCCCGCCAGCGCGCCTACGAAGACCAGCGCAGCCGACACCAGGCTCGGGACGATCAGCGGCCGGGCTTTCCAGGTGGGACGGAACAACAGCGCGAGCCCGGGGCCTCGGCTCTCCACCTCGACTCGCGTCATCACTCGCGGCACCAGCGACTCGGCTGGGCTCAAGACCGGAAGCGCCCGCAGCGTCCGCAAGGCTTCGCGCAGCGATCGCCAATGCGACCCGCACCCGCCGCACGCCTCGAGGTGCGCCGACACCTGACGCGCTTCGCCGGCCTCCAGGTCGCCGTCCAGATACGGCGAGAGCTTCTCGCGGACGCTGTCGCAGCTCAAGGCATCTCTCCTTCGCTGTTCGGCCCGAGCGCCTGGCGGAATGCCTCGCGCGCGCGGGCCAGGCGGCTCTTGACCGTGCCTTCGGCGATGCCGAGCGCGGCGGCGATTTCCTCGCACGACAGGCCGTCCTGCTCGCGCAGCAACAGGATCGCGCGATGCTCGAAGCGCAGCCTCGCGAGGGCCTCGTGCACGCGTGCGACGCGCTCGCGCCGCGCGACATCGGCGAATGGCCCGTTTTCGTCGCGGCCGGCCGCGAGGCGCGCCTCCTCGGCCGCCGTCAGCGCCTCGAGGGAACACGAGCCGCGCCTCGCATGGCGACTCCAGAAGCGACGCCGGTTGCGGCACTGGTTCACCACGATCCGATAGATCCAGGTCTTCAGCCGGCTGCGTCCCTCGAAGCGGCCCAGCGCACGGTAGACTTGGAGGAACACGTCCTGGGCGACGTCCCTCGCCTCTTCAGGGTCGCCCAGCAAGCGCGCCGCGAGGCCGAAGACCATGCCCTCGTGCTGCGCCACGAGCCGCGCGAAGGCGTCGGGATCGCCCTCGCGACACGAGGCGACGAGAGCGTCTTCGGCGCCGGGCGCTGTCTCGAACGCTTTCGCCGACGAGAGGGCGACGTCCGAAGCCATCCCCACCTCCGGCCTTCGTCACTTGGACACCGGCGTCGCCGTGCCGGTTCCCTCAACGATGATACGCGCGACGCGGAGGGCCTATTCCGACGCCGGCCGGCCGCGCGCCGCGAGCGCAGCGGCGGTCCCGAGGCCCGCCCCGGCCGCGACGACCACCACGCCCATGGTGGAGACCCACATCCCGAGCGAGTCGGGCCGCAACAAGTCCACGAGTGCGGGTAAGAAATCGAAGGCGCGCCCGGCCCGGAAGTCCTTGATCGCGGAGACGCCGGCCAGGCTCACTGCGCAGAGAGCCAGAGCTCCTCCGAACGCGAGGCCGGCACGCGTGACGATCGCACCCGCGCCCATTGCCTCCCCACGCACGGCCTCGACCCCGAACTCCGGCTCGCGGACGCCCCAGGGGACGAACCGCTGCAACATGAGCAGACCCGGGATGCCCATCACCAGCGTGGAGATGTAGAAGTCGCGCCAGCCGAGCGCGTCTGCGAGCAGGCCGGCGGGGGGGCCCGCGATCACGCGTGGAACCGAGAACAGGCTCGACAGCAGCGCGTACTGGGTGGCGGAGAAACGCCTTTGCGTCAAGCGGAGCAGCAGCACGCCGAACGCGCCGGTGCCCAGTCCGGAGCAGAGATACTCGAACCCCTGGGCCGCGTACATGACGGGCCGGTTCACGCCGATCTCTGCGACGACCGCGTATCCGAGGTTCGAGAACAGCTGGAGGAGCCCTGAGATCCAGAGCGCGGGGCCGAGCCCGCGCGCCTGCGTGAGCACCCCGCCGAGGAACGTGCCGGCGACGATCGTCAGCAGGCTCACCGTGCCCGCCGCAACGCCGACGTCGACGGCGTCGTAGCCTTTCTGCACGAGGAACGGCCCGATCAGGGACTGCGTGACCAGATCGCTCAACTTGAACAGCACGACGAACGCGAGGACCTCGAGGGCACGGTGCTTCGCCAGCAGCCCGAGGAACGGCTCCCACACCGCCTGGCGCAGAGTCGCGGGGGCCTCCGGGACCGACTCGGGCTCGGGCGCGCGCCAGGTGACGACCGCGGCCGGCAGGTACGCGAAGGCGGCGACCGCATTGACGACCGGCCAGCCAACAGCCGCCGCGGCAGTGATCGTCAGCCGCCCGGAGAGCCACATCGCCGCTCGGTAGAGCGCGACCCGCGCACCCACCGCCGGGCCCTGCTCCTCGCGGCGCAGGACCTCCACCGTGTAGGCGTCGTAGGCGATGTCCTGGCTCGCCGAGGCGAAGGCGATCGCCAGCGTGATCGCTCCGATCGTGAGCGGCTCGGGTCGTCCGGACTCGGCGGCCAGCCACAGGCCGAGGGCAAGCAGCACGAGCTGCGCCGCCAGGATGTAGCCCCGCTTGCGGCCGAGAAAGGGCAGCGGGTAGCGGTCCATGAACGGCGCCCAGAGGACCTTGAAGGTCCACGGCGCCTGGGCCAGCGTGAAGAGGCCGATCACCTTGATGTCGACGCCGACCGTGGCCATCCAGGTCGGGATCGCGATCCAGACGAGACCCAGCGGCAATCCGGATGGGAAGGAGAGGAGCGCCACCGAGAGCAAGCGCCAGCTCGAGAGGACGCCGATCAGGCTCTCGAGCGTCGTCGGGCGCTCGACGCGGCCGGCCTCGGGCACGGGCGGGGAGGATAGCACCAGCAGTTAGAATCGCCGCGCCCGGAGAGCGAGTGAGCGTCATCGTCCAGAAGTACGGCGGCTCCTCTGTTGCCGACGTCGACCGGATTCGCACGGTGGCCGCCCGCGTGGCCTCCGCCCGGAGCGCCGGCAAGGAGGTCGTGGTCGTGGTGTCCGCCATGGGCGACACCACCGACGAGTTGATCGCCCTGGCCCACCGTGTGACCGACGACCCGCCGCGCCGGGAGCTCGACATGCTGCTGACCGCCGGCGAGCGCATCGCGATGGCACTGCTCTCGATGGCGCTCAATGCCCGTGGGGTGCCCGCAGTGAGCTTCACGGGCTCGCAGTCGGGCATCATCACGAACGACGCTCACACGAACGCCCGGATCGTGGAGGTGCGCCCATACCGCATCCAGGACGAGCTGCTGCGCGGGCGCGTCGTGATCGTCGCGGGCTACCAGGGAGTCTCGTACCGGAAGGAGATCACGACCCTCGGGCGCGGCGGCTCCGACACCACCGCGGTCGCGCTCGCCGCCGCCCTCGACGCGGAGGCCTGCGAGATCTATAGCGACGTCGACGGTGTGTACAGCGCCGATCCCCGCCTGGTGCCCGAGGCTCGGCGCCTGAGCGCGCTGTCGTACGAAGAGATGCAGGAGCTGGCCGAAGCCGGCGCGACGGTCCTGAACGCGCAGGCCGTGGAGTTCGCCAAGGACCGCGGCATCGCACTGTTCGCGCGGGCCACGGCAGGCGGCCTGGGCGAGACGATCGTCCGCAAGCTCCCGCCCCGCGCGCCAGGACGCGTGGTGGGGATCGCGAGCGAGGCGCGCCTCGTCCTGGCGAGCGTCGCTTCGCCGGACGCCAGCCGGCTTCGCGCCGTCCTCGAAGAGCTCGATGCTCTCGAAACGTCGGGCAAGGAGCTGCTCTTCCGTTCCGCCGCCCCGAGCCACGCGTCGTTCGTCCTGTCGCTCGAGAACATCCACGACTTCCCGCGTCTGCGTGACGCACTGCGTGCCCGCTGGGGGGACGCCGTCGCGCTCCGCGAGGGTTTCGGCGCCGTGTCCGCCATCGGAGCCGGCATCAACGCGAGCCATCGCAACCTGCGGGCTGCGCTCGCCGCGCTGGAGGGCATCGGCCCGATCCTGGGCCTGGCCACGTCGAGCTTCCGCATCAGCTTCCTTCTCGACGAGGCGAACGTCGGCGAGGCCGTGCGGCGCCTGCACGCCGCCCTGATCGTGCACGCCGTCGACGCTCCCAGGTAGGACTACAGGGCGTACTGTCGCATCTTGAGCGCCAGCGCTTGACGCGTGATGCCGAGGGCCGCGGCGGCCCGGGTCCGGCACGCGCCGTGCTCCGCCAGGCGGCGCTCCAGCAGATCGCGCTCGAAGGCTGCCCGCGCCTCGCGCAGGGTCGCCCGTTCACGAGCGCCGCCCTCCGCCTGGAGCTGAAGGTGCTCCGGCTGGACGGTGCCGTCGCGCGCCAGCACCACCGCGCGGTGCATCTGTTTGCGCAGCTCGCGCACGTTGCCGGGCCAGGCGTGGGCGAGCAGGGCCTTCACCGCCGCCGCCCCCAGGCGCGGACACGGCCGCCCCTCGGACTCCGCGTAGCCGCGCAGGAAGTGACGCGCGAGCAGCAAAGCATCTGTGCCTCGCTCGCGAAGCGGAGGCAGCACGATGGTGTAATCGACCAGGCGGTACATCAGGTCCTGCCGGAAGCGCTGCTCCCGGACGCGCTCCGCGACCGGCACGTTGGCGGCCGAGACGACGCGCACGTCGGCGCGGCGCGGCCGCGTCTCCCCCATCCGCACGTACTCGCCGGTCTCGAGGAAGCGCAGCAGCTTGGCCTGGGCGCGCCCCGACAGCTCGGTGACCTCGTCGAGGAAGAGCGTCCCTCCGTGGGCGGCCGCCGCGAGCCCGTCGCGATCCCCTGTCGAGCCCGTGAAAGAGCCCTTCACATGTCCGAACATCTCCGATTCGAACAGCCCGTCTTCGAGGCGCGCCGCATTGACCGCGACCAGCGGTCCGCTCCGGCCCGAGGCCGAGTGCAGCGCCTGCGCCACCCGCTCCTTGCCGGTGCCCGTCTCCCCGAAGACGTGGACGGCCATCGCCGAGGCTGCAACGTTCGCAATTGCTGCGCGCACCTCGTGCATGCCCTCGCAGTTCCCGAGCAGGTCAGGGAAGGCTGCGCCAGCATCCTCGGCCGCCGCGGCCGGCCCATCGTCGGCGCGTGCCGAGCCCAGGAGGCGCGCGATCGCGGACACGATGCCGAGGCCGAGGGCCGGGTCACGAACCGGTTCGCGAACGTCGAAGTAGAGCCAGGCATCTTCGCGGGCTGGAGCGACGAGAGCGGCCCGAAGGCCGTGAGCCACGCACGTCGGATGCCGGCCCAGTTCGCCGCTCAGGTCCCAGAATGCGGGCTTCGAGCTGCGCGCCGCGAGCTGCTGCGCCAGTTCGTCCTCTCGCAGCCCTGCGACCGCAGGGCTCCCCGCACGCCGCTCCAGCGAACCCGGACCGACCCACACGGCTCGGTGCCAGCCCAGCGCGGGGCGCAGCGCCTCGGTCGCGGCCGCGAACCTCTCCGGCCAGCTCCCTTCCCTCAGCGCGACGACGCCGGCAGCGGCGACGGCCTGGCTCGCCGGACACAGGGACACATTGAGGTCGTTCGCCACAGGCTGCGACGTCGGCGTCGGCAGACCCATCGCCTCCGGCATCAGCTCCCGAGCGTCGATCAGCCCGAACGCAACGAGCCGGCGGTCCCCCCAGCGTTCGAGACCCTGGAGGGCCTCACGCACTGCGCGCTCGTCGCGCGAAACCAGCGCGGCACCGAGGCGCGCTGCCGAGACCAGACCGCTGCGCGTCTCGCCTTGACGCAGGGCGTCGGCGAAGGCTCTCCCGGCGGCAGGCGCGTCGAGCCGAAGCGACGCGCGGCCCAGCGCGAGCAG
>DATFEN010000263.1:0-9105 GCA_035251085.1 Vicinamibacteria bacterium | reverse complement strand
TCCTCCGTGTTTTCGGGCCAATCTGTTGTCAGCCCGTCTTCCGGAACGCCACGGGCACGTGCTCCTCGTGGAGGTGCAGCTCGTCCTCGATGACCGGCTGCTCGAGCTTGAAGGAGAGGTACAGCGCGAGCAAGGCGACGCTGCCGAAGGCCCCCAGGAAGTGGATCCAGAGGTAGCGCGTCACCTCCGTCACCGGCGCCGCGGCTTCGTCGGCGTCCTGCTCGACGGCGACCAGCCAGCGCACGCCCGGAACCTGGTCCACAGGGCTGAAGCCCACGAGGCGTTCTGGCTCCACGATCGTTCCCTCGCGGCGGATCTCGGGGACACGCCAGTGACCCCGGCCGCGCTCGGTGGCGCTTTGAACGGCTTCGAAGCCCGGAAACACCGACCGGAGCACTGCGCCCTCGTCGGAGGCCAGTATCATGCCGTCGCTGGCGCGCAGCAGCACGGCGTGGCCGGTACGGCCGATGCGCACCGGTCCGAGGACGCCGTAGAGATCGCCCGCGTCCAGCAGCGCGCGAACGCCGCCGACGAACCCGCGCTCCGCATCCATGACGGGGTAGGCGATTTCGAGCAGCGGCAATGAGCCGTTCGGCTGCATTCGGATGTCGCCCACGAATGCTTCCTCTGCCTCCTGGCGGGCGATGGTCCGGAACCACGGAGCCTCGCCGTTCAACAAGCGACCCGCCCGGCTCGAGCTGGCGACCAGCCGTCCTTGTTCATCTGCGACCTGTATCAAGCGCAGGGCGGGACGCAGTCGTACGAGGTCGCGCAACTGGCTCGCGAGGGGCGACTGGAGCAGGCCCGCCAGGCCGCTGGCATCTTCGCCGCTGGCCCAGGCGGCCTCCAGACGGCCGGAATCCGCTGGCGCGCCGCCCGAGCCTCGCACGGCAGCCTGAACCGACGGAATGTTGGCGAGGATGCGAAGGTGGACGATCTGATCAGCGACGTAGCGTTCGAGCTGCAGCTTCGTGCCGACCGCCTGCTGCTCGAAGCTGGCGCCGAGGGCGGTCTCCAAGCGGCCCCGCACGATGCTGATCACGAGGAACGAGCCGAAGACCACGAAGGGGATCGCGACGAGAAAAAAGATCGTGAAGACCCGGCTGTCGAGCTCGTAGCGCCGCTTGGCCATGGGGCCTCCTCAGACGGGCGGCCCGAGGGGAGGCCGGCGCTCCAGGAACGCCGTCTATCGTTGGGGGGGAGGGGCCCCCCTCGCGGGCGTCCTCTATGCTCGGGACAAAAGTAGGCTTGAGGGCGCAGAAATGCAAGCGCCCAATGAACATTGACAGCCTCGCAAGCCGCCGGTACCATTCGTTTTCCGTCGTGTCGCAGGCGCGTGGCTCAGTGGTAGAGCGCTTCCTTGACACGGAAGAGGTCGGTGGTTCAATTCCACCCGCGCCTACCAGAGTTTGACTCGGAGGTTTTCGCTGAGGATCGTGTCAGTGATGTCCCGCCGGTAGATGTCGTCGACGCTCTTGGAGCCTCTCGACACCACCGGACCCTCGGGCGAGACCAAGCCGGCCGATTCCCCGATCGAGATCTACCGCCACTCCTCCGCCCACCTGCTCGCGGCGGCGGTCATGGAGCTGTTCCCCGATGCACAGTGCGGCATCGGCCCGCCGACCGAGGATGGCTTCTTCTACGACTTCCTCGTGCCCCGGCCGTTCGCGCCCGAGGACCTCGCGGCCATCGAGAAGCGGATGGCTGAGATCGTGAAGCAGGATCGGCCGATCCAGAAGAAGCTGATCCCCAAGGCTGAGGCGCTCGAACTCTTCGCGAAGAAGGGCCAGGCCTTGAAGTGCGAACTCGTGCGCGAGAAGGCGGGCGAGACGGTCCAATGCTACACGATGGGGGAGTTCATCGACTTCTGCCTCGGGCCGCACCTGCCCTCGACCGGCCACATCAAGGCCTTCAAGCTGAAGGACGGCGCATCGCAGTCGTACTGGAAGGGCCGCGAGGGCAATCCCGAGATGCAGCGCATCTACGGCTACGCCTTCTTCACGCAGGACGAGCTCGACCAGCACCTGCACCGGCTCGAGGAGGCCAGGCGCCGCGACCACCGCAAGCTCGGCCGCGAGCTGGACCTCTTCTCGGTAGCCGACGAGACGGGCGCCGGGCTGATCCTCTGGCATCCGAAGGGCGGCCTGATCCGGAAGCAGATCGAGGACTACTGGCGCGACGAGCATCTGCGGGGCGGCTACGACCTCGTCTATTCGCCCCACATCGCCAAGATCGACCTCTGGCACACGAGCGGGCACACCGAGTACTACAAGGCCAACATGTACTCGCCCATCGACATCGAGGGCGTCGAGTATCAGCTCAAGCCGATGAACTGCCCGTTCCACATCACGATCTTCCGCTCGCACCTGCGCAGCTACCGTGAGCTTCCGCTGCGCTTCGCCGAGCTCGGCACCGTGTACCGCTTCGAGCGCTCCGGCGTGCTCCACGGCCTGATGCGCGTCCGCGGCTTCACCCAGGACGACGCGCATCTGTTCTGCCGCCCGGATCAGCTCGACGACGAGATCCTGGGCGTCCTCGACTTCGTGACCGGCATCCTGCGCACCTTCGGCTTCGACCGTTACGACACCTTCGTGTCGACGAAGCCCGCGAACGCGAGCGGCACGGACGAGCAGTGGGAGGTCGCGACGGCGGCGCTCAAGAAGGCGCTCGAGACGCGCGGCCTGCCCTACCGGGTGGACCCGGGCGAGGGCGTTTTCTATGGGCCGAAGATCGACATGAAGATCAAGGACTCCCTCGACCGCGCCTGGCAGTGCTCGACGATCCAGGTGGACTTCCACAACCCGAACCGCTTCCAGCTCGAGTTCATCGGCGAGGACGGCAAGGCCCACCAGCCGGTCATGATCCACCGGGCGCTGCTCGGCAGCCTGGAGCGCTTCTTCGGCGTGCTCATCGAGCACTACGCGGGCGCGTTCCCGCTCTGGCTCGCCCCGGTGCAGGCCGTGGTCATCCCCGTCACCGACGACCAGCACGAGTACGCCCGGAGCATCGCCGAGGAGCTGCGCGGGACCGGCCTTCGCGTGCACGTGGACGCGCGGGCCGAGCGCATGGGCTACAAGATCCGAGAAGCGCAGGCACAGAAAGTGCCTTACATGTTCGTGGTCGGCAAGAAGGAGGCCGCGGATCCGAAAGCCCGCGTCATCTCCGTGCGCCATCGCACGGCAGGGGACCTGGGCAGCGGGCCGCTCGGGCCGTGGAAGCACAAGCTCGCCCGCCTGAGCGCCGAGCGCGCCACGAGCGAGGGCGAGACGCAGCAGAACGCTGGAGGTGCGCGATAGACGCCAAGTCCGTCCGGATCAACGACCGTATCCGGTCCAAGGAGGTCCGCGTCATCGACGATGACGGCGCGCAGCTCGGGATCATGCCGCCCAGCGAGGCGCTGATGATCGCCGAGGAGAAGGGGCTCGACCTGGTCGAGATCGCAGCCGCGGCCACCCCGCCCGTCTGCAAGATCATGAACGCCGGGAAGTACTTCTACCAGCAGGCCAAGCGCGAGTCCGAGGCGCGGCGCCACCAGCGCCAGATCCTGGTGAAGGAAGTGAAGTTCCGGCCCAAGATCGACGAGCACGACTACCAGTTCAAGAAGCGCAACGCCGAACGCTTCCTTCTCGAAGGCAACAAGGTCAAGTCCACCTGCATCTTCCGCGGCCGGGAGGCGGTCCACAGCGAGATCGGTCGCCAGATCCTGCAGCGCCTGGCTCAGGAGCTCGCCGACGTCGCCATGGTCGAGAGCTCGCCGCGACTGGAGGGCAACACCATGATCCAGATCCTCGGTCCCAAGAAGGCCGTGGAGAAGAAGCCGCGGAAGTCCGAGGCGGTCACGGAGAGCCACCGATGAGAAAGCCGAAGAAGAAGCTCAAGCTGAAGTCGCGCCGGGCGGCCGCGAAGCGCTTCCGCCTCACGGCCAGCGGCAAGATCAAGCGCAACAAGTCGATGAAGCGCCACATCCTCACGAAGAAGGCGACGGGCCGCAAGCGCCACCTCCGGGGGGCCACCCTCGTCTCGGACGCGGACCAGAGCCGCGTCCGCAAGATGCTTCTGGGGTAAGATCACGGTTTCTCGGGGTCGCCGTCGAGCGGCCCGGGCTTCGCTGACGCCTGGAAGAGCAGCGGGCCGGCCGATCTCCGGCCGGGCATCCGAAGGACGTTCCCCGTGCCGAGAGTCAAGCGTGGGAGCAACCGCCGCGCCAAGCGGAAGAAGCTCCTGTCCATCACAAAGGGCTTCTTCCTTGGTAAGAGCAAGCTCTACAAATTCGCCAAGGAGGCTGCCGACAAGGCCGGCAACTACGCCTACGCTGGACGTCGCAACAAGAAACGCGACTTTCGGCGCCTGTGGATCATCCGCATCAATGCGGCCGCGCGGCAGCACGACCTGACCTACAGCCAGTTCATCGCTGGCCTGAAGCGCGCCGGCGTCGCGCTCGACCGGAAGTCGCTCGCCGAGATCGCCGTGAAGGATCCGGGGGCGTTCGCAAAGCTGGTCGAATCGGCGAAAGCGGCGACGGCCTGACGGCCGCGCGCTCCGGTTCATGCCCGAGCCCGGCGACGAACTGAAGGCGCGTCTGACCGCGCTCCGCGCGGAGTTCGCGGATGCGCTCGACCGCGTCCAGGACGCGAACGGCCTTCAGTCCGTCCACGACCGGTTCCTGGGGCGCAAGGCGGGTGCGGTCACGCAGCTGCTGAAGTCGCTGGGTTCGTTCGCAGCCGAGGCGCGGCGTTCGGCCGGCCAGGCGCTCAACGAGGTCAAGAACGACTTCGAGAGGCGACACGAGTCGCTGAAAGCGCGGCTCGAGGCGCGCCAGCACGAGGAGCGGCTCGCGCGCGACCGCGTCGACACCAGCCTGCCGGGCCGGATCCCGTGGCAGGGCCGGCGCCACCCGCTCACGTCGGTGCGGGAGGAGCTCGAGGACATCTTCGTGGCCATGGGCTACGAGGTGTACGACGGGCCCGAGGTCGACGACGACTACCACTGCTTCGAAGCCCTGAACATGGCGAAGGACCATCCGGCCCGCGACATGCAGGACACGTTCTACCTTTCGGGCACGAACGGGCTCCTGCTGCGCACGCACACCTCGACGAGTCAGATCCGATACATGCTCGAGAACAGTCACCCTCCCGAGGTGCGGATCATCTGCCCTGGCAAGTGCTATCGGCGCGATGCCCCCGACCTGACGCACTCGCCGATGTTCCAGCAGATCGAGGCCCTCGTCGTCGGTCCGGGCATCAGCCTGGGTGATCTGAAGGGCACGATCGAAGCCTTCCTGCACGCGCTCTTCGGCGAGGAGCAGCCGGTGCGCTTCCGGCCTTCGTACTTCCCATACACGGAGCCTTCGGTCGAGGTCGACCTCGGCTGCGTGGCGTGCGGAGGGAGGGGCTGCCGCGTCTGCAAGAGCACGGGCTGGCTCGAGATCATGGGCTCGGGCATGGTCAACCCAGCGGTCTTCGAGGCCGTCAACGCGCGCCTGGGACGGGTCGTCTACGATCCGGAGTTGGTTTCGGGCTTCGCCTTCGGCCTCGGCATCGAGCGCGTCGCCATCCTGCGCCACGACGTCGGCGACATCCGCCTCTTCTACGGCGGCGACCTCCGCTTCCTCGAGCAATTCCGCGGATGAATGCCAACGCGATGGCGAGGGCAATAGCCAGCTTCGGGTCGCACGACTCTTGGCCGGCGTGCTTCCACTTCCCGAACGGGGAAGGGGAAGCACGCTCCGGGGCTCTTGGACCGCCCTTCCCTCCCCCTTGGGGGAGGGACAGGGAGGGGGGCTAAGGCAACGTGCGAGTCCCGGTCAGCTGGCTCAAGGAGCACGTCGACATCACCGTCGAGCCGCGCCGCCTCGCCAACGACCTCACGCTGGTCGGCCTGGCGGTGGACGCCGTCGAGGGGGATGGCGACCAGGCCGTCCTGGAACTCGACATCACGACGAACCGGGTCGATTGCATGAACGTCCGCGGTTTGGCGCGCGAGGCGGCGGTCATCTATGGTCTGCAGCTCAACCCGCTCGCAACGGAGCTCGTCGAGACGGGCCCGCCCGCGGCTGAAGCGCTGCGTGTCGCGATCGAGGCGGCGGAACTGTGCCCACGATTCTGCGCGCGCGTCTTGGACGTGCGGATCGGACCGGCGCCGGCATGGCTGCGCGACCGACTCGAGGCCGTCGGCGTTCGCCCGATCAGCAACGTCGTGGACCTGACCAACTACGTGATGCTGGAGCTCGGCCATCCTTCTCATGCCTTCGATCTGGCGAAGATCCCGCGGGGGGAGCTGCACGTGCGCTGGGCTCACCAAGGCGAGAAGTTGAAGACGCTGGACGACGTAGACCGCGTCCTGACACCACGCGTCGGGGTGGTGGCGGGGCCGGCCGATGCTCTCGCACTGGCCGGGATCATGGGCGGAGCCTGGAGCGAGGTCTCGGATGAGACGCGCGTGGTCGCCCTGGAGGCAGCCTACTGGGACCCCCTGACGATCCGTCGCGCCGCGCGTGCGCTCGGGATGCGCACCGAGGCTTCGCATCGTTTCGAGCGTGGCGCGGACCCCCACGAGCCCGTGCGGGCCACCGCCCGCATCGCCCACCTGCTCCAGCGCATCGGTGCGGGCAGCGTCCGTCCCGGGCTGATCGACGTCCACCCGGCGCCGCGCCCGGGGCGCAGTGCCGTGCTGCGGGCGTCGCGCCAGCGCACGCTCCTCGGCGTGGACGTGCCCGAAGCGAAGGCCTCGGCGATCCTCGAGGGCCTCGGATTCGCCGTCGGGAACGCGGAAAACGGAGGACGCCGCATCGGGATTCCCTCTTGGCGCAGCGACGTCAACCGCGAGGCCGACCTGATCGAGGAAGTGGGCCGTCACTTCGGGCTCGAGAAGATCCCCTCGACGCTTCCTCCGGCGACGCGTGGCGGCCATCTCCGCGAGGAGCAGAGCGGCGCTCGCCGAGTGCGGGAGGTGCTGGTCGGAGCGGGTCTCGACGAGGTGGTGCGGCTCTCCTTCGTCTCGCCCGGGCTGGAGGCACGCCCGGCGGTCCCCATCGCGAACCCGCTGGCGGACGTGGAGGGCCTGCTGCGATCCTCGCTCGTGGACCCTGGCCTCCTCGACACGCTGAAGCGAAACCTGAGTCTGGGACGCCACGACGTGCGGGTCTTCGAGATCGGCCGCGTGTTCGCCCCCGCCGGAAGCGTGGTCGAGGAACACACGCAGCTAGGTCTCCTGCTCGCGGGCGCGGCGCGCCCGAAGCACTGGTCCGAGCCGGCCCGCAGCGTGGATTTCTTCGACGCCAAGGGCATGCTGGAGCTGCTCGCCGCTCGCATGGGCTGGGTGCTGAACTTCGGAAAGGGACCGGTGCCTCCTTGGCTTCATTCAGGGAAGAGCGCGGGCCTGCTCGTGGGCGGCGAGGCGCTGGGCTACGTCGGGGCGCTGCATCCAGAGGCGGCGGCGCGCCTCGAGCTGCGTGGCGAGACCGTCGTGGCCGAGCTGCGCCTCGACCCGCTCTTCGAAGCGAAACTCTCCAACGTGAGGACGCAGCCGCTGCCGCGCCATCCCGCCGTGTCGCGGGACCTGTCGGTCCTGGTGGAGCGGTCAGTCGCGGCCGATCAGCTCGTGATGTGGGCGCGCCAGGGCGCCGGCGCGCTGCTGCGATCCATCCACGTGAGCGATCGCTACGACCGTCCGCCGGTGCCCGAGGGCAAGGTCAGCCTGATGCTGACCCTGCGCTATCAAGAGCCGGAGCGTACCCTGACGAGCGAAGAGGTCCAGGCATCGGTCGAGGGGGCCGCGCGCGTCCTGAGGGAGCGGGGAGCTGAGATCCGCGGGGAGTGACGATGGAGAGCTTCGATCGGCTGGAAGAGAAGGTCAAAAAGGCCGTCGACCTGGTCAAACGCCTCCGCAAGGAGAACGCGGACCAGCAACATCGCCTCGAAGAGGGCAGAAAGCACGTGGCGGACGTCGAGAAGCGGCTCCACGCCCTCGAGAAGCAGCAGGGCGCTGCGACGGACCTCCACCGGCAGGTGGACGGGCTGGAGAAGGAGCTGAAGAGCCTGCGGGCCGAGCGTGCCGAGGTGAAGGAGCGGGTCGCGAAGCTCGTCGACGTGCTGGATAATCTGGAATAGACGCGAAGCGGAAAGCGAGGCCGCGGCCATGACCGACAAGCCGAACATGGTGCAGGTCGAGATCTTCGGCCAGAGCTACTCGCTGCGCGCGGGGGAGGATCCAGCGTACCTCCATCGTCTCGCCGGCCTCGTGGACGAGCACATGAGGGAAGTGGCCAAGGCCGCCGGCGCAGTCGACTCGGTGCGCGTGGCGGTGCTCGCCGCCCTGAACCTCGCCGACGAGCTGATGCAAGCCCGCGCCCATGGTGGCCGGGAGGAGGCGCTCGGCCGGCGTGCCGCTGCACTCGCCAAGGAGCTGGAGGCGGCGCTCGCCGACTGAAGGAGCTGCGGGCGCTCCGGTTGCCCATTCCGCTCGACAGCCCTATCATCGTAGCGTGTCCCCTGCATTGTTCGTGATGGATGCGGAAACCTTGAACCAACGTCCTTAGCGACGGGGGTCCGTCGTCGACCCGTGGTGTGCATGCCTCCGAGCGAGGAAGCCTGAAGCGGGTCGCAGGGCTCCCACCTGGTGACCAGGTTCAGGTCACCCTATCCACACGGCAACGGCGGGGGACCTTCATCTCAACGCGGGACGCGAGCAACGGTTAGCAGAGACGCTCGCGTCCCTGGGCTTCGCAAACGGGGCCTCGTGCTTCATTGAGTTCCGGTTCTTCGGGATTGAATCCCTCAGGACCGGCAAGGAGACTCGGCCCCGTTTGCTCCGATGGCACAGCAGTAGTTGCCCCATGGCGGGCTGCGCCTCCCGTTTCTGCTACTCTCTCTGCTCGTGTTCCCGCCCGAGACGCCCGTCCGTGACGTCGGCGAGCGCGCGCTGTTGCGCCATCTCCGGGCACGGATCCCGTCGGGCGCCGGCGTGGTGATCGGCGTCGGCGACGACGCCGCGGCGGTGGAGACCGGCGGAATCACGCTGGTCACCACGGACTGCCTCGTCGAAGGCGTGCACTTCCTGCGTGAGTGGGCGCCCTTCCGGCTCGTCGGCCGGAAGGCGTTGACCGTG